>VEPG01000070.1 GCA_012026975.1 Desulfuromonas sp. | reverse complement strand
GAGATAGTGAGATAGTGAGATAGTGAGATAGTGAGATAGTGAGATAGTGAGATAGTGAGATAGCGAGATAGCGAGATAGCGAGATAGCGAGATAGCGAGATAGCGAGATAGCGAGAAAAGAGAGCCAAATGCTGAGAGTCGGAACACCTTTGATCGATAGCCGCTCCATCTGCCGCGCGGCAGTCATCCTGCTGATGCTGTTGAGTTTTGGGCCAACCCGTCTGCTGCACGCCACGCCGCCGCAGTACACCATCGGCCAGCTCTACAGTGCCGCCAAGCGTGCCCCGGAGATGAAGGGTGCCAAAAGTTTTACCGAGAATGCCCTGATCATCACCCCCTCTTACCGGGTCTCGAAGGAAATGCTCAACCGCTACTACTTCCACCCCGAACACGGTCGCCAGATCAAGGAGTTACTGGAGAAGGATACCTTCGTCAGTTGGTGGCAGATCGACAACTTTGTGCGCCGCAACATCGGGCGCATTCACCACGTGTCGCTTTATGAAGAGGGATTTGTCCTGGTCCAGATGGATAACCCGCAGAATGTCCTGATCCTCCCCGTCAGCCTGGTGACGGTGCGCAAGAGCGAACAGATCGTCAAGGCGTATCTGCAGCTGCAATAACAGGAAGGGCCGGCAATTGCCGGCCCTTCCTGGTTGTTATGTCATCGGGGCGCCTGTTGCGGGTGTCCCGTGGCTATTCCGGGATCAACCCCTTCTCCCGGTCGTGGGTGTGATCCCTGGCGACCAGCATGTAGATCGACGGCACGACGAAGAGGGTGAAGAGGGTGCCGATGAACATCCCCCCGCACAGCACCAGGCCGATGGAGTTCCGCGCGGCGGCGCCGGCGCCGGTGACCAGGGTCAGCGGCAGGTGCCCGGCGATGGTGGCGGCGGTGGTCATCAGGATCGGCCGCAGGCGGGTCAGCGCCGCCTCATGCACCGCCTGCAGCTTGGGGCGCCCCCGCTCCTGCAGTTTGTTGGCGAACTCGACGATGAGGATGCCGTTCTTCGAGATGATCCCGACCAGCGTCACCAGCCCGACCTGTGAATAGATGTTGAGGGTGGTGGTCCACCCCTTGGTCCAGAACGCCACGTTCGGGTCGGGCATCTTCAGGAAGGTGAAGAGCAGGGCGCCGAACAGCGCCAGCGGCACCGAACCGGCCAGGATCACGAAGGGGTCGCGGAAGCTGTTGAACTGGGCGGCCAGCACCAGGAAGATCAGGGCAATGGCCAGGGCGAAGGCGGGGAGGAATTTGTTCCCCTCGGTGCGCAGCTGGCGCGATTCGCCGGTGTAATCGAGCGTATAGCCTTTGGGGAGAACTTTCGCCGCCTCGTCTTCCAGAAAGCGCAGCGCCTCGTCGAGCGGGCGCACCGCAACGCCGCTGATGGTGACGGCGTTGAGTTGCTGGAAGCGGTTGAGCGAGCGAGGCACCACGCTTTCCTTCACGGTTGCCACCGTGGCGAGCGGCACCAGCTGGCCGTCGGGGCCGCTCACATAGAGCTCCTGCAGCTGCCCCGGGTTGAGCCGGCCGACCCGCTCGACCTGCGGGATCACCTTGTAGCTGCGCCCTCCGATGTCGAAACGATTGACGAAGCCGCCGCCGACCCCTCCGCTCACATCCTCTCCCACCCGCATCAGGTTGCCGCCGAGCGCCGCCACCTTGTCGCGGTCGATGACGAACTGCGTCTGCGGCTGGTCAACCTTCACGTCGATCAGCGGCGGGAAAGCGAACAGGCCGCTCTTCATCGCCGCTATCTGGAGCTGTTGGGCAAAGGCGAGAATTTCTCCGGTCTCGGCCGTCGAGGCGAGCACGAATTCGACCGGGAACTGGCCGCCGCCGGGGAGCGCCGGCGGAGTGACCGGGAACATGCGGATGCCGGGGATCTTCTGCAGCTTCTGCTGGACCTCGGGGAGGATCTGGTAGATCGTGCGTTCGCGCTCGTCCCACGGTTTGGTCACCATCCCGCCGAACCCTGAATTCGGGAAGATGATCTGGAAGGTGAAGTCGGTTTCCGGGGTGTCGAGAAAGACCTGGTTGGCGGCGATGCCATAGATGCGGGTCTGGTCGAGGGTCGCGTTGGCCGCGGCGTCCATGATTCCGAAAATGACCCCCTGATCCTCCGTCGGCGCCAGTTCCTTGGCTGACATCATGAACATCGGCACGGCAAGCAGCGAGACTGCCAGCCAGACCAGGTAGACGGCCGGCCGGGCGTTCAGGGTGGCATCGAGCAGACGGCCGTAGAAGCGGCGCAGCCGCCCGAAGTCGCGGGCGATCCGCGCCGGCAGGCCGTGTTCCTCGATGTCCGGTTTGAGGAGGCGCGAACACATGACCGGAGAGAGCGTCAGGGCAACGATCCCGGAAATGGTGACGGCCCCGGCCAGGGTAAAGGCGAACTCGCGGAAGAGGGAGCCGGTCAGCCCCCCCTGCAGACCGATCGGCAGGTAGACCGCCGCCAGGGTGACGGTCATGGCGATAATCGGTCCGACCAGTTCCCTGGCGCCGAGCAGCGCCGCCTCCAGGGCGGAAAGCCCCTCGGCGAGATGGCGTTCGACATTCTCCACGACGACGATGGCATCGTCGACCACCAGGCCGACGGAAAGGACGATGGCCAGCAGGGTCAGCAGGTTGACGGTGAAGCCGAAGACCTGCATCAGGAAGACCCCGCCGATCAGGGTGAGCGGGATGGCAATGACCGGGATGATCGCCGAACGCAGCGAGCCGAGGAAGAGGAAGATGATGATGACCACGATCAGCAGCGTCTCGGAAAGGGTCTTGATCACCTCTTTGATGGCGTTGTCGATGTAGCTGGTGGCATCGTAGGCGACCCGCGCCTGCATCCCCCCCGGCAGGTCCTTCTGCAGATCGGCCATCTCGTGGTGCACCCGCTTGATGACATCCAGCGAGTTGGCGTTCGGCAGCGGCCAGATCCCCATGAACCCCGCGGCCTTGCCGGAGAAGCGCACCTCGGCGTCGTAGTCCTCGGCGCCCAGAACCACTTCGGCGATATCGCCGATGCGCACCAGCGTGCCAGCCTGCTCCCGCACCACCAGCTGCTTGAACTCTTCCACCGAGCGCAGGTTGGTGTCGGCGGTCAGGTTGACCTGCACCAGCGAGCCCTTGGTCTGGCCGAAAGCGGCCAGGTAGTTGTTGGCGCGCAGGGCGGCGCGTACCTGCGCCGGGGTGATGTTGAGGGCGGCCATCCGCTCGGGTTTCAGCCACAGCCGCATGGCGAAGGTGCGTCCGCCAAGGACGTCGGCGCGCTGCACCCCCTCGATGGCGGTCAGTCGCGGCTGCACCACGCGCACCAGGTAGTCGGTGATCTCGTTCTGCTGCAGGGACTCGGCGGTGAAGCTCAGGTAGGCCGAGGCGAACTGGCTGTCGGCCGACTCGATGTTGATGATCGGCACTTCGGCTTCTAGCGGCAGATCGCGGCGCACCTGGTCGACCTTGGAGCCGATTTCGGCGAGTGCCGTGGTCGCATCGTAGTTGAGCTTGAGGCGCACATTGATGGTTGACAGGCCGAGCTTGCTTTCCGACTGGATGTAGTCGATGCCGTCGGCGGCGGCGATGACCCGCTCCAGCGGGGTGGTGACGAAGCCGCGCACCAGGTCGGCACTGGCTCCGGTGTAGACCGTGGTGATGGTGACCGAGGCGTTTTCGCTGCGCGGGTACTGGCGAACGTTGAGGGTACGGATCGCCTGCACACCGGCGATGGTGATCAGCAGGCTGATGACCACGGCGAGAACGGGGCGGTGGATGAATAAATCGGTGAGTTTCATGAAATGGCTCAATCAGCGAGATAGCAAGTAGCGAGGGAGCAAGTAGGAAAATCTATCTCGCCCTCTCGCTACTTCACTATCACGCTGTACTTAATTGTTCTCCGGTTTTGGCTCGAGCGAGAAGGTCGGCGCCAGTTTGTTGTCAATAACGACCGCCTGCCCGTTGCGCAGTTTGAATGCTCCGGTGCTGACGATGGTCTCGCCGCCCTTCAGCCCGGTGGTAACGGCGACGAAATCGCCGCGCTTCTCGCCGAGGCGGACAAACTGCTGGCGCAGCACCTTCCCGTTCTGGCCGGATTTTTCGTCCTTGTGTTCCTCGATGACGTACACTGAATCGCCGTAGGGGGCGTAGAGGACCGCGGTGGCCGGAATGGCCAGCACCTCGACCGCTCCGGGGAGGACCACGGCGACGCGGGCGAACATCCCCGGCCGCAGTTTTTCCCCGGGGTTGGCCACGGTGGCCTGAAGGCGAATGTTGCGCGTGGCGGCATCGACCTCGGCGTTGATGGCCGTAAGTTTGCCGCTGAAAACCTGATCGGGCCAGGTATCGGTGGTGACGCGCACGGCAACCCCCGGCTGCAGACGGGAAAGGGCCTGCTGGGGCAAGGCAAAGTCGGCAAAGACCGGATCAAGCGATTGCAGCGAGACAATCGTCTCCCCCTCTTTGAGCATCTGGCCGAGGTTGACCTGGCGAATTCCCAGTTTGCCGCCAAAGGGGGCGCGGACGGTCTTCTTGGCGATGATGGCACGCAGGCTTGCAACCTCGGCAACGGCCTGGCTGTGCGTGGCCAGGGCGGTATCGTACTCGACTTGGGCGACGGCATGCTCGACCACCAGGGCGCGGGCCCGTTCCAGGTTGGCTTTGGCCAGCACCACGGCGGCTTCGGCGCCCGGCAGTCGGGCCTCTTCGGTAGAAGTGTCCTGGCGCAGCAGCAGCTCGCCGGCACGGACGCTGCTCCCCGGCGCGAAGGCAATCTCCACGATCTTCCCAGGATTTTCGGCGGAGACGGTGACGCCCTGTACGGCCGTGACCGAACCGACCGCGCTCAATTCACCTATCCATGTCTGCGGCTGTACGGCAATCGCCGTCACGGTCTCCGGGGGTGGGACAAAAGCCTTCCCCTGGTCGATCATCTTGCCGATCTGCAGGGCCTTGATGCCGGCCAGGATGCCGGCGATGATCAGTACGCCGAGGATGGCGAGGGCAATACGCTTTTTCATGGGCGAAGACGACCTGTGCGGGAGTGATGAATAGCACGGAGTATCTTACCTGCATGCGTGAGCGGAGGCAAATGATTACGGGAATTGCCAGTCTGTCAGCGAAGTCCGTCGCGCGGGTAGACGTTGGCGGGGTTCCAGAGCATCCAGCCATTGGCTCCGAAATCCTCGGCAGCATCAATCTGGTCGCGGAGGAGCTGGCCTGACATCGGCCGGCGGTCGAAGGCATAGTCGCGGAAGGCCTGCAGCCAGGGACGGAAGCGCAGAGCGGGAAGGTTGCTGCGCTTGCGGGCGCGCTCGAGCGAGAGGTTGACGATCTGGTACGGGTTGGCCACGGGGTTGCGGTAGCCGGGGATGCCGAATTGGAAGCCGGAAGGATAGAGCATCGGCGCGAGATAATCGACTGACGCGGCGATGTCGGGAAGGCGTTGGCCGATATCGGTATCATCGAGATTCCAGCAGACGTAGCCGAAGATGTCGGCGGAGAGAAAGACATTGTAAGGGATTAGTCGCCGTCGGGCGGCTTCCAGAAAGCCTCCGATCGCTTCGACCCGGTTCTCCTCGGTATTCGGCCGCGAGAATCTCAGCCCGCCGCGATCCGGGAAGCGCACGTAGTCGAACTGGATCTCGTCGAAGCCCAAGCGGGCGGACTCTTCGGCCACGGCGATATTGTAGTCCCACACCTCCGGCTCGAACGGGTCGACCCACGTCAATCCTTCGCGGTCACGCCAGACCGTCCCCTCGACATTTCTCACGGCCAGGTCGGGCCGCGCCCGCCCCAGCGGATCGTCCTTGAACACCACGATCCGGGCAATCAGGTAAAACCCATCCTCCTTCAGTTTCGCGACCAGCCCGTCGAGATCCTTGACCGGCACGATGTCCTGTGCGCCGATTTTGGCCGCCAGGGGGATGTTGCTGCGATGACTGAGCTGGCCCCAGTCCCCCTTGACGTCAATGACCAGGGCATTGAGCTCGGTTTCGGCCAGCAGCTTGAGCGCCGTCTCCCGCAAGGTTTTGCTCGCCACCCCGTATCCCGAGAGGTAGAGGGCCTTCGGGGTGAAAGGGGTCAGCCTGAGCTGGAGATGGTCGGCGGCAAAGGGAATCAGCAACGTCTGCTCGGTCCGCAGATAGCCGGGCGCCCGGGCCGCGACCATGGTCCCCTCCCGCGCTGTCGCGAACAGTCCATTGACATCGGTAGCCATCACCTCGCCGTCGACAGTGACCAGCGCTCCTTCGATCGGCACCTGCGTCACGGCGTCGACAACACGGCCGCTGACGGCGCCGCTTGCCACGCCGTTGGCCATCAACAGGAAGGGAAGGAACAATGCGGCAAGCGTGCGCATCACATTCACCTCCTTGTTGTGGCGCTGGTCAGGATGTCGGCAAGTCCCCGCACGCCGGTGGCGTCGGTCAGCAGGAAGCGGGGGAGGGCCAGCAGTTGGTCCGTGGCGGCGGCTGGGTGCGGTTCGATGGTGAAGGCGGCGACATAACCGGTCGCGGCGGCCATGCGCATCAGTTCCGGGTTGTAAATACCGAAGGGCCAGGCGAGCAGGTCGACGGTCGTGCCCAGTTCCTGCTCAAGCTTCCTGCGGGACTTCTCCAGCTGCATCGTCACCAGTTGGTCATAGTCGGCGCGGCTCAATCGCCGTTGCTCCCGGTTGAAGTTCGGATGCCAGTAGGTATGCGACTGGATATCGAACTGCCCTGAATCCCGCAGTTCCCGTTATTGTTCCCAGGTCAGGGCATAGGAGGCGTTGGAGATGGCCGACGGGTAGATGAACAGGGTGATCGGGAGACGGAATTTTCGCGCCAGGGGGAAGAGGTCGGTGTAGACCGAGCGGTGGCCGTCGTCGGCGGTCAGGACCACGGCACGGGGCGGTGCCGCCGGTGCGCGCCCGCGCAGGTGGTCGAGCAGGTGCCGCAAGGGGATGATCGTATAGCCGTGATCGCGCAGATATTGCAGCTGGGCTTCGAAAATTGCGGTGGGAGTGGTCATCCGGTCGGCCGCTGTCGGGCCGAAGCGGTGGTAAACCAGAATCGGGACGGTCACCGCACCATCGCCTTCACCATTTCGCTCGGCATGACCCAACGCCGCGACGCCTGCAACCAAGACTGCAATAAAGCCGCAGCAGATAACGATTCTGACGAGCGACTGCCGGTTCATCGAACCTCCGCCTCCAGATGCGGATCCGGCTGCCAGACAATACGGGTTGTTCTTCCAACCTGCAAATATTATAGCAATTTTCCCGGCTGAGCGGGGAACTTTTCCGGTGTCGGACGGGGGGTGAAAATCAGTCGAGGACGATGGCCCCTGCCAGCCACGGCCAGGCATCGACCGGTTCCGGGCGGCCATTGCCGACGCGCAGAACCGTCAGGTGCAGATGGGTGGGGGAGCGCTGCTTCGCGGCGTTGAAGCCGCTGCGGCCGACGGTGGCAATGGGGGTGCCGGCTTCGATCCGCTCGCCGACCTTGACCAGCAGGTCGCGATTGTGGGCGTAGTAAAGCAGCAGGTGATCGACGGGATCGTAGATCCACAGGTACTTGCCGCCACGCAGGGCGCTGTGCTCGTCCCAGGCCGGTTCGGCGGCGACCACGATCCCGCCGGTCATCGACACGACGGTGACCGGCTGCCCGCCGCGGTCGTCGAGGCTGTCCCGATTCCGATCAACGATGAAGAGGTCGAAGGAAGGATGTCCGCCGTGGCGGTTGCCGTCGAAGTAATCGTAGCCGGCAGCGACATACCCCTTTGCGGCATCGGCGCCGGCCATGGCGATCGAGTAGCCGCGCAGGGGGAAGACCCAGCGTCCGGAGGAGCGAGCCGGCGCGTTACCGCGGGCAAGGTACGTGTCGAGGTCGGCAATCCGCGCGGCGAACAGCCGCCGTGCTTCCGCTTTCGGCAGGCGTCCGTCGCGAATCTGCTTGTCGAGCCGGTCGAAAGCGAGACAGGGTTGGCAGGCATCAGCAGGTTCGCCGGCACTGGCCGTGCCGGCGAACAGCAGGACTGCACCCAGAGTGACCATGATTCGAGCCTGTATCGACATGCGCTCCCCCTGGGTCTGCCGGCGGCTATGCAAACGGCCTGGGGCTTGGAGTAAAATGAAATTGGCGAGACAAGTTCCCAAGGAAGGAGTGCGGACAATGATCCGGTTTTATGATCCGATTGACAAGGCCGATCAACGCCATGCCGAACAACTGTTGCGTGCCGGCGGCATCGAGTATTTTCTGGGCGACGCAATCGAGCCCGGGTTCGAAGGCAGCCAGATTCTGATTGCCGAGGAAGATGTTGTCGAGGCGGAGAGGTTGCTGAGACGGACACGGCATTGATGCGCGAAACCCGCGGGTGAGGTTTGGCGGGCAGTCCCCAAAGACAATCCGGGTGGCGGGGAAGAGTTGCTTCACAGGTGTTGGCTCCGGTCTTTACAACAATAGGTTGGAGTGGACAAGAAAAAGGGGTTACGCAAACTGCGTAACCCCTTGATTTTCTGGTGGAGCTAGACGGGATCGAACCGTCGGCCTCTTGAATGCCATTCAAGCGCTCTCCCAGCTGAGCTATAGCCCCAGAACGGATGCCGTTTATATCAGGACCGTTGCCGGCCTGTCAACTGTTTTTCGTGGCGATCCCGACTTACTTTCCCGCGTCACCCGAAGTCGGCAGCGGCTGGTTGGCGTTGACCTTCGCCCACAGGGCGCTGATGTCGCGGATCAGGCCGAGGTGGGTGGCGTTGTTGATGGCATGAAAGAGCGATGTGACGGAATTCTTTTCGTCCTTCAGAGAATCGTAAACCAGGGCGGCGTGATAAAGCACGATCGCCTTCTGGTCATTGTTCTTTACCAGCCCCAGCGCCTGATTGAGCATTTTGATGGCCAGCTCGGGCTGCTTGGCCTGATAGTAGAGGTAGCCGGCAAGGTCGAGGCGGGGGACGCTGCCGACCGGCAGCTGTTCCAGGATCTCCTCAGCCGTATCGATGTCCTGCAGATGCTCGGCGGCAAGCAGAGCCTGCCGATGCATCAGTTCGAGATGCTCCGGCGAGCTTTTCTCCGCATTGGACAACCCTTCGCGATAATTGGCGCGGGCTTCCTTGTCGCGGCCGAGGGCTTCCAGCAGTTCGCCGCGGCGCAGGTAGTAACGGCCGTTCTGGGGCTGTTTGGCGATCGCCTTGACGTAAAGATCAGCGGCTCCCGCATAGGCCTTGCGTTTGATCAGGTCTTCGGCCTGCGCAACAATCTCCTCCGGCGGCCGCGGATCGGCTGGCGGGAAGAGCGAGGCGCAGCCGGCCAGCAGCAGGCTGACCAACATCAACAGACGTGCGGGGAACCCTTTCACCTTTGACCTTGAACCTCTGCTCCGGGCCTACAGGGTGATCCCGGTGAGACGGTACAATGCCTCCATGTACTTCTCCCCGGTCTTCGCCACGATTTCAGCGGGGAGCGCCGGCGCCGGCGCCTTCTTCCCCCAATCGAGGGTTTCCAGGTAGTCGCGCAGGAACTGCTTGTCAAAGCTTGGCTGCGGGCCGCCGGGAGCGTATTGATCGCGCGGCCAGAAGCGCGATGAATCCGGGGAGAGCGCCTCGTCGATCCAGATCAGGCTGCCGTCGTCGCGCACCCCGAATTCGAACTTGGTGTCGGCGATGATGATCCCTTTTCCCCAGGCGATGTCGCGGGCCCGTTCGTAGATGCGCAGGGTGGCTTCACGCGCCTGCTCGGCGTAGGTGCCGCCGCACAGCTCGATCGCCGTGGAGAAGGTGATGTTTTCATCGTGTTCCCCCAGATCCGCCTTGGTCGAGGGGGTGAAGATCGGGGCCGGGAGCCGGTCGCTTTCCTTGAGTCCTTCCGGCAGGGCAATGCCGCAGATCGCCCCGGTTTTCTGGTAATCCTTCCAGCCGGAGCCGGAGAGATAGCCGCGTACGATGCACTCCACCGGCAGCGGCCTGGCCTTCTTCACCAACATGCTGCGACCCTTGAGTTGTGCGTGGTAGGGGCGGGTCTCGGCCGGGAAGTCCTCAACGTCGGTGGCGACGATGTGGTTGGGGATGATGTCGGTCATCTGCTGGAACCAGAAAATCGACATCTGGTTGAGAACCAGACCCTTGTTGGGGATCCCCTCGTTCATGATGACGTCGAACGCGGAGATCCGATCCGAGGTGACCAGCAGCAGATACTCGCCAAGGTCGTAGATATCGCGTACTTTGCCGCGGTTGACCAGCTTCAGGTTGGGAAAATCGGTCTGGGTGATGACGGCACTCATGATTTTTTCTCCTTCTCCTCGGCATTTTCCTTGTCGAGCATGGTCTGGACCTGTGGCGCGATTTCGATCTTCGCGGCGCTCTTGAGCTCCTCGAGGTGTTTCTGGACGACTTCGGTCTGCTTGCGCTCAAGCAGCGCCTGACTCAGTTCCTTGCGCTGGGCCGCATCGAGCAGCAGGGGGTTGGCTGCTTCGCGGTTTTTCAGGGCCGCGACCACGAAGTGACCGTCGATCTCGTAAACCTTGCCGATGCATGCCCCCGGAACATTCAAGGCAAAAGCAGCCTTGGCCAGCTCCTCGGAGGTGCCGACCTTCGGTACAAAGGGGCTGTAGGAGCGGCTGAAGGGCCCGGTCTCTTCCGCCAGTTGTCCGATGGCGCGGGCCGGAACCGCCAGCCCCCCGCCTTTTTGGGCTGCAGACAGTAAGCGTTCGGCCGCTGTCCTGGCCATGACTTTGGCTTGTTCCTTGCGGTAGGCGACTTCCACACGCGCACGGGCGTCGGCCAGGGTGGGAATGCGGCTCGGCAGACGTTCCTTGAGGGCGAACAGGACGACGGTGCGGTCGGTTTTAACCGGTCGGCCGAGCTCATTGTCGCCGAGCAGAAACGCCGCATTGACCAGTTCCTCATTCCGCCCCAGGGAACCAGCGACGCCGTCGCGGGCAAAACGGCCGGTCTCGCGAATGGTCAGCCCGCCGGCTTTGGCGGCAGCCTCCAACGTCCCGCCCTTGCGGTTGACGTTGTAGGCGTCCATCGCTTTTTCAAACGCCAGCTGTTGGGCTTTTTCGGCCCGCAACGCACGCTTGATCTCGTCCTTGACGTCGCTCAGGGACCGGACCTTGGCTTCGTTGTAAGCAATCAACTTGATGATGTGATAGCCGAACTGGGTTTCGACCAGCCCGCTGATTTCGCCCGGTTTCAGGCCAAAGACCGCCTGCTCAAAGGTCGGCACCATCATGCCGCGGCCGAAGTTGCCGAGGTCGCCGCCGTTGACGGCGCTGGCCTTGTCGTCGGAGAAATCGCGGGCGAGCGCCGCAAAGTCCTTGCCGCCCTTGGCTTCGGCGAGGAGTTTCTCGGCCTGGGCGCGCTTCTGTTTGCGGGCGGCCTCGTCGGCGCCTTCCGGGACGCGAACCAGGATGTGAGCGGCGTGGGCCTGTTCGGGGGTCTCGTAGCGATCGAGGTTGCGCCGGTAAAAGGTCTCCAGTTCCGCATCCTCGAAGGTCACCTGATCGGCATAGCTCTGCGGGGAGAATTCCACATACTTCAGGGCAACTTCCTCGGCGGTGCGGAATTCTTCCTTGCGCGGCTCGAAGAAGGCGGCCAACTGCTGATCGGTCACCCTCACCTGGGACTCGAACGCGGCAGGGGCACCGCGGACCACTTCGAGATTGACCTTTTCCTGGCGATTGCGGAACTCCTGCTCGATTTCGGCATCGGTGACGGCGAGGTTCTTCTGCAAGCCATCGCGGACCTTGCCGACCAGCAGGTCCCGCCGCTGCATCTCCTCGAACTCCTCGGCCGTCAGCCGCTGCGCACCGAGCATCTGCAGGTAGCGCTCCTTGCTGAAGGCGCCGTTCTGCTGGAATGCCGGTATCTTGGCAATTGCGTCGACCAGCTCCTGTTTGCTCACCTCGAGCCCCTGGCGTTTGGCCTCGTCGAGCAGCAGGGTCTGGTTGATCACGCCGTCGAGAGCCTTCTGCACCAGCTTGAGTTGACGCTCGAGAGTCGGCGTAAACTGCTCCCGATAAATGTTCTGATAGAGCTGGTACAGGTTGCCATAGGCTGCCTGGAAGTCGTTGAAGGCGATTGCCTGGCCATTGACCGTGACGGCGAGACCCTGTTCGGCCTTCTTGGTGCTGTCGCCGGGGGAAGTCAACATGGCATAGCCGATCACAAAGCTGAGGATAATCAGACCGAACACCAGCTTAATGATGATCGATTTCTGCTTGGAACGGACGAAATCAAGCATCGTGCGAGGATCTCCTGAGGGAAATTTCACCGTTTACGGGAATAGCGCCAAATGTTAGACAATCGCCTCGGCAATTGCAACCGTTTCCTTTTACGGCTTGCAAACAAAAGGCGATCTTGCTAGGGTTAACGGTCATTTTCCAAAAGGACCCGGTTTGCGTGCCGGGCGCTTGAAAGGAGCAGCACAAAGCATGATTAACCTGTTCGATGCCATCCTTGGCATGTTCTCGAATGATCTGGCCATCGACCTGGGAACGGCCAACACCCTGGTCTACCTCAAGGGAAAGGGCGTGGTCGTCAGCGAACCGTCGGTGGTGGCGGTACAGAAGGACGGAATAGGGCAGAAGAAGGTCCTGGCCGTCGGCACCGAAGCGAAGAACATGCTCGGCCGCACCCCGGGGAGCATCGTTGCCATTCGCCCGATGAAGGACGGCGTGATCGCCGATTTCGACATCACCGAGGAGATGCTGCGTTATTTCATCCGCAAGATTCATGACCGCAAGGCTCTGGTCAGGCCACGCATTGTCATCTGCGTGCCGTCGGGGATCACCCAGGTGGAGAAGCGTGCCGTCAAGGAAGCGGCCGAATCGGCCGGGGCCCGCGAGGGCTACCTGATCGAAGAGCCTATGGCCGCGGCGATCGGTGCCGGCCTGCCGATTACCGAAGCATCCGGCAACATGATCGTCGATATCGGCGGCGGCACCACCGAAGTGGCGGTGATCTCTCTGGCCGGCATCGTCTATGCGAAGAGCGTGCGCGTCGGCGGCGACAAAATGGACGAGGCGATCGTCCAGTACATCAAACGCAAATACAACCTGCTGATCGGCGACCGGACCGCCGAAGCGATCAAGATCCAGATTGGCGAGGCCTATCCCAGCGAGCAAAAGCTCAGTTACGAGGTGAAGGGCCGCGATCTGGTGTCGGGGATTCCGAAAACCCAGGAAATCAACTCCGATGAAATGCGCGAGGCTCTTAGCGAACCGGTCAACGCCATCGTCGAGGCAGTGCGCAACGCGCTGGAACGGACGCCGCCCGAACTGGCGGCGGACATCGTCGACAAGGGGATCGTGCTGGCCGGGGGGGGCGCCATGCTGCGCAATCTCGACGTGCTGCTGCGCGAGGAAACCGGCCTGCCGGTCGTGATTGCCGAGGATCCGCTCTCCTGTGTTGTCCTCGGTTCCGGCAAGGTGCTGGATGAAATCGACTTGCTCAGACAGGTGACCGTCAGTTCCTGAAGGGAGCCTTTAGCGATGATCGGCCCGGTGACCGACACCGTCATACGATTCGAAGAGAGGGCCAGGCGCCCTCTTTTTTCGTGAAGTAAGCCATGTGGGAATGGTGGAAAAAGAATCGCAGCCTGCTGCTCGGTCTGGTCCTGATCCTGGCAGCCCTGCTCGGCTATTCGCTTGGCCTGCGGGATGGCGGCCGGACCGGCTGGTTCGAAAGGGTGGCCCTGCGCCTGGGCGGCCCGGTGTTCGGGCCCGTGGCCGATGCCCGGTATGCCGTGGCCGGTGTCTGGAATGCCGTGGTCCCGGGGGGTGGACTCGATCTCGAGGCTGAAACCCGGCGCCTGCGGGCCGAGATGGCCAACGTCGAGGAACTGAAGCGGGAGAACGACCGACTGAAGCGCCTGCTCGACTTTGTCGAACAGCAGCCACGGCGGACGTTGGCCGCGCGGGTGATCGGCGAGGATGCGACCAGCTGGTTCCGTACCATCGAGATTGACCGTGGTTTCGAGGACGGCGTGACCGAAGGGTTGCCGGTGATCGATGCGGCCGGGCTGGTTGGCCGGGTAGTAAAGTCCGCCGCTCATTCGGCGCGCGTGCTGCTGATCACCGATGCCTCTTCGGCGGTGGCGGTGCTGGTCCAGGACGAACGGATCCGCGGCGTCTGCCGCGGCCAGGGCGGGACGCTGGCGCTTGATTTCGCCCTGGTGCAGGACGCGATCCAGGTCGGCGACGGAATTATAACCAGCGGATCGGGCGGCGTCTTCCCCAAGGGGTTGGTCGTTGGTTACGTCCGCTCCGTGCGCCGCGAGGAGTTCGGCCTGTTCCAGACGGTCGAAGTCGAATCGGCCGTCGATTTCGCCCATCTTGAAGAAGTTCTGGTGCTGCTCAAGGAGGGCCCCTGATGCGGGTGCTCCTCTACCTCGGTTTGGCCTGGCTGGCGCTACTGCTGCAAACCGTCCTGCTGCCGCCCCTGTTCCCCGGCGGGGTGAAGCCCGATCTGATCCTGCTGCTCGCCATCTGGATCGGCCTGCGCGAGCCACCCTTGAAGGGCGGAGCGCTGGTGTACGGACTCGGCTGGCTCTACGACGCCTATGCCGGGGTCTATCCGGGGCTGCATGGCTTTGTCCTGCTGGCCATCTTTCTTACCGTGTGCGGCATGGCCACGCGGCTCAATACCGAAAGCCTCCCCCTGCTCTGGTGCCTGGTTGGCGGCGGAACCCTGATGCACGCCGCCCTGACGGCGTTCGCCCTTGAGTTCTTCGTCGATGTCGACCGGTTCTGGGCGCTGATCATCGCTTCTCTGCCGGCGCAGTTGTTGTACAATCTCCTCGCCGGCTACCTCGCCCGCAATCTTTACTTTCGCTTGAAGAAGATGGTTCCAGACACTCCCCCCGGGGTCCTTGCCCGTTTCGGACGGCGCCATGCGCCTTAATCCGCCGCCTGACGAGACTCCGGGACTGCGCCGCCGTTTCATCGTGATTTCCATGATCGCCGCCGTGATCTTCGGCGTGCTGCTGCTGCGCCTCTGGTACCTGCAGATCGTCAACGACGAACGCTATCGGGAGCTTTCCGAACGGAACCGGACCCGGTTCATCCATATCGATGCGCCGCGCGGCACCATGTATGACCGTAACGGCATCATGCTGGTCGACAGCCGCCCGGCATTCACCGTGTCGGTGCTGCGCCAGGAGATCAGCGACCGGCAGGCCCTGTTCGGACGCCTGTCGCAACTGCTCGGCATCGAGCCTCGCCAGCTCGAAGTCCGCTGGCGCGCCGGCCAGGTGGTTCCCGACTACCAGCCGTTGCCGCTGCTTGAGGACATCAACCGGGCGACAATGGAAATCGTCCAGGAGCATGGCATCGAACTTCCCGGCGTGATTGTCGAGGGGAAACCGCTGCGTGCCTACCCACAGGGTCCGGTGGCGCCGCATCTGCTCGGCTATCTCGGCGAAGTGACCGAGGAGGATCTGCAGCGCCCGGAATTTACCGGCTACCGGCCGCGCAACCTGATCGGCAAAACCGGCCTGGAGCGGCTGTTCGAGGACAAACTCCGCGGCGAGGACGGCTATCGGCTGATCGAAGTCAACGTGCGCGGCCGCGAACTGCGCCAGCTGACCACCCAGAAACCGTCGCCGGGTCAACGCCTGACCCTGACGCTCGATGCCAAGGCGCAGGCGGCGGGGGAGAAGGCCTTCGGCGACCAGGCCGGCGCCGCCGTCGCCCTCGACGTGCGCAACGGCGATGTGTTGGCCTTTATCAATCGCCCGGCGTTCGATCCGGCGCAGTTTGCCCGCGGCATCAGCGGCAGCGAGTGGAAGGCGTTGATCGAGGACCCGCGCAAGCCGATGCAGAATCGGGTGCTGCGCGGCCAGTACCCGCCCGGCTCGACCTTCAAGATCGCCGTGGCGCTGGCGGCGCTGGAGGCCGGGGTCGTGACCCCCGACACCACGATCAGCTGCTCCGGCGGCATCACGCTCGGCTCCCATGAATTCCGCTGCTGGAACAAGGGCGGCCACGGCGCCGTCAGTCTGCACCGTGCACTCAAGGAAAGCTGCGACGTCTATTTCTACCGGGTCGGGATGCAACTTGGGATCGACCGGCTGGCCGCCATGTGTCAACGCCTCGGACTGGGACGGCCGGTCGGCTTTCCCACCGGCGGTGAGCGCGGCGGGCTGATTCCCGACCGGGAGTGGAAACGCAAGCGCTTCGGGACCGATTGGTACAATGGCGAAACGGTGATCTGCTCCATCGGCCAGGGCTACGTCCTGGCAACCCCCCTGCAGCTGGCGACCATGACGGCCACCGTGGCCAACGGCGGCACGGTCTGGAAGCCCCGGGTCGTCAAGTGCATTGAGCGTGTGCAAGGGAACCAGGCGTGGGCTCCGGAGCCGGAGAAGGTCGTCGAATCACAATGGTCGCCCGCCAATCTGCGGGCCTTGCGCAGCGCCCTGGAGGCGGTGGTCAACGAGCCGGGCGGCACGGCCTATCGCAGTCGTCTGCCGGAGGTGCGTTTCGCCGGCAAGACCGGCACCGCCCAGGTGGTCGGCCGCAAAGGGGACAAGGCCGCGGATACCAGCAAGTACGAATATCGCGACCATGCCCTGTTTGTTGCCTACGCCCCGGCCGTGGCCCCGGAAATCGCCGTGGCGGTGGTTGTCGAGCACGGCGGCCACGGCGGCAGTGCCGCCGCTCCGGTGGCCAAGGCGATGTTCGAAGCCTATTTCGGCATCAAGCGCGAGGCGCCGCCGGTCGTCGAAGTCGTCGAGGAGGCTCAACCGACGCCGCCCGAGGGAGACGCTCCCGGGACAGCGGCCGAGGCTGCACTTTCCCCGGAAGTCGAGAGCGACCGGACACCGATTCCTCCCGGGGTCACCAATTCCGGAGCCGAACCGCCGGCGGAGCCGGTTGAAGTGCCGCCACCACCCTTGCGCCCGACGGGAGAATAACTCTGGTGAGATGGAACGCCGGTCATGTTCGATAGACGCCTGATTACCCATTACGACTGGGTTCTGTTGCTGCAGGTGACCCTGGTAGCGGCCATCGGCATGATCAACCTCTACAGTGCCACCTCGGCCTGGGGCGGGCCGGGTACGCCGATCTACCTCAAGCAGCTTTCATGGTTCGGGTTGGGGCTGGCCGTTGCGACCCTGCTCTGCCTGTTTGATTACCGGCATCTCCGGGACCTGGGTTATCCGGCCTACGGCGTCACCCTGGTGATGCTGCTGGCGGTGCTCGTGATCGGCCGGACCAGCATGGGCGCCACCCGCTGGCTCAGTGTCGGTGGCATCGGACTGCAGCCGAGCGAGGTGATGAAGATCGTCATCATCGTGGTCCTGGCCAGGTATTTCACCGAAAAGTCCACCGCTTTGGGCTTCACCTTCAAGGAACTGCTGTTCCCCGGCGGGTTGCTGCTGGCGCCGGTGCTGTTGATCATGAAACAGCCCGATCTCGGCACGGCCATGCTGCTCCTTGCCATCGGCGGGACCATGGCGCTGTTTGCCGGCATCCGCCGGGCCACGTTGGTGGGGCTCGGCATCCTCGGCGTCGCGGCGGCCTGCGGCGGCTGGTCGTTGCTGCACGACTACCAGCGCCAGCGCATCTATACCTTCCTCAATCCGGAAAACGATCCTTTGAAGACCGGCTATCACATTATCCAGTCGAAGATCGCCGTGGGCAGCGGCGGCATATTCGGCCAGGGCTTCCGCAAGGGAACGCAGGCGCAGCTGTCGTTCCTGCCGGAGCGCCATACCGACTTCGCCTTCTCGGTGTTTGCCGAGGAATGGGGCTTTACCGGTTGTCTGCTGGTGCTGGTGCTTTACCTGCTGATTGTTTTGTGGGGGATCTACATCGCCCGACGGGCCAATGACCGCTTCGGCATGTTCCTCGCGCTGGGGGTTTCGGCCATGCTTTTCTGGCACATCGTGGTCAACCTCGGCATGGTCATCGGCCTGCTGCCGGTCGTGGGGGTGCCGCTGCCGCACATTTCCTACGAGGGGACGAGCAAAAT
>VEPG01000043.1 GCA_012026975.1 Desulfuromonas sp. | reverse complement strand
GGCGGCAGTGCCCCGTTCATGATCATAGCCGAGGAGATGCAGGATGCCATGCAGAAGCAGAAAATAGAGTTCCTGCTCGACCTGCGCACCCGTCTCGGCAGCATCGCGGGCAGCGGTCTCGATGGAGATCACCACGTCGCCGAGCAGATCGGCCTGCACCCCAACGCCCTCTCCTTCCTGCATGGCAAAGGAGATCACGTTGGTCGGCCGGTCTTTGCCGAGCCAGTCGCGGTTCAGCTCCCGGATGCCGGCATCATCGGTCACCAGGATCGACAGCCGGGCGTCAGGACATCCCGAGGCGCTTAAGATCCTCCGTGCGACCTTTCTTAGCAGGAGTTTTTGGAGCTTCACCCTCTTCTGCCGGTTTTCGATCGCGATCCTCACCATTCTTTTTCGCCCCCTTGTCGCCGCGTTCCTTGGTCACCGGTTCTGGATAGTCGATCCGGTGATGAAAAATTCCGCCCAGCACCCGATTGAAGCTCTTGGCGATGTTGTGAAGGTCTTTCAGGGTCAATTCACATTCGTCGAGCTGGCCGTCGATGAAGATGTTGTTGATGATCTTTTGCACCATCCCCTGAATCCTCGCGGGAGTCGGATCGGTCAGCGTGCGGCTGGCGGCCTCGACCGCGTCGGCCAGCATGATCAGCGCGGCCTCGCGGGTTTGCGGCTTCGGCCCCGGATAGCGATAGTCGTGTTCGTCGACTTCGCGCTCTTCGCGCTGCTTGGCCCGGTCATAAAAGAACTTCATCAGACTGGTGCCGTGATGTTCGTGGATGATGTCGATCAACACCCCGCCGAGACGGTGTTCCTTGGCCATTTCCACCCCGTCCTTGAGGTGTGCCATCAGGATCAGGGCACTCATCGACGGCGTCAGCTTGTCGTGCCGGTTTTCGCCGCCGCTGACATTCTCGATGAAATAGAGCGGCTTTTTCGCCTTGCCGATATCGTGATAGTAGGCGGCCACCCTTGCCAGCAGAGGATTGGCACCGATCGTTTCGGCGGCCGCCTCGGCCAGGTTGCCGACGATGATCGAATGATGGTAGGTGCCGGGCGCCTGGATCATCAGTTCGCGCAGCAGGGGGTTGTTCATGTTGGCCAGTTCCACCAACTTGAGATTGGTGGTGTAGCAATAGCCCGATTCGACCAGGGGGATGATGCCGCTGACCAGAATTGCCGAGATCTGGCCACCGAGCAGACCGAAACCGAGTTCGAACAGCAGTCCGGTATCAAATTCCTGACCGCCCACCAGATGGACCGCAAAAATCGCCATGAAGTTGAACATGGACAGCCGCGCGCCCGCCCGGAACATCGAGGTACGCTCCGTCAACTGGCGGACCCAGTGGGCACCGGCCAGGCTGCTCAACAGGGCGAACAGGAACAATTCGAAACTGTTGCCGAAGAGAAAACCCGCAAGGGCAGCGAAGACCACGCTGAAGATCAACGCCACTTCGCTGTTGAGGACAATCCGCACCAGCATGGCGCCGGCGGCAAAAGGCAGGATGTAATAGTAGGCGCCCGCCTCGATGTAGGGGAAGGCACTGCCCAATGCGGTCGCAATGAAACCGCCAAGCTTCAGCGCCAGCACCATGACGATCAGGGTGCTGCCCAGGAACAGCAGGTCGGCGTTCTGCGGCCGGTACTTGCGGATGTTGCGCTGGCCGTAACGATGCGCAATGAAAATCAGGATGAAGCTGCTGAGAAGCAGCCCGGCAACCTGACTGAACAGCACTTCCCGGCTTCCCTGGGCCCGCAGCGCGGTCAACTTGGTGACCTGCTCGGGGTTGACCCGATCACCCTCGCGAACGATGATTTCGCCCTTCTTCACCTGGATCAGGATCGGCTGAACGGCATCGCGGGCCGCCTGACGGCGGGTCTCGGTCTCATTCTGGTTGTAGGCGATGCTGGGGCGAAGCAGGTTGGTCAGCAATGAGGCAAGCATCCTGATCTGACCGGGATTGTACGCGGTCTTGCGAAACTCATCGCGGATCAGTGCCTGCAGTTCGTTCGGCCCGAGCACCTCTTCCTTCGGGTCGGCCGGGGATTCTTTTTTGGTCGCGACATTGCGGAACACCATACCGTGTTCGCGATCACGCTCAAACATCGGCAGGTTGCTGACAATCTTCAACCGATACAACCGCTCGATCAATTCAGCCAGCCATTCCTTGTTTCCCGCTCCCGTGGCGAGTGAAACCAGCGATTGCAATTCGGCATCCGAAAGCCGTACTCCAAAGGAATTTTCGAGCCCATCGCGCAGTTCCGCGCCAGCAACTCCCCGTTTCGATTCAGCCGCAACAAAATCGAGAACCTCCGCAACCCTGGAGGCAATCGTCGGCCCGGCCTGCGCGTCAAAATCGTAGAGGACAGGGACCGACACTTCGGCTTCGGTACGCTTTTTAGCAGTCAGATCCTCGTCGGGGATCAGCAGGTCACGAGGAGATTTCACGTCGCGGCGGGCAATATCGCCGGGCACATAGGAGGGCATCAGCAGATGCCCCTTGGGAATAATGATAATCGTCAGCAGCAAGACCAGTAGCGCCATCAGCATGATGCGCTGCCAGCCTTCGTCGAAGCCGAACGAAGCGAGCAGTTGCGCACGACGGTGCGGCTTTGGAGACGTCGGATGTTCGCCGGTCGGTTCAGTCATGATCAAGGAATCCTGGGGGAACGCCCCTCGGCAGCATCATACGCCTTGACAATCGCCTGCACAATCGGATGGCGCACCACATCCCGGTCGCTGAACCGGACAAAGTGAACTCCCTCGACATTGTTGAGGATATCGATGGCCTGCACCAGGCCGGACGCACGGCCTGTCGGCAGGTCGATCTGGGTAATGTCACCGGTAATCACGGCCCGACTGCCGAAGCCCAGACGGGTCAGGAACATCTTCATTTGTTCCGGGGTCGTGTTCTGCGCCTCATCGAGGATGACAAAAGCATCATTCAGAGTGCGGCCGCGCATGAAGGCAAGCGGTGCCACTTCGATGACGCCGTGATCGATCAGGGCCTGACCGCGATCGAAATCCATCAGATCGAAGAGCGCATCATACAAAGGCCGCAGATAGGGATTGACCTTTTCCGCCAGATCACCGGGGAGAAACCCAAGTTTTTCGCCAGCCTCCACGGCCGGGCGCACCAGGATGATCCGGCTGACTTCCTTTTTCTGCAAAAACGCGACGGCCATGGCCATGGCCAGATAGGTTTTACCGGTACCGGCCGGGCCGATGCCGAACACGACATCGGCGGCCCGGACCGCATCGACGTAGCTTTTCTGGGACAGCGACTTCGGGGCAATGGCCTTGTTGCGGGCGGAAACGACAATGGTATCGAGGAAGATATCGGCCAGGCGGGCATCAGGGTCGGTCTGCAGAATCCGGTCCGCATATTCGATGTCGGGAGCGCGGAACTGGAAACCCTTGGCAAGCAGGGTGGCAAGCTCTTTGAGCAATCGCACCGCCTGCGCCACCCGCGGCGCAGAACCCTCGAACTGGGCGGTCGGTCCGTGTGAGCTGGCCCGGACACCGGTAAGTTGGGCAATCTGGTGAAGATGCCGGTTCTGTTGTCCAAAAAGCGCGCCAGCCAGTTTGGGGTCGTCCGGCGCAAAACTCTGCTTCAGCGATTTATCTTTCAAACAGCAGCCTTTAATAGCAATGATTTAAAAGATTAGAATATCACCGGCACTGACGTGAATCAATCCCGACCGCTAAACGTTCAGGTGATGACGAAATTCAGCGAAAAAAGGGTTCCTTCTCCACGGCATTTGCAGTATAAAGTCCGCGCACCGGCCTATTGATGGGCCCATTCACTGCAAGGGGGCAGCACATGAGCGAAATCATCGACATTTACGCCCGCGAGATCCTCGATTCGCGCGGCAATCCCCCGGTCGAAGTCGAGGTCTATCTGGAACGCGGCGTGATGGGCCGCGCGGCTGTACCAAGCGGCGCCTCGACCGGTGAGCGCGAGGCCCTGGAACTGCGCGATGGCGACAAGGGTCGCTACCTCGGCAAGGGGGTCCTGAAGGCGGTCAAGAATGTCAATGAAGTCATTGCCGAGTCGCTGATCGGCTGGGAGGCTTCCGACCAGACCGGTATCGACCGCAAGCTGCTCGAACTCGACGGCACCGATTTCAAGAGCAATCTCGGCGCCAATGCCCTGCTCGGCGTATCGCTGGCGGTGGCCAAGGCGGCCGCCGAGGAAGCCGGCCTCCCCCTCTACCAGTATCTGGGCGGCGCCAATGCCAAGGAACTGCCGCTGCCGATGATGAACATCATCAACGGCGGCGCCCATGCCGACAACAACGTGGACTTCCAGGAATTCATGATCATGCCCGTCGGCGCAGGCAGTTTTGCCGAAGCGCTGCGCATGGGGGCCGAGATCTTCCATGCCCTGAAGAAGGTGCTCAAGGACAAGGGCTGCAACACCGCGGTCGGTGACGAAGGCGGCTTTGCCCCCAACCTGAAGAGCAACGAGGAAGCGCTGGAAGTGATTATGGCGGCGATCAAGGCGGCCGGCTACAAGGCCGGTGACGACGTGATGCTGGCCCTCGACGTGGCGGCTTCCGAGTTCTTCAAGGATGGCAAATATCACCTCGAGGCCGAACAGCAGCCGATCAAGACCGCCGCCGAGATGGTGGAGATCTACGCCGACCTGGTTGACCGCTACCCGATCATCTCCATCGAGGACGGCATGGCCGAGGACGACTGGGACGGCTGGAAACTGCTGACCGACCGTCTCGGCGCCCGGATCCAGATCGTCGGTGACGACCTTTTTGTGACCAACCCGAAGATTCTCAAGCAGGGGATCGAAAAAGGGATTGCCAACGCCATTTTGATCAAGCTCAACCAGATCGGCACCCTGACCGAGACGCTCGACGCTATCGAGATGGCCAAGCGTGCCAGATACACCTGCATTGTTTCGCACCGCTCCGGCGAGACCGAGGACACCACCATCGCCGATCTGGCCGTGGCCACCAACGCCGGGCAGATCAAGACCGGCTCCCTCTCCCGTACCGACCGGATCTGCAAGTACAACCAACTTCTGCGCATCGAGGACGAGCTGGGCGAGGTGGCCGAGTTCCGCGGCCGCGAGGTCTTCTACAACCTGCGCTGATCAATCGACCGGAGATCCTCCGGTCTTCCGGCACATTGGATCGAAAGCAAAAGGGTTCGTCACGTTTGTGACGAACCCTTTTGCTTTCTAACACCGGGGCGGTCTGTCAGCCACCCCGACTCGGGAGCGATGGCCCCGTGTCCACAAACTTTCTACATGGTGCGGACAGGATAAGCAACCGCCCCGGCAGCCAGACCACTTGACGCGTCCTTCAGGCTGACGCTGACTGCTCCAGTGGCCGAGAGCCCAAGCACGCCGATCTCGGAGGCCGCATTGCCATTGACATCACCGACGACCGTTGCACCCTGCGGGACAGACGCCGCCGGGGACACCGACAGGTTCTTGACGGCCAGACCGGTGAAAGCGTCTTTCATGACCCCGATGAATTGACCGGTGGCTTTTGCGACGATGACCGTCAGTTCATCGGCGCCGTTGCCGTTGACATCAGGAACCGCCACCAGGGCCAGCGGGGTCACCGTTGCCGGGACACTCAGGGTATTTACTACTGCACCACTAATGGCATCCCTGACAAAGACCTTTGTCTGACCGGCGCCGGCACTCAGCACGGCCAGTTCCGGAGCACTGTTGCCATTGACATCGTTGACAACCGCAAGGGCCAGGGGTTTGAGAGTGGACGGGAAGCCCACTGTTTTCACAACTACGCCAGACGCGATATCCTTGACGACTACGGCAACTGCGCCAGTCGCACTCACACCGAGCACGGCCAACTCATTCGAGCCATTGCCGTTGACGTCAGGCACCTGTGCCAGGGCGACAGGCTCATAAGCCACGGGGAATAATACCGTCCTCAAGGTGGCACCGGTCCCGGAGTCCTTGATAATGACAGCATTGGCCGTTGCGGACTTGCCAAGCATGGCCAGTTCCTGCTTGCCATTCGCATTCATATCGGCCACGGCGCACAATCCCTTCGGCAGATAGGTCGCGCCGAAATTGACCTTACCGACCACAGCCTTGGTGGCGCCATCCTTGAGATAAGCGATATACCCACCGCTCACATAATCGCGCAGAAGCACGGCGACCTCGGGGACGGCATTGCCATTGGTGTCTGCGACCGAGGCAACGAACATCGGCTCGACATCGACCGTGAAACTGACTTCCGAGCTGCCGACATTGTTTGCCGCATCGGTAGATTCAACACGTACCGTGTGAAGACCATTGGACAGACCGGCAATGATGTTGCCGGACACCAGGTTCTTCTGGGCACCGTCAACATAGACCTTAACCGTCCCGTCACTCACGGTGTAATTCAGAGCGAGAGCATTTACCTTTACGATCCCGGCTGAAACCGGCGAAGAGACTGAAACGGTGGGCGGAGTCGTATCGGCGGGCGCAGCAACAGCAAAGGTAACGTTCACGGATTTCTCACTGTGGACGTCACGGGTGCCTGTGCCGTCGTTGTTCCCGAAGTAGGCCACCTTCCAGGTGTAGGTACCTGCCACTACCGGCGCAGGGGCCGCAAGGACCGCGGGGTAGAGGGTGGAACCACCCATGCCGCTCTGATTGCCGGTGGAGCGGGCGACTTCAGCACCGCTCTGATTATAAAGGCGTGCGCCGATCCAGCCGGTCCGGGCTCCGGAGGCGGTCATGGTGACGGTAACCGTTTCGCCGGCGACATAGGACGCCTTGTCTGTCGTGGCGGCCAGGGTGCCGCTGTGATGATGGCAACCGGCACAGGTGGCGGTCGTCGGGGCGACGTGACAGTTGACGCAACCGCGGCTGCTGAAATAGGTCGACTGTGCGTGTGCGGTGGTCGTGCTGATCAATTGGACGCCTGCCATCACGGTGGCAACGGCGAGCAGCATTATCCAGTTGCTGATGCTCTTCATGAATTCTCCTTTTGCGGTTTGGGTCATTGCGGAAGCTGAAAGCCGGCTTCTCTGTCTCCCCCTTAAAAAGCCAGGGGTCCTTCCATGCCTGCTGTCGATTGTCGGGTGCACTTGATCTCCTTTCTATTTACGACAGTTGCTGAACGGGGAATCCGCCTCATTACGTCAAAGTAAACTTCCCGGGGTCTCTCAAGCCTGCCAAACTGACCACGCTACGTCTGTGCCATTTTTGGCACACTCGTTTTTTATATCAAACGCACTGCTTGCGACGCAATAGCGGCAAGGCGATACAAAGAGCATTTTAATATTTATTTTCTCTTATTTATCGTGCAGTTATAATGGAGGGCCGGAAATTTTAGCGGGTAATCGCCAAGGTGGATGGCGTAGCAAGTGGCTCATTTAATTACCGTTTTTGTCATTATTTCGGTCAGGGAACCCCCCCCTACGGGCACAGCGGGACGCTCACACGCCTTGGTGGGTATCTGCATGAACGGGACAACCCGTATCACCGGGGAAACTGCAATACAGGCGGATCGACTGGCAGGGTTAATTGAAGAAAGATACTCGTCAGAAGGTCAACAGCAGCGGTATGCGCTTCAGCTTTCGATCCTCTGGTTGACTCGACGATCAACCAGATAATTACTCCCCGGAAGGCTCTTGACGTAATCCTTGATCTCGGTAGCAACCTGGGCAATTTCGAGAGGTGAACTGAAGTTGCGTCGGACATCGGTGACAACGGCTATCGAGATCGACATCAGCGGGAAACGCCGGGTAACTCCGTAGCGGTCCGTTCCTTCGATATAGCCGCGCTCCCGATCGTCCGGGTCGTAGTGCTCCGGCACGGCACTGTCAAAAGCGGCGATAATCGCCTTGCAAACCGGTTCGACATTCTCCGGCGAGGTCACCAGAACGAAATCGTCGCCCCCAATGTGCCCGACAAAATCGCCTGGATCGCCACACTCGTCCTTGGTGCGGTAGAGGATCTCTCCGGTGATTTTGATGAGCTCGCTTCCCCGCGCGTATCCATATCGATCGTTGTAAGCCTTGAAATCATCAAGATCGATGTAGCAGAGCGCAAATTTTTCACCCTGCACCATCTTGGCCTTCAACACCTGCTCAATGGCTATATTGCCCGGCAGGCGCGTCAACGGGCTGGCATCGAGACAGAGTTGCTGGCTCATCTGGATCTTGAGCATCATCTCGCGGATGTCGCGCTCCAGATCATCACCCTTGGCCGCGTCCGAATCAGGGAACTCCTGATCGAGAACCACATTTGCCAATTGCTGGGTGGCCTGCTTGAGACGGCCAAGCATGCGCGCGGCCTGACTGGCCGCAATCACCATGCCGACCAGACCGCCCATAAAACCGGCCAGCCCAAGCAGCAACACCACAACTTCCCCATCTTGCAATAATTGTTGCAGGCGGCCCAATTCCCCGGCTTCAACCCCTGAAGCCGCCTGGAGTCGGGAAAGTTGGCCGGAGGCAATTTTCAAGAAATACAAGGCCGCCACCCATGCCGCGGCAAAACCGGCACAGACGATGAGAAAACTGGTCAGTATCTGGCGAATCAATTTCAGGCGCATGATGCTTCAGCCATGACAACGCAGGCTATTTCTCCTCTTTGAACCAGCGATCGAACCAGGTCCGGTGATCCTTTTCCGACAGGATATGCAGGTCGCGCGGGCCGAGCCACACTCCGCCGCAGCTTGGACACTTGTCGAGAGGAACCCCCCGGAACTCCATGGCCTGAATCTGGTCGCCACATTTTGGACAACGGTTGCGGCACAACTCGCGCACCAGTTTTTCGCGCGAGTCCTTGCGCATCTGCTCGATCAGCTTGGTTTCTACCTTATGAAAATAGTCGTTTTCAAGTGCCTTGCGCCGTTCCTCCCACGCATCGGACATAACAGCACCTCCATGAAATTACCTATATATATTATATCCGCAGATTATCGCACGGCAAGCCGGCCGGCACCATAGGCCGCCCCTCTGCCGATACCAAAGAGCGTCGCCAGCAGAACAACCCAGAGCACATCCTCAAGCCCCGGACCGGAAAGGCGCAATCGCCCGACGCAACCACCAACCTTGTCCGGTTCGTCAACCTCTCTGCCGCCGCGCCAGTCGATCCACCCGCTTTCCAGCCATGCTGATTCGGTGGAAGCTGACGCCTCCTTCAGCAAGGCCGGCTCAGCAACCGGCTCAAGGTTGCAATGGGTATGCAGCATGGAGGTGACCCGTCGCAGCAGAAACGGAAAAATCTGGCAAAAGCGGGGACGGCGCAGTACCCGCCCGCCCGCAACCAAGCGAGTCGGGGTCGTCAATTCGAGGATGACCGGCAGAGTGTCCGGCCAAATCTGGTCAAGCCATTGATCAAGGCGTATCAGTTCCGGAGCCAGGTCAATTTCGGCTCGGACACTGCGCCAGAGCCGCCGCCATTCGCCATCCGCACCCAGCCCCTTGACCAGAACCACCTCAAAACGGCCTTCGCCCGGCACCAGGCCGCGCTCGCCAAGCGCCTGCAACACGGCCAGAAAATCGCTGATTGCCAGTGTGCCGGTGCCCAAAAAAAGCACCTCGAACTCAAGTCGGTCGCCTTCATGGTGTTCACCGACCAACTGTGAGTCCGGGCGCAAGACAAAACCCGGCGACGGCTTCTGATGACGGCGCAGGGCTTCCGGGTCGCTGCTCGGCAACGGTTCGAACAGGGTGGCGCGACAGTGCTGAGGAAGAACTCCAGCAGCCGCATGCAGCAGCGACCGCATGCCAAGCAGGTTGCCGAGATCCAGGGTGCAGGGGGACAGCAAGTCCAGACCGAAGCGCACCATGGCAAACTCGGCTTCGGCCAGTTGTGACGGGAATATCGGATAACGGCTCAAAGCGTCAGCTCCGGTGATTTGAAGTGGCTCTCTATTTCTGCTAGATTGCGTGAAAATTTGCAAGCATCAGGCCAGTGTCGACTGGCCTGTCGAAAGGTTTTTCATGTTCCGCTTTGAATTGCTCGCCACCGACCGCACCACCCGGGCACGGCGCGGCCGGCTGCACACCCCGCACGGCGTCATCGAGACGCCGATCTTCATGCCGGTCGGCACCCACGGCGCCCTCAAGGCGATGACCACCGCCCAGGTCGCCGAAACGGGAGCGCAGATCATCCTGTCCAACACCTACCACCTGCACCTCAAGCCCGGCGAACAACTAGTGGCCAAGGCTGGCGGGCTGCACCGCTTCATGGCCTGGGACAAGCCGATCCTCACCGATAGCGGCGGCTTCCAGGTCTTTTCGCTGCCGAAAAAGGAGATCACCGAGGAAGGGGTGTGCTTCGCCCACGAGGGCAGCGGCGAACGGATCTTCCTCGGCCCATAGGAAGCGACGTCAATCCAGAACCAGCTCGGCGCCGACATTATAATGGCTTTCGATGAGTGCATCCCCTACCCCTCCACCCACGACTACGCCGCGAAATCGGTTAAAAAAACGCTGCGTTGGGCAGAGCAATGTCTCAAAGCTCATCAACGCCAGGACCAGGCACTCTTTCCGATCGTGCAGGGAAGCGTCTACCCCGACCTGCGCAAGGCGTGCGCCGAAGCACTGACGGCCCTAGACGCGCCCGGCTACGCCATCGGCGGGGTCAGTGTCGGCGAGGGGCTGGAACTGCTCAAACAGGTGGTCGACTGCACCGAACCGCATCTCCCGGCCCACAAGCCGCGCTACCTGATGGGGGTCGGGCTCCCCGAAGACATCCTCGAAAGCATCGAGCGCGGCATGGACATGTTCGACTGCGTGATCCCGACCCGCTACGCGCGCAGTGCCACCCTCTTCACCCGGCGCGGGCGCATCCGCCTGACCAGCCGCCGCTACCGCCGCGACTTCTTTCCGGTCGACGCCAGTTGCACCTGTTACTGCTGCGCCAACTTCTCGCGCGCCTATCTGCACCACCTGTTCAACGCCAACGAGATCCTCTCGGCGACCCTCTCGGCCATTCATAACGTGCGCTTCTTCCTCGACCTGGTCGCCGGGGCGCGCACCGCCATCGAGGCCGGGCATTACGGTGATTGGAAGCGGGAGTTCCTGGCGGAATACGGGAAGGACGACGGCAAGGGTGGGGATTGATCGAACCGCTTCACCGCAGAGGACGCAGAGGGAAACTGAAAAGGCTTTGTTTAGCCCTAAAAGTCAAGAAGCTGTAGCTTTAAACCCCAAATTAGGTTTCCCATATATCCTCTGGGCATTAGACACAGATTTTTTCTCTGCGATCTCTGCGGTAAAATTTGCTTATGGATGATGCTACGACCGGCAGACGCACTTTCGATCCCGACCTGGCGCGGCGTCTGCACCGGGCACTGACCGTCGGGAGCGAAGAACTCCATCTGATCCTGCAGGACCCGTCAATGGAGGTGGTGCGCAGCACCCTGAAGAACCGGAATCTTGGCGAAGAGCATCTGCTGGCGCTGCTCAAACGGCGCGACCTGAGTGAAGACCTGCTCAAATCGATCTACCAGCTGGAGATCACCGCCGGCAGTCACCGCCTGCAGCTGGCGCTGGTGCGCAACCCGGGCACTCCGGGGCCCGTGGTTCTGGCCCTGCTGCCGCAATTGCACCTGTTCGAACTGGTTGATCTCTGTTATCTCCCCGGCGTCACCCCCGATCAGAAATTCGCCGCCGAGCGCGCCATTCTCCAGCGCCTGCCGACCACCGAACTCGGCAACAAGATGACCGTGGCCCGCCGCGCCACCGCCGCCGTGGTCGGCGAAATCCTCAAGGAAGGCGACCCGCCCCTGGTGGAAATCTGCCTGGCCAGCCCGCACCTGCGCGAAGTGTCCATTTTGCAGTTCCTCAACGGACCTTCCGCCACCGCCGAGACCATCGCGATGATCGCCCGTTGCCAGAAGTGGCAGCTACGACCCAATCTGCGTTTGGCGATCCTCAAAAACCGCCGCACCCCGGAAATCTGGTTCCACCAGTTCCTCCCGGGCATGCGCACCCCGGACATCCGCAATCTGCTTTTTTCGAAGCGGCTGAACCCGGGTCAGAAGAAGTTGGTGGAAGAGGAATTAAAGCGGCGCGGTGGACGGTGAGCTACTTCCTCCTTGGAACATCAAACGGCCGCCCTTTGCAGGGCGGCCGTCATGTTTCCGAGGGAGGAGCCGGTCAGGCCGCCTTGACTTCCGAGGTGCATTGCGGACAGCGGGAAGCCTTGATCGGTATAGCCGAGAAGCAGAACGGGCAGTCCTTGGTGGTCGGCTCGGCCGGTGGCGCCGCTTCCTCACGCTTGAGACGGTTCATGGCGCGGACCAGCAGGAACACGCAGAAGGCGACAATAACGAAGCTGACCACGCTGTTGATGAACAGACCATAGTTGATCGTCACCGCTCCGGCCGCCTTGGCGTCGGCCAGCGAGGCGTAGGGTGCCGCGGCCTTGCTCCCTTCCTTAATCAGGATGAACAGGTTGGTGAAATCGACATTGCCCAGAGCCAGCCCGATCGGCGGCATCAGGAGATCGTTGACCATCGAGCCGACGATTGGCCCGAAGGCTCCGCCGATAATGATACCAATGGCCATGTCGAGTACGTTGCCGCGCATGGCGAATTCCTTGAACTCCTTGAACATGTCCCTGCCTCCTTGCAGATAATTGAATTTCGTGAATTCTATCGGATGGTTGCCGAATTGCAACCATTTCCCCCATGCGAATCGACATCCTCGGCCGGAATCTTCCGGTACAGCCAGCCTCCGACATAAAGGGAGATCCCCAACACGACCAGGCTGCCGATCCGCACCAGCGGTGCAGCCCCGGCCAGGTCGTAGATCAACACCTTGATCCCGGAAAAGGCGAAGACCAGCAGCGATGACTGCGCCAGCAGGCGGTCGCCCAGACGCAGGGCCAGTCCCAGACAGGCCACGGCGAGAATCGCCCAGCAGCAGGAGACGGTCAGGCGGCTGTCGAACAGGTTGACCGCCGCCGCCATGGCGGAAAGATGACCGCCGTAGACCAGCGCCCCGCGGGCCAGGCGCTGCACCCCTCCACGCCGCGCCAGGGCATAGCCGACATAAAGCTCAAGGGCATAGGCCAAAGCCAGCCAGTCGCCGCCGGCAACCTGGTCGAGGTTGAAGGCGAGGGTTGCACGCATCAGGTTGATGACGAAGATCAGCCCGAGCGCCGCCAGGATCGCCCCCTGAGCAAAGGGATCGATGCGCTGCGACATCAGCCAGACGACCATGACGATGCCGGCAACCAGTCCGGCCCAGGGCTGCCATTCGTCGGGGAGAGCTTCAAGATAGCCGGCATGGAAGAGCACGACGGCGGCATAGACGGAGACCAGCAACTGTCCGCCCGGCAGCGGCCCATCGAACTCGTTGCGCACCAGCCAGTAGAGCCCGGCAATCACGGCAGCGGAGAGGAGCGCTATCCATGGCGCCCATGCCGGCAGGTAGCGGTTGAGCAGGGCATATTCGAGCACATAGAAGAGCAGCAGCGGCGGCAGATGCGCCCAGGCAGCCGATCGATCGAGAGGAACTTTACGGATCAGGCTGAACAGGGTTGTGCAAATGGCAAAGAGCATCCCCTGCAGGCTCTGGAAGACCAATGCCGCCACCCAGGGCGGCTGAGGCTGGCTGCGCCACTGCGTGTACCACACCACATCGAAGCCGATCAGCGACAGATAGGCCGCCATCAGATAAATGCCGCGCCGGCCGAACCAGACACCGAAGGCACAGAAGAGCAGGCTCCAGGTCAGGTAGTAGAGGGCCAGTTCGCCGACCCCGGTCCGCAGACCGTCGAGGAGCAGCGGCGCGCTGTACGAGCCGGCCACGGCAAAGAATGCATACAGTTCGCTTTGGAAATAATGACAAAGCCAGAGAGAGACCAGACAGGTCACGATGACCGCTGCCAGCGCCCCGCCAAAGGGGATCAGCCGATAATAAAGATGCGCCCCATAGCTGGCCAGAAAGAGGATCGCGATCCCGCCGGCAGGGAGCAGTGATGCGTAGCGCCGGTCGACCCGGCGCAACGCCACTCCGGTGCCGATCAGGAGAATCCCGCCGAGAGCGGCAAGAAGAACCTGGCGGGCGGGGGTCAGCCAGCCGAGATCGATACCAAGCTTGACCAGGTAGGCCGCCGCGAGCACCAGTGCCGCGACCCCGCCCCAGCCAAGCAGCTCGGTTACCGGAAAAGGTTTTGGCGCCGGAGCGGTCCAGCGCCGCACCGGTGCCGGTCGGATCGGAATCTCCTCAAAGGAAAACGCCATGGCGTCAGCGGTCCGCTCCTGTCCCGGGCATTCGGCATCGAGACGATCCAGCCGCTCTTCCAGCCGCAACAGCCGCTGTTCGATGGCCGCCAGTTTTTCAGTGACTTCTTCCTGGCCAATCATCCCCTGCTCCTTCGGTCTGTCGAAAGCGGCACGACCCGGCCGTTGCCGCATTCGGGATGCACCCAGCTGCGGCGGGCCGGCAAACGCCTGAGCCGTTGGAATACGCAGCCGCAGCGTTCACAGACAGCCACCGGCTTGAGGCGCTCCTGGCGCAGGTTGTTCAGGACGGGACTCCGCCCGCTCCCCTTCGGGGCTATGTCAAAGGCCAGTGCCCAGGCCCTCCAGGACGGCCCGTGGCTACACCGGTGGCGATGCGGCTGGGGCGAAGTCAGATGCTCGCAGGCATGCGCCAGCTCGTGCAGCAGCGTCGTCCTCAACAGTTCCGGCTCCTGCAGCGGTTGCAGGCGAATGCACAATGGCTCCCCGCCGCGATGGGCGTAGCTGCCGAGCAGCCCCGTTGCCCGGCTGGACCTGACCGGCAGGAGAGCGAGCCGGGCAATCAAAGACTGGGCACGTCCTTCGTCCAGGCGAGCATCAACCCCGCGCACAAACGTCTCCCAGGCATCGAGATCTTCAGCCACTTCACGAACCGTTTTGACCATCCCCGCACTATCCCCTGTTCCCTGAGCCTAATCCTTCGCCACGACAAAACTGTTGCGGAAGCCTTTTCCTTCGAACTCGACCCTGGCCTGCTCTGCCTCAGCAATGGTCGGATAAAGTCCCACACGCACGCGATGGAACTTCTGGCCGGACACCCATCCCTCGACCAGCGAGGACTCGCCATAGCTCCGGTGCAGTTCGTCGGCCAGGCGCTGGGCATTGGCCAGCACGGTAAAGGCACCGACCTGAACGGTAAACGGCCCGGCCACATAGGATGCCGGGCGGCGATAGGTCACGGCCCCACCCGCTGCAGCTGGCTCCCGATAGCCGAGAGCCTCAACAAGCACCGGCGCAGTCCCCGGTCCAACCACACCAAGCTCCTTGGCCGCGGCATAAGACAGATCGATGATCCGCCCCCGGACGAACGGTCCGCGATCGTTGACCCGCACCACGCTCTGGCGACCGTTGCTCCGGTTGGTCACGCGCACATGGACATTCATCGGCAGGGTCTTGTGAGCCGCCGTGAAATTGTGCATGTCGTAGACCTCGCCGTTGCTGGTCTTGCGCCCGTGAAAATCCGGACCGTACCAGCTCGCGGTTCCCTCTTCGGAATAACCATCGGCACTGAGCAATGGATCATAACGCTCACCATTGACCTCGTACGGTTTCTGCGTCCCCTTGAGGTCGCTTCCCGGCTTGTCGAGCACCCTGACCCGGTAGCTTGGACCGCCGCAGGCCGTCAGCCCAAGACCGATCAGGAGCAATCCGGCAAACAGGACAAGGATATTTATTCGAAAAGAGACTTGCATATTGTGAACGACAAACCTCCTGCCACAAAAAACAACGTCCCCCCAGGCACGCAGGGCCGAGGGGGACGATCAGTTCACCCGTGGTGACAACACGACCGGATGACAGGCATTACTGTGGTTCCTCCACGACGGTCATCGCCCGGAATTTCTGGTAGCGCTGCTCGACCAGTTCCTCCGGAGAAAGTTTGAGCAGCTCGGCAAGATGTTTCTTGAGCACCTTCTTGAGCTGGACGGCGGCCGCTGCATGGTCGTTGTGGGCACCGCCGGGCGGTTCGGGAATCACCTCATCGATCACGGTGCCCAACTCGTCGATATCCTGGGCGGTGAGTTTGAGGGCTTCAGCCGCCTGCGGGCCGCGGGTGCCGTCGCTCCACAGAATGGCCGCGCACCCCTCCGGCGAAATGACCGCGTAGACCGAGTACTGCATCATCAGCACCTTGTTGCCAACGGCGATGGCCAGAGCGCCGCCGGAGCCCCCCTCACCGGTGACGGTGACGATGATCGGCACGCTCAGTGCCGCCATCTCGCGCAGGTTGCGAGCAATTGCCTCGGCCTGGCCGCGCTCCTCGGCACCGATGCCCGGGAAGGCTCCCGGCGTATCGACGAAGGTGAAGATCGGCAGCTTGAACTGTTCGGCCATCTGCATCACGCGCAGCGCCTTGCGGTATCCTTCAGGATTGGGCATACCGAAGTTGCGGTAGACCTTTTCCTTGGTGTCGCGCCCCTTCTGATGCCCGATGACCACGCACGGCTCGCCGTCGAAACGGGCAAAGCCGCAGACCAATGCCGGGTCGTCGCGGAAGTTGCGGTCGCCGTGCACCTCGAACCAGTCGGTGAAGATGTGCTTGACGTAGTCGAGGGTGTAGGGACGATTCTGGTGGCGGGCCAGTTGGGTACGCTGCCAGCGGGTCAGGTTCGAGAAGATCTCCTCGCGCAGTTTCTCGGCCTTCTTCTCAAGTTTTTTGATCTCGGTGGAGAAGTCGACACTGTCGGTGGAGTAGTCCCGCAGCTCGCGGATCTTCTGCTCCAACTCCACCAACGGCTTCTCAAAATCGAGGAAATACTGCATACGTTCACTCCCGGGTCACTCAAAAGTCACGACATTATAGCCAAACAGCTTCTCAACGTCATCCATCAATTCATCGCTGGCCTGAACACGCAGCGAATCAGGGAGTTTTATCAGCGTTTCGCTGCGATTGGGGATGACCAGATGGATGACCCCTTCGCATTCGCCGTGATAACGGCCGACAATCTCCCTGAGCGTCCGCAACTGGTTTTCATCGAGCCCCGGCGTGCTCAGACGGAAGTGCACCCGCTTGGTCATCCGCCCGCGCACATCCTTGAGCGACAGCACCTCGGTCACCAACAGCTTGCTGCCGCGGTTGGCACCCCCGCCCTTGCCATTGCCGTTCCCCTGCCCGTCCCCTTCATCCTGGGGCTCCTCGCCGGCGTCGACCGTGCCGCGTACCAGCAGCGGCTCCTCGCTTTTCAGCAGGTCGATGGCGGCCATGTATACCTCGGGAAAGATCACCGTTTCGACGAAGCCGCTCAGGTCTTCAAGAGTGACGAATGCCATCCGGTCACCCTTCTTGGTGGTCAGTTCCTTGAGACCGGAGACGATGCCGCACAGGCTGACCTCTTCCTTGTCGGCCCGCTCGGACAGCCCCGCGGTATCGCACGTGGCGAAACGCCGGATGGCGGCGCTGTGGCGCGCCAGGGGATGGCCGGTGATGTAGAAGCCAAGGGCTTCCTTTTCATTGGCCAGCAGGACGTTTTCCGGCCACTCCTCCCGGTCGGGCAGTCGGCCGCCGCCACGCGGAACCACGATCTGCTCGGTGCCGAACAGCGACTCCTGGCCGAGTTCGCGCTCCCGCTGCAATTTCTGGCCGGTGTCCACGGCTTCGTCAAGGCTCTCCAGGTACTGGGCGCGCTTGCCGCCGACACTGTCGAAGGCCCCGCACTTGATCAGTGCTTCGATCACCCGCCGATTGACCCGCCGCAGATCGACCCGTTCGCAGAAATCGTGCAGCGACGAGAACGGTCCCTCGAGCCGCGCCTCCATGATGGCTTCAAGGGCCGCGTCACCCACCCCCTTGACAGCACCGAGACCGAAACGGATATCGCTTTGATGCACGGTGAAATCACGCCGGGATTCGTTGATGTCCGGAGGGAGAATGGCGATCCCCATGTTGCGGATCTCGTTGATGTTCTTGATCACCTTGTCGGTGTTTTCCATGTCCTCGGTCAGCAGCGCGGCCATGAACTCCACCGGGTAGTGGGCTTTCAGGTAGGCGGTCTGGTAGGCGA
>VEPG01000022.1 GCA_012026975.1 Desulfuromonas sp. | reverse complement strand
TGCCCGGAAGCCGCGGCAACCACAGGCGGGTTGACAATCATGGTGAAGAGCGACTTGCAACCGGCGACAATCAGAATGGTGGCGGACAATTGGACAACTTGGCAGATAACTCGGGGGCTCTTTTTGCTCATGACATGCTTCCTTGGCGACCCTGGTGGGAGATTTCCGCGCCGGAACCGGCTTGCTTCACCGGACCCTCCAGCTGCTCCGGTTTCATACGCAAGCTGCATGCCTAAAAGATAACTCCCTGTTTTCTGTCGTGCCGGCAGCCAGCCAAGGCGCGACGACCGAGTAATTTACGCCAAACAACTTGTTCGCACGACATTTTTTGTCCGCTTAATCAAACAGCTTGACGCACCTCAACCAGATATTCCCAGTATTTTAGCGGCATGAACTGGCGCTGACGGCGCCGGCTGATCCGGTCGGGGATGGCGATGTGCTGGTGAAAGGCACGCCACAGTTCCTGGTAGCCGAGTTCGTCAGCCGACCAGGCGATCCCGTCCGGAGCCTCGAGCGTCCCCAGCAGGTAGCGCCGCCCTTCCCCGATGGCGCCCAGAGAGCGGCGAACGTCATGCAGCACCCAGGGGCGGTCGAGACGTCGGGCGAAGTGCGGCGCCAGCAGCGGCAGGACATTGGCGTCGGCATACAGGGGCGCATACCAGGTGCCGTCGGCCGTTTCACGAAAGCGGGCCAGCCCCCGCAGACGGTGCCCCTCGCGGGCGGTACGCCCGGCCCAGCAGTGGATGGCATGGACGTCCGGGTGAGCAAGGCAGGCATCCAGACCGGGGCCGATCTTCCACCCCAACGCCAGGTAGCGCCAGATCATCATCTCGATGCCGGGGTGTTCCGACAGGAAGGCCAGGCGGACATTGTCAAAGGTGCGCGGCGAGAGGCCGCGGCCGATCCGGTCACGCAGGACGGCCGCTTCCCGTGCGTCGGTGACAACCTCGACGATATCGTCGAAGAGTCCCGCGTCCGGATAAGGCGGCCGCTGGATCTCCGTTGGACCCTGTCGCGGCAGGCCGCTCAGCTGACAGACGGTCAGCAGACCGGCGAGCGTTCCATCATAGCGCAGGATCATCTTAAAGTTCTCCGCATACGGTCGCCGGCAGACCGGAAAACAGCGCCAGCTGCTGTTGGTCCGGCCGTGCCGCCGACTGGGGATACCCAGCCAGCAGACAGTCGCGCAGCGTCCCCGCGGCCGCCGGCAGCCGCTCGCCAAGGTAGCGGCCACCGGCCGTCAGGAACCAGCGGGCGCGCTTCATGACCACGCCGAGCCGGGCCAGGTCGTCCCCGTGCAGGGCGCCGCTGCGTCGGGCCCGCAGGATGCGCCGGGCCGAGCGCACGCCAAGGCCGGGGACACGCAGCAGCGTCTCGTAATCGGCCCGGTTGACCTCCACCGGAAATTGTTCGGGATGTCGCAGGGCCCAGGCGGCCTTGGGATCGAGATGCGCATCAAGCTGCGGGGTGCTCTCGTCAAGCAGCTCCGTCACCGCGAAACCGTAATAACGCAGCAGCCAGTCGGCCTGGTAGAGCCGGTGTTCGCGCTGCAGCGGCGGCACGGGCAGCGCCGGCAGCCGGTTGTCGCTGCCGACCGGCACATAGGCCGAGTAGTAGACCCGCCGCAGATGCATCCGCCGATAGAGCGCCTCGCTCAGCGTCAGGATCTCGCAGTCGTTCTCGGGGGTGGCGCCGACAATCAGCTGGGTGCTCTGTCCGGCCGGGGCAAAGCGCGGCGAACGCGGCGAGCTCTGCCGTTCGCCGGCCGCCGCAACGATCAGCTCATCAACCGTGCGCATCGGCGCCAGCACCGCCTCGCGGCTCTTGTCCGGCGCCAGCTGCCGGAGGCTGGCCGCCGTCGGCAACTCGATGTTGACGCTGACCCGGTCGGCATGACGCCCGGCCTGTTCGACCAGTCGCGGGTCGGCGCCGGGGATCAGCTTAAGGTGGATGTAGCCGTTGAAGCGGTGCTCCTCGCGCAGCAGCCTGACCGCTTCGACCAGTTCCTCCATGGTTCCGTCCGGCGTCGAGAAGACCCCGCTGCTCAGGAACAGCCCTTCAATATAGTTGCGGCGGTAGAAATTGACCGTCAGTTCGGCGATTTCGCTGGGGGTAAACGAGGCGCGCGGGCCATCCGTGCTGCGGCGGTTGACGCAATACGCGCAGTCGTAGCGACAGCGGTTGGAATAGAGCACCTTGAGGAGGGAGATGCAGCGGCCATCGGCGGACCAGCTGTGACAGACGCCGGCCGGCAGTCCGCTGCCGCCCCCGTCGCCGTGGGAACGCCGGCTGCCGCTTGAAGCGCACGAGGCATCGTAACGCGCGGCGGCGGAAAGAATCTCAAGCTTGCCAAGGAGTTTGTTGAAATCGGCCATGAGTGCATCCTGGGGGTGTTGTCTACCACCCTGCCCCCAGGACGCGACTGAATATGTCACACAGCGGTCAGCGCCTGAAAACTTTCTTCAACGATTCCTCGAGCAGTTTCTGAGCCGGAGTCGGAGCTGGCTGTGCCGGTGGCGCCTGCTCTTTTGACGGAGTCGATGGCTGATCCGATGCGGCCGGCGACGACGGAGACGGAACCGACGGTTGCGACTTGTTCAGCAGTTTGTCGAGTCCGCGCTGCAATTCATGCTGCAGCGCCTTGCCGGCCTGCGCCTGAATCCCTTTGGGATCGAGACCGTAGCGGGGCGCTTTCAGCGTGCCACTGATCAGCAGAGGCACCTGGCTCCAGCCGTCGTCATCGAGCAGATAACGGGTGACCTTGCCGCGCTGATCGAGGCGCGCCGTCAATTCCGGGCTGAGGCGGGTATCCATGGACAGGTTCAGACTGCCGTCGAGACCCAGCGTCCCGCGGGGAAAGAGTTTGAGGCGACTGCTTTGGATAGAGCTGTCGATCTCGGCCTTGCCGTTGACAATCCGGGCCTTGCCGCGAAAATCGCTGAAGGCGATCTCGTTCAGGTCGGGCAGTTGCAGAAAGGCGGCAAAGCCCTTAACCAGCGCCGGGCTGACCAGGCGGCCGCTGGCCAGCGACACAACCCCGTCGCCCGACAGCGTCCGGCTGATCGTCTCCCAATCGGTACCGCTGCCGCTGACGGTGGCCTGCCCCGTCATGGCACCGAACAGGGATCCGGCCGCTTGCGGCGCCAGGGCGGTCACCAGGGCATCGGCTTGGACCCCCTGCAAGGAGACATTGGCATCGTAAGCAAGCCCCGGACGGCGCAGATCGACCCGGACCGTATTGTTGAACGATCCGCCCGCTGCCTGGCCAGACATGCGGCTGACCGTCCGGGACTTTCTGGCCGATTATGCCTTGCGCGACAATCAGCTGACGATCAGCCGCATGTCTGGCCAGGCAGCGGGCGGATCGTTCAACAATACGGTCCGGG
>VEPG01000004.1 GCA_012026975.1 Desulfuromonas sp. | reverse complement strand
TTCGAACCCCGCCTGGACCTGGGCGGGGGTACCGCCGCAGAGCACGGCCTGCGCGCCGAACTGGTCGGTTTCGGTCTCCTCGCGGAAGGTGGTCTCGATGATGCCGGCGCGGCCGCCGCCGACGCCCGAAGCGTAGGCCAGGGCGATCTCCCTGGTGTTGCCGCTCGGATCCTGCTGCACGGCGATCAGACAGGGGACGCCGCCGCCCTGCACGTACTCGCCGCGCACCGTGTGGCCGGGGCCCTTCGGGGCGCACATGAAGACGTTGATGTTCTCGGCCGGGACGATCTGGTTGAAGTGGATATTGAAGCCGTGGGCGAAGCCGACGTAGCTCCCCGGCTGGATGTTCGGCTGGATCTGCTCACGGTAGATATCGGCCTGCAGTTCGTCCGGGAGAAGGATCATGATCACGGCGGCGGCCTTGACGGCCACGGCGGTGGTCATCACGACGTGGCCGGCCTTTTCGGCCTTGACCCAGTTGGCGCCGCCCTTCGGGAATTCGGCGACGATCACGTCGAAACCGCTTTCCTTCAGGTTGTTGGCGTGGGCATGGCCCTGGCTGCCGTAGCCGATGATGGCGATCTTCTTCCCTTTGACGACGTCCTTGTTGGCGTCCTTGTCGTAATAAATCTTCATGGTTTCCTCCTGGGGAGTATTGGTTTATGTCGAAACAGAGCGGAACTTTATAGCACAAGATAGGTCAAGGCTCAAGGTTAAAGGTAAAAGGGCAAGGGTTAATCCTTTAACCTTTAATCTTTGACCTTTTGCCTGTTTCTAGTCGCCCGCTCGCCACCCCTTGGGGCCGCGGCCGAGGGCGACGGGGCCGGAGCGGACCAGCTCCTTGATCCCCATCGGCCGCAGCAGCTCGATGATCGCGTTGATCTTGTCGGGGGCGCCGGTGACCTCGATGGTGTAGCTCTTGGGAGTGACATCGACCACCTTGCCGCGGAAAATGTCGGCAATGCGCAGGACCTCGGCGCGGGTGCCGTCATCGGCCGTGACCTTGACCAGGCACAACTCACGCTCCATATGCTCTTCGTCGGTGAAATCGATCACCTTGATAGTGTCGATCAGCTTGTTGAGCTGCTTGTTGATCTGCTCGAGGATCCGGTCGTCTCCGGAGGTGACGATGGTCATCCGCGAGATGCTCGGGTCGAGGGTCGGGGCCACCGACAGGCTCTCGATGTTGAAGCCGCGCCCCGAAAAGAGCCCGGCCACCCGGGCCAGCACCCCGAACTCGTTCTCCACCAGTACCGAAATTGTATGCCGCATATTCAAACTCCTTATTTACCGCAGAGAGCGCAGAGAAAATCTCTTTAAGGCTAAAAAACCTATATTCCGGCACTCTGCAATTAAAGTGCTTTGAAAACAACCTATTCACCACCGAAGGCACAGAGTACACAGAGAAAGCATCTCTTGGGTATTAACCCTAAAGGTTTTCTCTGCGCCCTCTGCGGTGAAAAAGCCTCTAAGAGGCCAGCACCATCTCGTTGAGGCTGGCGCCGGCCGGGACCATGGGGAGGACGTTTTCCTCGCGGGCGATCTTGAACTCCATGATCACCGGCCCTTTGGTGGCAAAGGCCTTTCTGATGACATCTTCGACCTCCTCCGGCTTGGTGGCGCGCAATCCGGTGGCGCCGTAGGCCTCGGCGAGCTTGACGAAATCGATCGGCAGTTCCATGCAGGTCTGACTGTAGCGCTTGTTGAAGAAGAGCTGCTGCCACTGGCGGACCATGCCGAGGAAGTTGTTGTTGAGGATGACGATCTTCACCGGCAGGCGATACTGGACCAGCGTCGCCAGTTCCTGGGAGTTCATCTGGAACGCGCCGTCGCCGGAGATGTCGATGACCTGGCGCTTGGGGAAGGCCGCCTGGGCGCCGAGCGCCGACGGCAGGCCGTACCCCATGGTGCCGAGCCCCCCCGAAGAAAGGAAGGTGCGCGGCTGAACGAAATCGAAGAACTGGGCGGCCCACATCTGGTGCTGGCCGACCTCGGTGGTGACAATGGCGTCGTCATTGGAGAGTTCGCGCAGCTTTTCGATGACGAATTGCGGCTTGATGATCGTTTTCGACGGCGTATAGCTCATCGGCTGCTCGCGCCGCCAGACGGCGATCTCCTCATGCCAGGGCTTCAGCTTTTCGGCCAGCTTGGCCACTTCGTCGGTCTGGCTGCCAAGCTCCTTGAGCAGCTTGGTCAGCACGTCGCGCAGATCGCCGACGATCGGCAGATCGACACGCACGTTCTTTTTGATCGAGGTCGGGTCGATGTCGACATGGATGATCTTGGCGTGCGGGGCAAAGGTGGCGATCTTGCCGGTGACGCGGTCGTCAAAGCGGGCGCCGAGGGCGATCAGAAGATCGGAGTTGGTCACCGCCATGTTGGCATAATAGGTACCGTGCATCCCCAGCATCCCCAGCGACAGCGGATGGCGCTTGGGGAAACAGGCCATCCCCATCAGGGTGGTGGTCACCGGCGCCTGGATCGTTTCGGCCAACTGCTTCAGCTCGGCGTGGGCATCGGTCAGCGAAGCGCCGCCGCCGACGTAGATCACCGGTTTTTTGGCGGCGAGGATCATGGCGGCCGCTTTCTCGACCATGCGCAGGTTGCCGCTGTAGGTCGGCTTGTAGCCGCGCAGTTCGACGCTCTCCGGGTACTCGAATTTGGTGGTGGCCACCTGCACGTCCTTGGGCAGATCGACCAGGACCGGACCGGGGCGACCGGTACGGGCGATGTAGAAGGCCTTCTTGATGATGGTCGCCAGATCCTTGACGTCGCGCACCAGGAAGTTGTGCTTGGTGATCGGCCGGGTGATGCCGATGATATCGGCCTCCTGGAAGGCGTCGTTGCCGATCAGCGGCGTCGGCACCTGGCCGGTGATGACCACCATCGGGATCGAATCCATGTAGGCGGTGGCGATGCCAGTAATGGTGTTGGTCGCTCCCGGGCCGCTGGTGGCGATGGCCACGCCGACCTTGCCGGTAGCACGGGCATAGCCGTCGGCCGCATGCACCGCGGCCTGCTCGTGACGGGTCAGGATGTGCTTGACCGGTGAATCCATCAGGTCGTCGTAGATGTTGATGACCGTGCCGCCGGGGTAGCCGAACACCTGGTCCACCCCTTCGCGCTGCAGGCATTCAAGCAGAATTTTCGAGCCGGTTAATTTCATATGTCCTCCAGGTTGAATCTGGTGTCTAAAATCTTTGGCCGCTGATCAAGGCGGATCAAATCTGATCAGGCAACAGCACTTATCTCACAGGGATGAAGGGGATACGGGGGATAGAATCAAAACCCTATATCTTGGGGTTTATCCCTTTCATCTCCTTTATCCCTGTAATGTATTTTGATTTATCAGCCTTTATCCGCCTTTATCTGTGGCTAAAAGCTTATGCTTTGCAAATCGCGCCAGTGTGGGCTGAAGTCACGACCTTGGCGTAGCGGGCCAGCCAGCCGGTCTTGATCTTCGGCTCCGGTGCGGTCCAGGCCGCCTGGCGGCGGGCCAGCTCGGCATCGTCGACCAGCAGCTCCAGCTTGCGCGCCGGGATGTCGAGGCGGATGCGGTCGCCGTCCCGGACCAGGCCGATCGGCCCGCCCTCGGCGGCTTCCGGCGAGATGTGGCCGATGCACGGGCCGCGGGTGCCGCCGGAGAAGCGGCCGTCAGTGATCAGAGCGACACTGTCGCCCAGACCGAGCCCCATCAGGGTCGCGGTCGGGGCAAGCATCTCCCTCATGCCGGGGCCGCCCTTGGGCCCCTCGTAACGGATCACCACCACGTCGCCGGCCACCACCTGGCCGCCCATCAGCGCTGCCATGGCCCCCTCCTCCGAATCGAAGCAGCGCGCCCGGCCCTCGAAGACCATCATCTGTTCGGAGACCCCGGACTGCTTGACCACCGCCCCTTCCGGGGCCAGGTTGCCGGCGAGGATGGCAATCCCCCCCTCGGCGCGATAGGGGTCGGACATCGGACGGATCACTTCCTCGTCGACCGAGCCGACCGAGGCGATGATCTCTTTGACACTCGGGCCGGTCAGGGTCGGATTGTCCTTGACCAGGGAGCGCAACTGATAAAGGACGCCGGCAACGCCGCCAGCGCCGTCGAGGTCTTCCATGAAGTGCTTGCCGCCCGGGTTCATCGAGGCGAGTTGCGGGGTTTCCCGGCTGATCCGGTCGAATTCGCTCAAGGGCAGCTCCACCCCGGCTTCGCGGGCGATGGAGAGGAGATGCAGGACGGTATTGCTCGAACCGCCGAGGGCGACGTCGACGCGAATGGCGTTTTCGAAGGCGGCTTTCGTCATGATCTGGCGCGGGGTGATGCCGTCGCGCACCAACTCGACAATCCGCTGCCCCGAGGCAAAGGCGATGCGCCGCTTGAGCGAGGAGACCGCCAGCGCGGTGCCGCAGCGCACCAGGCTCATGCCGAGGGTTTCGGTGAGGATCGCCATGGTGTTGGCGGTAAAGAGTCCCTGGCAGGAACCGGCGGTCGGGCAGGCCATATCCTCGCAGACCATCAGCTCCTTCTCGTCGATGACACCGGCCTTGTACTTGGCCATCGCCTCGAAGGTGTCGGAGACAAAGGAGAACTTGCGCCCTTCCCTGCCGGCGCCGGTGAGCATCGGCCCGGCGGTGACCACCAGACAGGGGATGTCGAGACGCGCCGCAGCCATCAGCATGCCGGGGGTGATCTTGTCGCAGTTGGTCAGCAGGATCAGGCCGTCGAGGCGATGGGCCTCGGCGACCGACTCAACCATGTCAGCGATCAGTTCGCGGGTCGGCAGGCTGTAGTGCATCCCCTTGTGCCCCATGGCGATGCCGTCGCACACCCCGGGGATACCGAAGAAGAACGCGTAGCCGCCACCGGTGTGCACGCCCTTTTCGATGAAACGCTCGAGGTCGCGCATGCCGGTGTGGCCGGGGATCAGATCGGTAAAGGAGGTGGCGATGCCGATGAACGGTTTGTCCATCTCCTGCTGCGGCACGCCGGTCCCCTTGAGCAGGGCCCGGTGCGGGGTGCGGTCAAAACCTTTGGTAATCGCGTCGCTGCGCTTGGCCATTGTTGTAAATCTCCGGATCAGGGTAATGATTCAGCGGAAATAATTTATATACCTAGCAACTGGCCGAAGGTAAAGGGAAAAAAGACCCTATCAAGAATACAGCGAGGTAGCAAGTAGCGAGGTAGCAAGTAGAAAAGGATATCTCGCTATCTCGCTATTTCACCGGTTAACAAAAAACGAAAGGCCCGCCGACTGGCGGGCCCCTGGAGTGCCTGGCTCGTGCTGCTCTATTGCCGATACTTGCGGAGAATCGACTCCATTTCATCCTTGCCGGCAAGCTTCAGCTTCTGCACCCTGTGCCGATCGATCTCTTCTTCCGGCGACAGGTAGACCCTGTCGTCCCACTCGCGCAGCTGCTTTTCCAAAAGTACATGCTCTTCGAAAAGCAAGCGGAACCGTGGGTTTTCCTCACACAACTGCTGGATCAGGGCCTGGTCCTTCTGCTCCATGGGCACCTCCGTGGAAGAGAGTTAAGGGGGGACGCTACCGTTCAAAAATAACGAAGGCCAAAGAGGTTGTCAACGGGCAAAAAAGGTGAGGACTCAGCACTTGTTCAGCTCCGCCTCCGACGGCCGTATATACACGGGATTGACTTCTGCAGCCGACCGGGCTTCGCCGGCGGCGAAGATCTCCGCCGCCAGCAAGGCGGCGTGAGCGGCGCGCGGCGGATCGTAGACCGCCGGCAGAAAGTGCGCCTTCGTTCCCAACTGGCGGGCGATCAGGGTGCGGTAGACCGTTGCGCCGTCACCGACAAACAGGGTCTCCTCGACGCATTCGGCAAGCAGCTGTTCCGGAGGCAGAACCCGTTCGGCGGTCAGCGGATGCAATCGGCCGCCAGCCGAGTGGTAGATCCCGGCATAAACCTCTTTCTTGCGGGCATCGAGCAGAGCACAGACCGGCAGGGCGGCGTGCGGCGCCTGCATGGCCAGAGTCTGCAGCGTCGAGACTCCGGCCACCGGCTTGCCGGTCGCCAGCGCCAACCCCTTGATCGTGGCCAGACCGACGCGCAGGCCGGTGAACGATCCCGGACCGATGGTCACGCCAAAGCCGTCGAGATCATTGACAGTCATGCCGGCAGCTCCCAGCAGTCGATCGACAGCGCCCAGCAGCCACTCGCCGTGAGGACGGCGGACGTCGAGGAACAGCTCGCCAAGGAGGCGATTGCCGTCGCTCAGCGCCACGCTGCCGGCAGGTGTGGCGGTCTGAATGGTTAGAAGCTTGATGGACATGTGTGTCAGCGAGATAGCGAGATAGCGAGATAGCGAGATAGTTTAAGCGGGATCGATTTCCCTTCTTGCTACCTCGCTACTTGCTACCTCGCTGGCTCAGCTCCCGAACAACCTCATGATATCGTTATAGAAAGCCAGGATCATCAGCATGATCAGCAGTGCCAGGCCGAGTTGCTGAGCGATCTCGCGGGCCTTGAGCGAGAGTGGCCGGCGCAGAACCAGCTCGAAGCAGGCGAAGAACAGGTGCCCGCCATCGAGAATCGGGATCGGCAGCAGGTTGAGGATGCCCAACTGGATACTGAGGAAGGCAAGCACGCTGAGAATGCTGGAAAAATCGGTTTGCGCGGCCTGGCCGGCGATCTGCACCACGGTGATCGGCCCGCCGATGCTGCTGGTCGACACGGCTCCGGCAAACAGCTTGCGGATGAAGACCAGGGTCAGTTCGATCAGGTCCATAGTCCGACCGGCACCGGCCCTGACCGCTTCGATGAACCCGAAGCGCTTGAAGACCGTATCATGATGCGGGGCGATGCCGATCAGGTAGTCCCCCCCCTTCTCCGACTGACGAGGGGTGATGGTTACCTGCTGCTCCCGGCCGTCGTGCAGGATGCGCAGCAGCACCGGCTTGGCGCCGGTCGCCTGGATCAGGGTGCGCAGGTCGTACCAGGAAGTGACCGGCTGGTCGCCGATGGCCAGGATCCTGTCCCCCTCCTTCAAACCGGCTTCAGCGGCCGGCATGTTCGGGGCGAGGCTGCCGATGACCGCGTCCTGACGCGGCAGCAGGCCGATCGCCTGCAATCCTTCAAGGGCGCCATGGTCGACGGGGAGAGTCAGCGCGACCTGCTCCCCGCCGCGGGTGACGACCACCGGCAGTGGGGCACCGGCGTGATTGATCAGGGCCGCGCCGATCGACTCCCAGGTTTCGACCTTCGTGCCGCCGACCGATTGCAGGCAATCGCCGGCCTTGAAGCCATGCCGCTGACCTTCGGAATCGGCAACGACATAGCCGATGCACGGCGGCTGTTCGAGGTAGGCGGGGAGGTTGACGCCGATCAGGTAGGCGAGCGGCAGGACCAGAAACGGCAGAGCCAGGTTCATGACCGGCCCGGCGGCAACGATCGCCATGCGCCTCAGAACCGGCTGCCGGGCGAATGAGCGCCGTTCCTCCTCAGGAGTCAGTTCGGCGGTCTCGCCCTGCTCGCCGCTCCCTTCGCCAAGCATCTGCACATAGCCGCCGAGCGGGACGGCACAGACCAGGTACTCGGTCTCTCCCCATTGCCTGGAAATCAGTTTCGGGCCAAAGCCCAGGGAGAATTTGAGCACCTTGACGCCGCACCACTTGGCCACGCAAAAGTGACCGAACTCGTGAACGAAAACCAGGATGCCGAGCATGATGATGCCGGCGACTATGGTAATCAACGGATCCCTCCGGAAGCAGATTTGATCAGGTTGCGGGCGGCAACACGGGCGGCGGCGTCGGCAGCCAGCACCGCCCCCAGGTTATCTGCCGGCGCCGGCGCATGATGGTCGAGCACGGCAGCAATGACCCGTGCGATGGATGTAAAACCAAGACGATGGTCGAGAAATGCCTCCACGGCGACTTCATTGGCGGCGTTGAGCACCGCCGGGGCGGTGCCCCCGGCACGCAGCGCCCGGTAGGCCAGGGCCAGGCACGGAAAGCGTTCGCCATCGGGCTCGCGGAAGTGCAGGCTGCCCAACTGGCACAGATCGAGGGGCGGCAGATCGAGTGGCAGCCGTTCCGGCCAGGAGAGTGCCAGGGCGATCGGCGTTTTCATGTCGGGGATGCCGAGCTGGGAGATCACCGCGCCGTCGACATACTCGACCATCGAGTGGACGATGCTCTCCGGATGGACGTGCACGGCGATCTTCTCGGGGGGGAGGCCGAAAAGCCAGTGGGCTTCGATGACCTCCAGCCCTTTGTTCATCATCGTCGCCGAATCGATGGTGATTTTCCTGCCCATGCTCCAGTTCGGATGCGACAGGGCGTCGTCCGGAACGACCCGTTCCAGTTCGGCGGCGCTGAAGTCGCGAAACGGGCCGCCCGAGGCGGTCAGGATCAGCCGGCGCACGTCGTCCTTGCGATGCCCGGCGAGCGACTGGAAGATGGCCGAATGCTCGCTGTCGACCGGGAAGAGGTGGATGCCGCGGCGGGCAACCGCCCGCATCACCACTTCGCCGGCAGCCACCAGCGTTTCCTTGTTGGCCAGAGCCACGTCGATGCCGGCATCGATCGCCGCCAGCGTCGGCTCCAGCCCGGCGGCGCCAACGATGGCCGAGACCACCAGCTGTGCGCCGCTTTGCGCCGCACAGGCGATCAACCCGGTGCGGCCGGAGAGAATGTGCGGCGCATCGGCACCAAGCCGGTCCTTTAATCTCCCGGCATCGACGGGATCGAACACCGTCACCATTTCCGGCCGGAACGCGCGCACCTGCTGCTCGAGCAGCGCCAGGTTGCGCCCGGCGGTCAGCGCGACGACGCGGAAACGCTCGGGGTGAGCGGCAACGATCTCCAGTGTGCTGACGCCGATGGAACCGGTGGAACCGAGGATGGCGAGGGATTTCATGGCAAGACCCAAGGTAAAAGGTCAAAGGTGAAAGGCAAAAGGTTAGAACCTTTAACCTTTAATCTTTTACCTTTAACCTGATTTTCGGATTTTTGGGTCATTTCACAAACCATAACACATAGTAATACGTGGCCGGGAAGGCGAAGAGCAGGCTGTCGACGCGGTCGAGCAGGCCGCCGTGGCCGGGGAAGAGCGTCCCCGAGTCCTTGACGCCGAAGGAGCGCTTGAGCATCGATTCGACCAGGTCGCCAACCTGGCTGAAAGCGCCAACGCCGAGACCGAGCAGCACGATATCGGCAGCCTGCAGTTGCGGCAGCAGCCAGAGCTTGGCCACCAATGTCCCGAGAACACCCCCGGCCAGGCCGCCCAGCGCCCCCTCGATGCTCTTCTTGGGGCTGATCGCTTCGTAGAGCCGGCGTCTGCCGAAAGCGACCCCGACGAAGTAGGCCAGGGAATCGCTGAGCATCACGATCAGTAGAACCAGAAATACCCATTCCCGGCCATGCTCCAGTTGCCGCAGAAGTCCGGCATGGCTGAGGAGCAGCGGCACATACAGCAGACCGAGGACGCTCATGGCCAGATCACGGGCAACGGTCTCGATAGACTGGTAGCGGAACAGAAAGAGAACCGTCAAAGCCAGGACAATGGCGACCAGCGTCCCCTGCCCGGCTGCCGGTTCCGGGCAGAACAGCACGGCCGTTGCCAGCGCCGCCCCCGCCGCGCTGCCCAGCAAGGCCTCGGTCCGGCGCGTGGGAGGAAGAGCCATCGCGTAGAATTCATGCAGGCCGATGGCGGTCAGCACGCAGACCAGCCCGGCAAAAAGCCCGGGACCGGCCTTGACGAGAAACAGGATGAGCAGCGGCAGGCCGATGGCCGCCGTCAGCAGGCGCTGTTTAATGGCCGGCCTCCTCTTCTCCCGCATCGAGCTGCGAGGCGGTCAGGCCGAAGCGCCGCTCCCTGCGCGCAAACTCGCCAAGCGCCCGGTGGAGGTGCGCTGCCGAAAAATCGGGCCAGAGGACATCGAGGAAGACGAATTCGGCATAGGCCGCCTGCCAGAGCAGAAAATTGCTGATGCGGGTTTCACCGCTGGTGCGGATCAGCAGATCCGGATCGGGAATCCCGGCGGTATCGAGGGCGCCGGCCAGACGTGCCTCGTCGATCGCCTCCGGATCGAGGCGACCGGCGGCAACCTCGCGGGCAAGGGTGCGCGTGGCGCGGACCAGTTCGTTGCGCCCGCCGTAGGAGAGCGCCAGGGTCAGCACCAGATCGTTATTGCCGGCGGTGGACGCGATGATCTCATCGAGAACCGACCTGATCTTCTCCGGCAGACGATCGAGTTCGCCAATGGCCAGCAGACGGATGCGCCGCATGGGCAGCCGCTTGAGTTCTCGCTGCAGATAGGCGCCAAGCAGCCCCATCAGTGCCTCGACTTCTTCGCGCGGCCGCCCCCAGTTTTCGGAACTGAAGGCATAGAGCGTCAGGTGACGGATCCCCAGAGCCAGGCATTCATCAACCACATCCTGCACCCGCTCAACCCCCTTGCGATGACCGATGAGACGCGGCAGATGGCGCTTCTGGGCCCAACGCCCGTTGCCGTCCATGATGATGGCCAGATGCTCGGGGATGCGCAATGGTTTCTTGCTCGACGAATTCATATCAGGGCAATTTAGCACAGACAGAGTCGCAAAACCAGAATTTGCCGCAGATCAAGGCGGATCAAACCGGATCCAGCAAAGACACAAGGCAACCGGACGCTGATATTCATGATGAACGCTGATCAAGCGAAACCTAAACCTGTGGGTAAAACCAACATTTCGTGGTTTGATCAGCGTTGATCAGCGTTCCTTTGCCTTGGATGTATCAGCCTTTATCCGATTTTATCTGTGGCTGTTTTGTGTATTTGACCTGCACCGGCACGCAAAAGAATCGCCGGGGCACCTTCTTGCACTTGGCAACGGCATCCCGGCGGAAAAATTTTCAGTTGTGAAGAAACTTAGTCGACGATGGCGCTGACCGGGCAGATATCGATGCAGGCCCGGCACTCCGTGCAGGTTCCGATGATGGCGTACTGGTCGCCCGCTTCGACGATGGCGCCGACCGGGCAGCTTTGCACGCAGGTACCGCAGGCGATGCATTCTTCGGTGATTTTCAGCATAGCTATTCCTTTTATTGAAGACCGGCTCAGATCTCCATCAATTCCTTTTCCTTGTCGGCGACCACCTTATCGATCCGCGCGACAAAATCGTCGGTCAGCGCCTGGATATCCTTTTCGCCGTGCTTCTCGTCATCCTCGGAGATCGCCTTGTCCTTGAGCAGTTTTTTCAGCGACTCGTTGGCATCGCGACGGGCATTGCGGACCGCGATCTTCCCTTCTTCCCCCATCTTCTTGACCTGCTTGACCATCTCCTTGCGGCGCTCTTCGGTCAAGGGCGGGAAGGCCAGCCGGATCACGACGCCATCGTTGGTCGGATTGATGCCGAGGTCCGCCTTCTGGATCGCCCGCTCGATCTCCGGGATCAGCTTTTTCTCCCAGGTCTGGATGGTGATCAGTCGCGGCTCGGGAACAGCCAGCGATCCCACCTGGTTGAGCGGGGTCGGCGTGCCGTAATAGTCGACCCGGACATCGTCGAGAATCGACACCGAAGCCCGCCCGGTGCGCACCCGGCTCAAATCCCGGCGCAGCGTTTCAACAGCCTTTTCCATGCCGGCCTTGGTTTTGCTCTTGAGATCGGTCAGATCGGCGCTCATAAGATCACTCCCCCTTGACAAGAGTTCCGATCGATTCTCCACACACCACCTTGCAGATGTTGCCGTGGCAGGTCAGATCGAAAACGATGATCGGCAGATTGTTGTCCATGCACAGTGAAGTGGCCGTGGAGTCCATCACCTGCAGCCCGTTCTTGAGAACATCCAGATAGGTCAGGGTTTCGTAGCGGACGGCCGCGGGATCCTTGGCCGGGTCGGCGGTATAGATGCCGTCGACCTGGGTCGCCTTGAGAATCACCTCGGCGCCGAGTTCGGCGGCCCGCAGGCTGGCGGCGGTATCGGTGGTAAAGAAGGGATTGCCGGTACCGGCGCCGAAGATCACCACCCGCCCCTTTTCAAGATGGCGCACGGCCCGGCGGCGGATGTACGGCTCGGCGATCGCCTGCATCTCGATGGCCGACTGCACCCGGGTGACCACCCCCTGCTTCTCCAGGGCATCCTGCATCGCCACGCTGTTCCTCACCGTGGCCAGCATCCCCATGTAGTCGGCGCTGGCCCGGTCCATCCCGGCCGACGACGCAGCCAAGCCACGGAAGATATTGCCGCCGCCGATCACCAAAGCCACCTGAACGCCCAGATCGACGACCTCGCGGATTTCGGCGGCAATGCCGATGATCACGTCCGGATCGATGCCGTAACCCTGCTGACCGGCCAGGGCCTCGCCGCTCAACTTGAGCAGGACACGTTTGTAGACGGGGGTGTTCGCGGCCATGGGCAGCTCCCGGGAAAGGGTTTACTTGGTCATTGCGGCGACTTCCGCCGCGAAGTTGTCTTCCTTCTTCTCGATCCCCTCACCCAACTGGAAACGGGCGAAGCCGGAGAGCTTGACGGCCACGCCGAGTTCCTTGGCGAGCGCTTCGACCACTTTCCCGACCTTCTGGTCGGGATCGATGACGTAGGCCTGCTCGATCAGGCAGATCTCACCATAGAACTTGTTGACCTGGCCGTCGAGAATCTTCTCGATAATGTTGTCGGGCTTGCCGCTCTCCTTGGCCTTGGCGCGGTAGATGTCCTTTTCGCGCTCGAGTACTTCCGCCGGCACCTGACCACGCTCGAGGTACTGCGGGCTGGCAGCGGCGACGTGCATGGCGATCTGGCGGGCCAGGACCGCAACGCGGTCGTCGGCCTTGGCGGTTTCCAGCGCGACCAGCACGCCGATCTTGCCGGCGCCGTGGACATAGCTGGCCACCACGCCGGACGGCACGTTCAGACGGGCGAAACGGCGTACGCTGATGTTCTCGCCGATGGTCGCGACCTGGTGGGTCTGCTCCTCGCCCACGGTGCGGCCGGTACCGGGGAACGGCAGGGCCAGCAGGGCCTCGAGGTCGGCCGCGTTCTTCTCCAGAACCACCTGGGCGACGCCGTTGACCAACGACTGGAAGGCTTCGTTCTTGGCGACGAAGTCGGTTTCCGAGTTGACTTCGACCACGGCGCAGCAGCTCCCCTGCCCGGCAACCGCCACCAGTCCTTCGGCAGCCACGCGGCCGGCCTTCTTGGCGGCGGCGGCAAGCCCCTTTTTGCGCAGCAGGTCGATCGCCTGCTCCATCTCGCCGTTGGTTTCGGTCAGAGCCTTTTTACAGTCCATCATCCCGGCGCCGGTTTTGGCGCGCAGGTCGGATACCATGCTTGCGGTAATCGTTGCCATGCCGTGTCTCCTTCTATCGTGTCAGTAGGGATTGATCCGGGGACGTCTTCCACCCTATGAGGGGAAAGACGGTAAAAAGGCGGTCCGCTCGCGGACCGCCTTCGTTCAATACGTAATCGTGGCGGCTCAGCCTTCCGCCGCCGGCTCCTCGGCGCTGGCCGATTCGGCCGCGGCGGCCAGTTCCTCGGCAACAGCCGGGGCCGCTTCGACCGCAACGTCGGCGCGCAGATCCTCTTCGCGGGCCGCGGCGCCGTCAACGCAGGCGTCCGCCATTTTCTGGGCGAACAGGCGAATAGCGCGGATGGCATCGTCGTTGCCGGGGATGATGTAGTCGATCTCCTCCGGATTGCAGTTGGTATCGACCACCGCCACCACCGGAATGCCCAGTTTGCGGGCTTCCTTGACAGCGATATTCTCTTTCTTCGGATCGATCACGAAGATCGCGCCCGGCAGCCGGTTCATCCCCTTGATCCCGCCGAGGCTCTTCTCCAGTTTGGCCTTTTCGCGCTCGAGCTGGAGGACTTCCTTTTTGGTCAGCAGGTCATAGGTGCCGTCCTGGGCCATCACCTCGATCTTCTTGAGCCGATCGATGCTGCGCTTGATGGTGCTGAAATTGGTCAGCATGCCGCCGAGCCAGCGGTTGTTGACATAGAACTGCCCGGCGCGGGCGGCCTCTTCGAGGATCGCCTCCTGGGCCTGTTTCTTGGTCCCGACGAACAGGACTTTCTCGCCGTGCTGGGACACTTCGCGCAGGAAGTTGTAGGCGGTCTTGAAGTAGCGGACCGTCTTCTGCAGGTCGATGATGTAGATGCCGTTGCGGGCGCCGAAGATATACGGCTTCATCTTCGGATCCCAGCGGCGGGTCTGGTGGCCGAAATGGACACCGGCTTCCAACAGCTGTTTCATGGTGATCTGTGACATGACGCTTCTCCTTGCTGGGTGGTTTTGGCCTCCGCCCCCGTCAGCCCCGCGGCCCACCCGGCTGTTGCCGGGCACCGGACCGCAAGTCAAGGGACGTGCGTTTTTTGTACAGCACGGCTGTATACCATGCGCATCAGCGGGAAATCAAGCGGTATTTGCCGAAAAGCCCGTTTACTTCCGCGTCACTGCTGCACTATGATGTTGCGCCATGTCACGCCACCTTATCAACCGCTACCTCGTCCGGGAACTCCTGACGCCGATCATTCTCTGCCTGCTGGTCTTCACGCTGGTGCTGATGGCCGGCCGCCTGGTCCAGTTGGCCGACCTGGTGATCAACAAGGGGGTCGACCTCGCCAGCATCCTGACGCTCTTTTCGACCCTGATGCTGCCGTTCATGACCATTGCCCTGCCGCTCTCCTTCCTGATGGGGAGTCTGATCGGTCTGGGCCGACTGTGCGCCGACAACGAATCCATCGCCTTTCGGGCCGCCGGCGTCGGCCTGCTCGACCTGGGTCGCCCGGTTCTGGCCCTGGCCCTGGCTTGCGCCCTGCTGACCGGACTGGTCGCCGCGTGGGCCGCCCCCTGGGGGAAGCGCGCCTTCAAAGCCACCCTGTTCGAAATGGCCCGCAGCAAGGCCAATATCGGCCTGCAGCAAAACCTGTTCATCAAACAGTTTAAAAACCTGGTGCTGTATGCGGATCACCTCGACGATAAAACCGGGCGAATGTCCGGGGTCTTCATTGTCGAGACGCAGGGGGAGCGGGGGCCGCTGATGATCATCGCCGATTCCGGGCGGCTGGTCAGCAGCCCGCGGGATGAGTCGATGACCCTGCAACTGCACAACGGCACCATGCATCGGCAGGAGGCTGACACTCCCCAGGGCGCCTATCAGGTGATCCGGTTCAACCGTTATGACATCCGCCCCGATATTTCGTCAGCCATGTCCGCGCCCAAGTTCGCGCAGCGTGTCAGCCCCAACGAGTTGCCGATAAGCGAACTGTGGCAAGCTGCGCGGGGAGACGGGGAGCGGGCGCTGGCTGCCCGCGCGGAGTTCCACAGCCGGTTGTGCGCGCCGCTGGCGCCCCTGATCTTCGCCCTGTTCATCCTGCCGTTCGGCATGCAGACCCAGCGCTCCGGGCGTAGCGGCGGCTTTACCGCCGGGCTGCTGATCTACCTGATCTATTACCTGATGACCTCCCTGGCACAGACCATGACCGCCACGCTCGGCATTCATCCCCTGTTTTCGTTCTGGGCTCTGCACCTGGTATTTTTCTGCGCCGGCCTCTACCTGTTGCGGCAGAGCGCCCTGGAGCGCCCGAGCAGACTGCTGGCCGGCATCGACAACGGGGTGCTTTTCATCAAACAACGTCTGGGGCGACGCAATGCGCACGCTTGACCGCCACATCGCCGCCCTGTTCCTGCGCAACCTTGCCGTCATCCTGCTGGTGCTGGTCGGGCTCTACGGTCTGATCGAATTCATCGAGCGAGTCGATGATTTCATCGAGTACCATGCCGCATTGGCCAACTATCTGCGCTATCCGCTGCACAAGCTGCCGTTCATGCTCGACCAGTCGCTGCCGATGGCGATCCTGCTGGCGGCGTTCGCGACAGTCGGGCTGCTCGCCCGAACCAGCCAGGTGACGGCCCTGCGCAGCTGCGGGATCGGCCTCTGGCAGACCACCCGTCCCGTCTTCGTCATCGGCGCGCTGTTATGTCTGGCAACCTTCTTCGGCAATGCCTGGCTGGTGCCATGGTCCGCCCGGGAGTCTTCCTATATCCTGTCGACCGAAATCAAGGGGAACAAGCCGGCGGCACACACCACGGAGAACCTTTATTTCCGCGACGAACGCCGGATCATCAGCGTCGCCGAGTCGTTCCCGGAACGCCGGGAGGTGCGGGGGTTGACGGTCCTGGAGCTTGACGAGAGCTTTCACCTGAGCCGGCGCGTCGAGGCGGTTCTGGCCCATCACCAGGAAGGCGGCCTCTGGCTGTTGACAGAGGTCACCGAACGGGTTTTCAACCCGGCGACGCAGGACATCGTCAGTTTCAACCGTCACCGCGAACTGTCCCTCGATCTCGGCCGTCCCCCGGAAGAGATGCTGGAGATCTGGTACAAGCCCCAGGAGATGAGCTTTGGCGAACTCCTGAACCTGGATCGCCGCCTGCAACAGGCAGGGCATGATGCCAGCCGCTATGCGGCCGAGTGGCAATTGCGCCTGGCCCGTTCAGCGACCCCTCTGCTGATGGTGCTGCTGGGGGTACCCTTCGCTCTGCATCGCGGCCGCAAGGCCAGCCTCGGCCTCGGCATCGCCGTCAGCCTGGTCACCTTTCTGGCCTATTTCGCCCTGCAGGCGATCGGCATGGCCCTCGGCACCGCCGGCCTGCTCCCCCTCCCCCTCGCCGCCTGGGCGGCGAATCTGCTGTTGCTGTTGGTGGGAGCATGGTTGTTTTTGACGTTGGACAGCTGATGAAAAACGCCCATCTGCGGCGTTCCCCTCCATCTCGTCGCTGCGACGTACCATCAAGGTACGCCTCACTCCTCGATTTTCGGGCGTCTTGCACCTGGGCATTTTTGATCAGCTTCACCATTTCCCCGCAAAACTGAAGCGTCAAGACTCGAGACACAAGACGCTAGAAAAAGATTATTTGGCGCTTGGCACTTGAATGCAAAAAGGGGACGGAATTGGATTCCGTCCCCTTTTTGCTGTTCCTGTTTCCTGGATGTTCAATACCGGTAGTGGTCGGTCTTGTACGGCCCGTCGACCGGGACGCCGATATAGTTCGCCTGCTGGTCGGTGAGCAGAGTCAGTTGGGCGTTGAGTTTCTTCAGCTGCAGGCGCGCAACCTTCTCGTCGAGATGCTTGGGCAGGGTGTAGACGCCGACCGGATACTTGCCGGGGTTGGTGATGATCTCGATCTGGGCGATGGTCTGGTTGGCGAAGCTCGATGACATGACGTAGCTCGGGTGGCCGGTGGCGCAGCCGAGATTGACCAGGCGTCCCTTGGCCAGCAGGATGATGCGCTTGCCGTCCGGGAAGATCACGTGGTCGACCTGCGGCTTGATCTCCTCCCACTGGTACTTTTCGATGGCGGCGACGTCGATCTCGTTGTCGAAATGGCCGATGTTGCAGACGATCGCCTGATCCTTCATCCTGGCCATGTGATCGTGGGTGATGACGTGATAGTTGCCGGTGGCGGTGACGAAGATGTCGGCCTTGTCGGCGGCGTAGTCCATGGTGACGACGCGGTAGCCTTCCATCGCCGCCTGCAGGGCACAGATCGGATCGATCTCGGTGACCCAGACCTGGGCGGAGAGGGCACGCAGCGCCTGGGCCGAACCCTTGCCGACGTCGCCGTAACCGCAGACCAGGGCCACCTTGCCGGCGACCATCACGTCGGTGGCGCGCTTGATGCCGTCGACCAGCGATTCGCGGCAGCCGTAGAGGTTGTCGAACTTGCTCTTGGTCACCGAGTCGTTGACGTTGATCGCCGGGAAGCGCAGCTCGCCGCGCTCGTGCATCTGGTAGAGACGGTGCACGCCGGTGGTGGTTTCCTCGGTCACCCCACGGATCTTCGCGAGACGGGTCGAATACCAGTTGTTATCAGCGGTCAGCTGCTTTTTGATGGCGGCGAAGAGGACGGTTTCTTCTTCCGAGCCCGGCTTGGCGAGGACCGTCAGATCCTTTTCGGCCCGGGCGCCGAGGTGCAGCAGCAGCGTGGCATCGCCGCCGTCGTCGAGAATCATGTTGGAGAAGCCGCCGTCGGGCCACTCGAAGATGCGGTGGGTATAGTCCCAGTACTCCTCCAGCGTCTCCCCCTTGACGGCGAAGACCGCGGTGCCGCCGGCGGCGATCGCCGCGGCGGCGTGGTCCTGGGTCGAGAAGATGTTGCACGAGGCCCAGCGCACCTCGGCGCCGAGCTCGACCAGGGTCTCGATGAGCACCGCGGTCTGGATGGTCATGTGCAGCGAGCCGCTGACGCGGGCGCCGGCCAGCGGCCTCGACAACCCGTACTTCGCCCGGGTCGCCATCAGGCCGGGCATCTCCTTCTCGGCGATCTCGATCTCGCGCCGGCCCCAGGCCGCGAGGCCGATGTCCTTGACCTTGTGGTCCAGGCTGGTCGTCGTGCTCATGATCTCGTCCTTTTCGGTCAACG
>VEPG01000106.1 GCA_012026975.1 Desulfuromonas sp. | reverse complement strand
CTCCGCCATCCCCACCCGGAGCGTCGCCGGCAGATCAACAGCACCCCCCCGAACTGCAGCGAAACCACATAGAAGGCGATGATCATCGGCCGTATCGGCAGGCCGGCGATGTCGCCGGCGACGCCGTGCCCCGCATTGCTGAACAGCGAGCCGCAGCAGGAGGTGATAATCTCCGGCTCCAGCCCGGCGAAGTAGACCGCCATCAGCACCAGGTCGGCCCCCGCCAGCGGCAGCAGCACCAGCAGCGCCAGGAACTTCGGCCGGGTCAGCGGCGCGTCCGGCACCCGCTGGTCGAGATGATTGGCCACCCACCACAGGCTGCCGGCCAGAAACAGCGCCAGCTTGAGCCACAGCAGGTGCCAGCCGACCGGGTTCGCGTTGAGCGTGCCGGTGGCGCACATCGCGCCGACGAAGAGCGGATGCAGATCGTCCAGGGTATAGAGGAACAGCAGCAGGGAGAGCGTTTCGAAGCCGACCGCCCACTGCACCAGGGTGGCGACCAGCCAGCAGCGCCGTTCCAGGGTCAGCTGCCGCTCGTCCGCCAGCGTTGGCCGCCAGTGCCGGGCGATGGTCAGGCCGAGACCGGCCCCCGCGGTCAGCATCGCCAGACTGATCGATGCTCCCAGCAGCAGGGCCAGGATGCCGGGGTGCAGGATCACGTGGCGGCGTCTCCGTCCAGGCGGCCGTCGCGCAGCCGCACCGTCCGGTCGATCAGGGGATGGGCGCAGACCAGCGGGTCGTGGGTGGCGACGACCAGCGTCAGCCCGGCCCGCTTCAACGCGGCGAAGCGGTCGAGCAACTCGACGCTCAGGCGGCTGTCGAGATGGGCCGTCGGCTCGTCGGCGATCAGCACCCGCGGCCGGTTGACCATGGCCCGGGCGATGGCGACGCGCTGCTGCTCGCCGCCGGAAAGGTGCGCCACCCGCCGCGTCGCCATCTGCGCCAGCTCCACCTCATCCAGCGCCGCCGCCGCCCGGCGGGCCATCTCTCCGGCACCGAGAGCTTCCGGGTAGAGCGGCAGCATCACGTTGTCGCGGACGCTCAGTTCCGGGATCAGGTGGTACTGCTGGAAGACGAAACCGAAGGTCCGCCGCCGCACCAGCGTCAGGAAGCGCTCGGGGAGCCTGGAGACCTCCTCGCCGGCCACGGTTACCCGGCCGCTGGTCGGGCGGGCCATGCAGCCGATCAGCGTCAGCAGCGAAGTCTTGCCGGAGCCGCTCGGGCCGCACAGCGCCACGGCCTCGCCGGCATTGATCCGCAGGCTGATCCCGGCCACCGCCTCTACGGCGTCGGGGCGCCGGGGGTGATAGGTCTTGCGCACATCGTCGAGGCAGATCAGGGGCGTCATTGCCGCATCACCTCGTCGGGATCGGTCGTCGCCGCCCGCCAGGCCGGGATCACCGTGCTGGCGACATAGGGGACGATGGTCAGAAACGCCAGCGTGGCGACCTGGTAGAGATCGACGTAGGGGGTGGGGCGCAGTTCCGGGAAGAGCACCGACCAGCCGCGCAGCACCACGCCCAGCAGCGGCGCCCCCCACCAGAAAACCAGCCCGAAGGCCAGGGCGAAGCCGAGCAGGAAGGCCAGCAGCGACACGGCCAGCCCTTCCCAGGCCTTGAGCAGCAGCACGTCGGCGGTGTCCCAGCCCACCGCCTTGAGGATGCCGATCTCGCGGCGCTCGCCGGCGCTCAGCCCCGTCGCCTTGTCCCAGGCCATGATGCAGAACGCCAGCAGCGCCGAGGCAAAGAGCGCCAGCAGCATCCCGCCGCGCCAGTCGAAGACCGCATGGTAGGTGCGCAGCAGCTCCTTGCGGGTGATCGGCCGCGAGTCCGGCAGCGCCCGCTTGACCTTGTTCGCCACCGTGTCGACCTCGCTGGGGTTGCGCACGCTCACCGCCAGGTCCGTCGCCAGCTCCGCCGGCATGCCGAAAAAGCGGCGCAGCGGCGCCATCGGCATCACCAGCAGGTCCTCGGTCAGCAGGCGCGACTCGGCGCGGAAGATTCCGGTGACGGTGAAGATCGCCCCGATGTTGTTGGCATCGATCAGGATCAGATCGTCGTTCACCGCCACCTTGCGTACGGCCGCGACCCCGGCCCCGATGGCGCACTCGCCGTCGCCTTGCGGCAGCCGCCCTGCCAGCAGCTCCAGGGAAGGCTCCGCCGCATCGACGCCGAGCAGCGTGTAGTTGGCCCCGGTCAGGCTGTCGTAGTAGTACCCCCAGACCCGCGGGGTCGCCGCGCTGACGCCGGGGATCGCCGCCACGGTTTGCGCCGCCGCCACCGGGACCAGCTCGTGCCGGCCGGCCATGGTGCGCTGCACCACCAGTTCGGGGCCGTCGGCCAGAAGGTTCACCGCCTCGGTCTTCAGGGCGTGGGTCAGCAGCAGCACCGTGGCCAGCACCACGATCATCAGGGTGTAGACGACCAGGATGGCGGCGGTCTTGACAGGACGGCGCAGCAGCGAGGCGAGGGCGTATTCGAGGATCTTGAAGCGGCGCATCAGCGGCCCCCCTCGCCGTGCCGGCGCACTTCGAGGGTCGTCGCCGGCCGCGGCCCGGTGGGGGCGAGCAGGGCACCGGCGGGAAAATGCTCGGGGGCGCCCGGATGATCCTGGAAGGGGCTGAACAGGTCGGTCATCGACGGGTGACGGGTATAGCGCGCCTCGCTCCACAACGCCAGGTCGGTCAGCGAGAGCACCGCCACCAGTTGACGCTGCGCCGGCAGGGCATCGCGCCCGAAGTCGGCGGCCGATTGCCGGGCCCAGCCGAGCAGGCCGACCAGCGTTGCCGCCAGCAGCGCCGTCACGGCCAGGTAGACGCGGCAGCGGATCACGGCTGCCCGGTGATTTCGACCAGCTGTCTGCCGTCGAAGCGCATCAGCTTCTTCCCCGCGTGGTCACGCCGGAACGTCTCGGCCGCCTCGCGCCCGAGCACCGGCACCAGCTCCTGCCCCATCGGCCCGCGCACGTCGCTGCCGGTCACGAAGATCACCTCGGTGGCGGGGAGCAGTCGGGTGCCGTAGTACTCGGTCACGTAGACCCCGGCGATCTGCTCGGGCGACACCCCGGGGAGCTGGTTGGCGGTGTCGAGAACGCCGATGAACAGATCTTTCGGCCCGTCGAAATAGAACAGCCGGCCATCCTTCAATGCGAGCACCGCGGTCCACTGCGGGAACGGCGCCACGAACATGCCGCAGACCGCGCAGCGGTCCTTCGCCCCCGGCTGGGGCGGCGTGGCGGCCAGGGCGGCAACCCCCGGCAGGCAGAGCAGCAGTGCGAAGATGAAACGGCGCATCGGTCCATTCTCCCGTCAACGAATTTCTCTTTTCCTAATGATTATAGGGGGGTTCCGGAGATGTGCAACCAGTGGCAAAACAGAACAGGCATGAGCGAAAAAGCGAAATCTCGAACAATCAGCAGCACGAAAAGACAAAGACGCGAACAGACGTATGTTTTTGCCTGTTCGCGTCTCTGGTTGTTCAAGGACTTGTCTGTTCGAGACGCAGCTTTTTCGCCTAGTCCATGGTTTTCAGCGGCATGCCGCAGCGGCACTCGCCCGGCTGGGCCGACACCGTGTTGCAGGCGCAGGCGCCGCCGCAGTTGCAGAAGTACAGCCCGGAGCCTTTCAGACTGATGCGCTTGACCGGGTTGCCGCAGCCGCATTTGGTCGGATCGTTGGGATCGATCTTGCACTGGCACCCTTCCTTGCAGTTGCACAGCAGCGCCTCGTCACCTTCCACCCGGACCAGGTGCCCCCAGGCCAGCGGCTTGCCGCAGGCGCAGTTGCCGGGAGCGACGCCGACCGAGCCGCATTTGCACGCGGGGCCGCAGTTGCAGCTGTAGAGCACATCCTTGCGCGCCGATTCGGGAGCCTGCATCATCCCCTGAGCCTTCGGGCAAGGCGCGGCCGCGCACGGGGATCCCTGCCCCATCTTCGCGCGACAATCTTCACCGCACCCCTTGTGGTGCATCATGCACGGGCCGCAACCGCTCAGCAGCAGGACCAACAGGCCAGCGAGCAGCCAGTAAACCGTTTTCCTTCCCATCATGCGAATCTCCTCGAGCGGGTATTGGTGGATTCCCGCATAAAGCGCGGGACAATCGTCACGGTAGCACGGGCGATTATGGCGAGGCAAGCTGTGGTGTGCGCCCACTGATCACCGGTCATTGGTCAATAATAATGAATAAATGACAGGTGACAAGTGTCGCTGTCACTTTTTTTGCACCCGTATTTTTGACCCAATATTGCGCAAAATTAAACATTTGTTATGTTTTTCGAGAAGTTCCACCGGCGGCCTCGCGCTGGCACATTCCTTGTAATTCCGGGAAAGTCTGTAACAATTGAAAACGCTTTGCATTTCTTGCGTGGAGGAGTTTTTTCATGATCATCCCCCTTGTCCGGGCGCTGCTGCTGTCGGCCGCTGCCACGCTCCTGCTGGCCGCCGCGGCCGGCGCCGCCGAACCGGCCCGCTACCAGCGCACCATCGAACGCTATACCATCCCCGACGTCGTCCTGATCAACCAGGACGGCGAGAAGGTCCGCTTCAAGACCCTGTTCGACACGCAGCAGCCGGTCGTGGTCGACTTCATCTACGGTACCTGCACCACCATCTGCCCGATCCTCTCGGCCGGCTACGCCAACCTGCAGCGCAAGCTCGGTACCGACACCACCCGGGTCCACCTGGTGTCGATCACCATCGACCCGGAGAACGATACCCCGGCGATCCTCAAGAAGTACCTGGCGCAATACTCGGCCAAGCCGGGATGGGACTTCCTCACCGGCAGCCGCAAGGACATCGACCGGGTGATGAACGCCTTCGACGCCTACTTCCGCGACAAGATGGACCACAAGCCGCTGACCTTCATCCGCTCGCCGAAGGACGGCTCCTGGATCCGCCTCTACGGCCTGCTCAGCGGCGTCGATTTCCTCGACGAGTACAAAAAGGCCGGGCTGCAGTGATGCGATGCGGCGAGGTAGCAAGTAGGCTTAAACCAGCGAGGTAGCAAGTAGCGAGATAGCAAGTAGGCTTAAACCAGCGAGGTAGCTAGTAGGCTTAAACCAGCGAGATAGCAAGTAGGCTTAAACCAGCGAGATAGCAAGTAGCGAGTAGCAAGTAGAATGAACTATCTCGCTATTTCGCTATCTCACTATCTCGCTGCCTTTATCTGCCTCACTGATCATAAATCCGGAGAGCACAACATGAAATTTCTGCTGACCGTTTCGCTTCTGCTGCTGTCCCTGACCACCGCCCTCGCCGCGGAGCCGCTTCCGTCCGCCGCCGAGATCCAGCGCCTCGGCGAGCGCATGTACCGCGACGGCCTCCTGCCGTCGGGGGCGGTGATGAAGGCCTTCGTCAGCGACGATGTCCCGGTCGACGGCACCGCCTTCACCTGCGTCAGCTGCCACCTGCGCAGCGGCCTGGGGTCGATCGAGGGGGAAGTGGTCACCCCGCCGACCAACGGCCGCATCCTTTACCAGGAACGCAAGCCGTACGTGCAGGGCGCCATCCACGTGCCGCTGATCCACAACTATGCCGTCTACCTGCCGGAGCGTCCGGCGTACACCGACCAGACGCTGGCCGCCCTGATCAGCGCCGGCATCGATCCCACCGGCCGCTCGGTCCTCAAGGCCATGCCCCGCTACGAACTCGACGACCGCGACATGGCGATCATGATCGCTTATCTCAAGGCTCTCTCCGACCAGCCGTCCCCCGGCGTCGGCGAGCACGTGATTCGCTTTGCCACGGTCATCGTCGCGGGGACCGACCCGGTCGCCGTCGAATCGATGCTCCTCCCCCTGCAGTTCAGCGTCGACCGCAAGAACCGCCTCGCAGCCGCCGCCGGCGCCAATCCGCGGGTAGCGCGCATGGGCTACAACATGCTCGGCGACCTCCAGTCGTACACCTTCACCCTGGCGCGCTGGACCCTCACCGGCCCCCCCGAGGGGTGGCGCGCCCAGCTCGACGACTACTACCGCAAGGAGCCGGTCTTCGCCCTGCTCGGCGGCATCTCCCCGGGCGATTGGGAGCCGGTGCACCGCTTCTGTGAAGAGAACCGGATCCCCGACCTCTTCCCCGTGGTCGACTACCCGGTGATTTCCGACAGCGACTGGTACACCCTCTACTTCTCGCGCGGCATCCGCCAGGAAGGGGAGGCGGCCGCCCGCTATCTGCACGGCATGGCCGACCTGATCAAGGACCGGGCCATCGTCCAGGTCATCCGCGACACCCGGCGGGGCCGGGCCCTGGCCGACGGCTTCCGCGCCGGCTGGCAGGCCACCGGCCACACCCCGGCCATCGATGTGCTGCTCCCCGCGGCGGAAGCCCTCACCGGCGAGCGCCTGCAGCAGATCGTCGCGGGGCACAAGCCGGCGGTGCTGCTGGTTTGGGACGATGCCGCCAGCCTGCCGGCCATCGGCGCCCTGGCCGGCCAGCCCGACCGTCCGGGGTTGGTCCTCGCCTCCGGCAACTGGTTCGGCCAGGCCCTGTGGACAGTGCCGGAACCGCTGCGCGAGCTGGTCTACTTCACCTGGCCGTGGCGCCTGCCCCAGGAAGACGCCCGTTTCGACATCTCCGTCAACAAGATCTTCGCCGGCAAGTCGCCCGCGGCCTACGATCCGCGCATCGTGCGGCAGTCGTACACCACCGGCGAAGTGCTCGGCAAGGCGCTGATGGAGATGCGCGGCGAGTACCACCGCGACTTCCTGTACGACACCATCGGCATGATGACCGACATGTACTATCCCCTCTACGAGCGGGTCAGCTTCGGACCGGGACAGCGCTACGCCGCGAAGGGGTGCTTCATCGTCCAACTCGGCAAAGGCGAAAAGCCCCAACTCGAACGCCGCAGCGAATGGGTGATGCAGTAATAAAGCGAGATAGCGAGGTAGCGAGATAGCGAGATAGATTTTTCTACTTGCTACCTCGCTATTTCACTACCTCGCTGGTTTAAGCCTACTTGCTACCTCGCTGATTTCTCAGAAAAGGGTGGAATTCCCATGGTCGTCTTGAACAAGCTGTCCCGCACCACGGTCCTGCTGCTGTCGTTGGGGTTGTCCTGGTCGCCGGCCTTTGCCGCAAGCAATGATCCGGCCGAAGAGATCTTCCACATCGTCAACGACTACCGCTACGACCCCGCCGGCACGGGCGGCGATCCCGACACCGGCCACACCCTGTGCGGCACCCGCTGCAACGCCCTCTCCGCCGACTACCTCAACTACATGGAGCCGGGCGGCTGGGAGATCCTCAAGGTCGCTGCCGACGTCGAGATGACGGTGCCGCTCAACAACCCCTTCATGAAGGGGAACTGCATCTGCATCGCCGACGAATATCTGCTCAGGATCGACGATCTGAGCCGGGTCCACCCGGTAAAGAGCGAGAGAGCAAGAGAGCGAAGTAGCGAGATAGCGAGATAGCGAGATAGTTTTTCCTACTTGCTACCTCGCTACTTGCTATCTCGCTACTTGCTGCCTGTCGCCTTTTTCGCACCCCTTGCAACCGGGGGATAGCTGACCGGAACGGAAACAAATCATGCAAAACCGGCGGCTTGCGAGAGCCGCCGCGGATTGGCACGGGGCTTGTAATATATCGCTTTTAAATTAACATTTACTCCGGAGGTACCCGCCATGAAAAAACTGATGATGCTGGCATCCGCACTCATGCTGACCGGCCTGCTGGTTGTCCCGGCCATGGCGGGAGGGCAGGGGAGCAAAGCCCCTCAGCCGCCCGCCCAGGCCAGGCAGGAGCAGGTCGGCAAGGGCCAGCCCGAGAGCCAGGGGCGCGCTCTGCACAGGGCTTATTTCCAGAAGCGCCAGGAGATGAGGAAATACCGCGACGAAATGCTCAAGGTCAGGGCCAAGAACGTCCAGTCCGGCGAATAGGCCCACGCGTTTGATCCCCGCGGCGGGGAGCCGTCACCTCCCCCGCGGCATCCAAAAGTGTTGCACAGTCAAGGAGGCTTCACGATGTTCAGACACCTGTTGCGGTATATCATGGTCGCGATGCTGGCCATCGCCGTCCTGGCCGGAGGGAGCGGCGTCGCCCACGCCTTCCTGAGCAAGGACGGCACGACTCCCTACGTCATCGGCCCGGGCGACCCCTATCCGGACTACCTGACCTCGCCGAACTGGGCCAACAGCCCGATCCTGCGCAAATTCGTCGACCCCCTGCCGGGGCTGTGCGACCCGGCGACGACGAACTGCGATCTCGCCGTCAACATTCCGCTGGCCGTGCCGGACATCGTTACCTATCCCGGTTCCGACTACTACGTGATCGAACTGCATCAGTACACCCAACAGATGCACAAAGACCTGGCGCCGACCACCCTGCGCGGCTACAAGCAGGCCAACCCCGGCACCGACACCGCCGGCGGCTGCACCGATCCCGCGCTCGGCCAGCCCAATCCCTGCACCGCCGCCAACAACACCGTGGCCGCGCCGACGCAGGCGAAATATCTCGGCCCGCTGATCATCGCCCAGAAGGACCGCCCGGTGCGCATCCTGTTCCGCAACCTGCTGCCGACCGGAGCCGGCGGCAAGCTCTTCGTCCCGGTCGACGAGACGATCATGGGCGCCGGTCCCTTCTCGATCAACTACGACCCGACGACCGGCAAGACGACCGCCCTCAACAGCGGCACCTTCAGCCAGAACCGCGCCGACCTGCACCTGCACGGCGGGCGCAGCCCGTGGATCTCGGACGGCACCCCGCACCAGTGGATCACCCCGACCGGAGAGCCGACCACCTATCCGCGCGGCGTCAGCGTCGAAAACGTTCCCGACATGCCGGCCCCCGGCCCCGGCGAGCAGACCTACTACTACACCAACCAGCAGAGCGCGCGGCTGATGTTCTACCACGACCATGCCTGGGGGATCACCCGCCTCAACGTCTATGCCGGCGAAGCCGCCGGCTACATGATCCAGGACAACACCGAGCTGGCGCTCATCAACAGCGACGTCCTGCCGGTCGAACAGATCCCCATGGTCATCCAGGACAAGACCTTCGTCGACACCGACCCGGCCAGCCCGTTCTACGTCTACAAGACCGATCCGACCTGGGACTGGGGGATGCCCCCCGGCACGGCGCACGCCGGCGACCTCTGGTGGCCGCACGTCTACATGCCGGCGCAGAACCCCTTCGACATCACCGGCATCGCCCCGATGGGGCGCTGGGCCTACGGTCCCTACTTCTGGCCGGCCACCAACAACCCGTTCCAGCCGGTCCCCAACCCCTATTACAACCCGCTCTGCGACGTGACCAACCCCGCGCAGAACGAAACCAACACCGCCGGTTACACGACCATCCCGATCCCGGGCGGCGGCAGCACCCCCTATTGCCAGCCGCCGGAGATCCCCAGCACCCCCAACCCGTCGTGGGGCGCCGAGGCGTTCATGGATACGCCGACCGTCAACGGCATCGCCTATCCGGTGCTCGAGGTCGAGCCGAAAGCCTATCGCCTGCGCATCCTCAACGCGGCTCACGACCGCTTCTTCAACCTGAGCATGTTCGTCGCCGACCCCCTGGTCAACCCGAACACCCCCATGGCCGACGACCCGACGACCCCGAACGACGAGGCCGCCCTGACCACCGCCTCGGCGGCGCTGTGCGCCACCCTCGGCGGCTGCTCGACCGCCACCGAAGTGCGCATGCTCCCGGCCATCAATGCCGTGGGCATGCCCGCCACCTGGCCGGCTGACGGCCGTGTCGGCGGCATCCCCGACTGGACCAAGGCCGGCCCGGAGTGGACCATGATCGGCACCGAAGGCGGCTTCCTGCCGCAGCCGGTGACGATTTTGCCCAATCCGGTCTCCTGGAACACCGACGTCACCACCTTCAACGCAGGCAACGTCAACGGCGGCTCCCTGATGCTCGGCCCGGCCGAACGCGCCGACGTCATCGTCGACTTTGCCGCCTTCGCCGGCCAGACCCTGATCCTCTACAACGACGCCCCGGCGCCGTGGCCGGCCCTCGATCCGCACTACGACTACTTCACCGGCGCGCCGGACATGACCGAAGCCGGCGGCGCCCCGCCGACCCTGCCGGGGGTGGGCCCCAACACCCGCACCATCATGCAGATCAAGGTGGTGAAGCCGCTGACGGCCGAAACCAAGAACGGCCTGGCCTACGACCCCGCCAAGCTGACGGCGGTCTTCGACCCGGCCCCGGCCTCCCCGACCCTGAGCGTCTTCGAGCAGGGCCAGGATCCGATCATCGTCGGCCAGAGCGCCTACAACACCACCTACGACACCACCTTCCCGGGGAGCTGGCCGAACTGGGGGGTCTCGCGCATCAACGACAAGCAGCTCAGCTTCCTGACCCTCAACGCCAACGGAACCGTCAATCCCACGCCGCTCACCGTGGGGATGAAGTTCAAGGCGATCCAGGACGAGCAGGGGGAAACCTTCGACGACTACGGCCGCATGCGCGCCGGCCTGGGGCTCGAACTCGCCAACGCCGGGGCCGGCCAGGTCAACTTCATCATCCAGACCTTCAGCGACCCGTCCACCGAGATCGTCAGCCCGAACGAGATCCAGATCTGGAAGATCACCCACAACGGCGTCGACACCCATCCGGTGCACTTCCACCTGTTCGACGTCCAGATCGTCAACCGCGTCGGCTGGGACGGCTTCATCCGCCTCCCCGACCCCACCGAGCTGGGGTGGAAGGACACCGTCCGCGTCAGCCCGCTGGAGGACACCATCGTTGCCGTCAGGCCGGCTACCCCGCTGGTCCCCTTCGGCCTGCCGGAGAGCAAGCGCCCGCTCAACCCGGCCACCCCGCTCGGCTCCACCGTCGAACTGTCGGCGATCGACCCGAACACCGGACAGGCCTGGCTGACCCCCAATGTCAACCGCATCCTCAACTTCGATTGGGAATACGTGTGGCACTGCCACATCCTCGGCCACGATGAGAACTACATGATGCTCCCGGTTGTCTTCAAGTTCACCGAGCAGCTGCCCGGCGTCCCGGTCCTGAAATCCGTCACCGCCAGCGGTACCAGCGTCAAGCTGACCTGGACCGACCCGACCCCGGCCACCAGCGCGTCCACCCTGGGCAACCCCGCGAATGAAATCAAATTCGTCATCGAAAGATCGACCGACGGCGGGGCGACCTTCACGACGGCCAAAGGGGCGCTGGCCAATGCCACGGCCGGCCGCGACAACAACCCGGGCTCAGGGCGCATCTACTACCGCATCAAGGCGGTCAATGCCGCCGGTTCGACCTATTCGAACACGATGCGCATCGATTTCGTTCCCAATCCGGGACCGGCGGCGCCGGCGCCGCTGCTCACCGTCCCCCTGAATGCCAACAGCACCGGGCGCGCCGCCGTGACGGCGACCGCCTCTTCGACCCCGGGAGCCCTCTACAACTACCAGTACCGCCTGGTGGGCGCCCCGGCCTGGACCAATGGCAAGATGAACCAGACCGCGCTCAGCGTGACGATCACCCTGCCGGCGCCTGGCATCTACGAATTCCAGGTGTACGTCACCGCCACCGGCTTTAAGGCCAGCACCCCGACGGCGGGGAGCAGCAGCTGCACGGTCTCCAACGTGACGGTGCCGCCGGCTTCGCTCACCGTCCCCGCCACGACGGCCTCGGCGAGCGTGCAGACCATTGCGGCGCCGACCCCCACGCCGGGCACGTTCAACTACCGCTTCCAGTACAGCGCCAACGCCGGTGCCACCTGGAAGACCTACTACGACGGGCCGCTGCTCAACCCGACGGCAACACTGCCCGCAACCGGCACCTATACTTTCCGGGCGCGGGCCTACGATCCGGCGGTGTCACCCGTCTACTCGCCGAGCGCCTACCGCCTCGGCGGCAACACCACCACCTGGTAGCAAACGAGCAACAGCAAGCACCCCAGCGGGGCGGCCAATCGGCTGCCCCGCTGTTGGTTTAACCATTCATCGTCTCGACGAAACCCTTGCCCTCGCGCCCGCCTCCATGCTATATAAGTCAGCTAATTAGCTGATTTCTTGCAAATATCTCACGCCGGGGAGCCCGGCACCCCCCGGCTGACGGGCGGGCCAAGGAGGCTGTGGATGAAACGTTGCACTTTACCGGTCATGCTGTTGGCGGGTCTGTCGCTGCTGCTGGGCGGCTGTTTCAAGTACACCAACTATGAACCGGGGACGGTGATCGACATCGACGACCAGAGCAAGGCGATCCTCGCCCTGCAGGAAGTGTCCGTGCCGCCGCCCCCCGTCGACCCGACCGAAAGCGTCGAATACCGCGTCGGCCCCGGCGATGTTCTGTCGGTGACGGTGCCGGGACTGCTGGAGCGCGGCAACGGCGAAGGGAAGGGGAGCGACACCCTCGGCGGCTTCCGTGTCTACACCAGCGGCAAGGTGCTGCTGCCGCTGGTCGGCGGCGTCGAGGTGGCCGGCCTCACCGTCGAGCAGATCCAGACGAAACTGGTCGAGGTCTTCTCGGCCTACATCAAGCAGCCGGTGGTCTCGGTGGAGATCGTCGAATTCAAATCCCAGCCGCTCTACCTGCTCGGCAAGTTCAACAAGCCGGGGCTGGTCTACCTCGACCGCCCCACCTCCCTGCTGCACGGCCTCGCCCTGGGGAACGGCCTCGCCGACCAGGCCAACCTGCGCGGCGCCCGCGTGGTGCGCAACGACAAGGTTCTGCCGGTCGACATCTACCAGCTCCTCTACAACAACGACCTGCGCCAGAACATCCAGCTGCGCCAGGGCGACGCCATCTACGTCCCCGGCAACGAGGCGCAGCAGGTCTTCGTGCTCGGCACGGTCAACAAGCCCGGCGCGGTGCCGATGGTCAACGGCCGCCTCAACCTGGTCCAGGCGCTGAGCGCCGCCGGACTCGACGGCAAGGCCTACGACGAAAAGCATGTCCGCCTGATCCGCACCATTTCGCCGACCCACGGCCAGTTGATGATGGTCGATCTCGGCAGGATGATGAACGGCCAGGCCCTGCCGCTGCCGCTCAACGACGGCGACATCGTCTTCGTGCCGAAAACCGGTCTCGGCGGCTGGAACGAAATCATTTCCGAACTGCTGCCGACCTTCCAGTTGATCGGCGCCGTGGCCCAGCCGTTCCTCTGGGCGGATGCGATCAACAACGACTGATCGGGTCGTTGCGCGACAATTCATGATATCCGACCACCCGGCTTCGGCCGGGTGGTTCCCGTTCCAGCCTGAAAGCGAAAGTGAAACAATGTCCGAACCGCAAGCCCCCCGTCGCCGCCAGACCGACCTCTCCCCCCAGGAAAAAGAGGTGCATCTTTCCGACTACCTGAACATCCTGCTGCGCCGCTGGAAGATCGCCATCCTGGTCTTCGCCCTGGTTTTCATCGGCACCGCCCTCTATACCTTCATCGCCACCCCGGTCTACGAGGCCTCCGCCACCCTGCAGGTGCGCAAGCCCAGCCAGGGGAGCATGCTCAAGGAACTCGGCATGGAGTCGGAGAGCAGCCTGACCACCGAGATCGAAGTGCTGCAGTCGCGCTCCCTGGCCGAGCAGGTGGTCCGGCGCATGAACCTCGACTGGCAGGTCGCTTCGGTCTCGCCGGGGCTCGACGTGCAGATCGACGAGTTCAACATGAACGGCACCCTCCCCGGCCTGAAGATCGACCTGACCGGCCCGACCACCTATGCCGTCAGCGACCTTGCCGGCCGGCGGTTCGGCACCGGCGAGAGCGGCCGCCCCTTCGAAGCCAATGGGGTGCGCCTCCTGCTCACCCTGCGCGCGGCCCAGCCCGGCCAGTCAATGACCGTCGAGCGCCAGCCGGTCGAAGAGCTGATCGGCGGCATCCAGCGCAGCATCCGCGTGGTGGAGATGGGGAAGGGGAGCAACATGCTGCGCGTCTCCAGCCAGAACTCCGACCCGGCCCGCGCCCGTGACGTGGTCAACATGCTGGTCGAATCCTATCTGGCCACCAACGTCGCCTCCAAGACCCGCGAGGCCGGCAAGACCGTCGACTTCATCGGCGAGCAGCTCACCGGACTCAAGGACAAGCTCGACACCTCCGAACAGGCCCTGCAGGAGTACAAGGTCCAGACCGGCCTGACCACCCTCGGCCCCGAAGGCGGCTCCCTGGTCGGCAAGGTGGGCGGGCTGGAGCAGCAGAAGAACGAACTCAACCTCAAGCGCCAGCGCGTCGAGTACGCCATCGAGGCGCTGCAGCAGGCGCTGAAGCGGGGCACACCCTTCACCCCGCCGGTCATCGAGGGGGCGGCCCAGCTCGGCGAGCTGGCGGCGCGTCTCGCCGAACTCGAAGCAGCCCGCAAGAGCCTGCTGGTCAACTTCACCCCCGCGCACCCCGCGGTCAAGGAGAAGGAAGCCGAGATCCACCGCGTCCAGGAGTCGATGCTCTCCGCCTACCAGTCGGCCCGCCAGGAGCTGGCGCTGGGCGAACGCGACGCCGCCCGCACCATCGCCGGCTACGACTCCCAGCTCAAGGAGATTCCCGAAACCGAACTGGAGCTGGCCAAGCGCACCCGCGTGCATAAGGTCAATGCCGAACTGTACAACTTCCTCCTGCAGAAGCAGCAGGAGGCCCGGATCGCCCAGGCCTCCACCATCAGCAGCGTCGATGTCGTCGATGCGGCGCTGACCCCCAAGGAGCCGATCAAGCCGAACAAGAAGAAGAACCTGGCGCTCGGCTTCGTCCTCGGCATTATGCTCGGCGTCGGCCTGGTCTTTCTCCTCGACTACATGGACCAGACGATCAAGACTTCGGATGATGTGCGCGAGAAGCTCGGCCTCACCGTCCTCGGCATCATCCCGCGCATCCCCTTCGCCGACGAAGACGCCAGGCTGCCGGGGAAGCGCCTGGTCACCACCCTGGCGCCGCGCTCGCCGGTGGTCGAGGCCTTCCGCGCCCTGCGCACCAACCTCAACTTCCTCACCGCCCGCGAGGCGCACAAGGTGATCCTGGTCACCAGCTCGCTCCCCGACGAGGGGAAATCGACGGTCTGCGGCAACCTCGCCGTCATCCTCGCCCAGACCGGCGCCAAGGTCCTGCTCATCGGCTGCGACCTGCGCCGCCCCTCGCTCTACGCCATGTTCGGCCAGAGCGTCGAGCCGGGGCTCACCGACCTGCTGATCGAGGAGAACCAGGCGGCGCTGCGCAGGTTCAATAACCCGAAAATCGACTTCATCCCCGCCGGCAGGATCCCCCCCAACCCGGCCGAGATCCTCGGCAGCGAGCGGATGAAGAAACTCCTCGCCACCGCCCGCGAGCGTTACGACTACGTGGTCCTCGACGCCCCGCCGGTCCTGCCGGTCACCGATGCCCAGGTGCTGGCGCCGCTCTCCGACCTGATCCTGGTGGTCCTCGAGCCGTGCCGCATCCCCGAGCGCGCCGCCCAGCAGATGGTCGAATCGCTGCGCGCCGTCGACGGCAAGATCTCCGGCGTCATCCTCAACGACAAGTCCGGCCGCGGCTTCAAGTACTACGGCTCGTACAACTACTACGGCAACAAGTACTATCGCGGCTACTACGGCGAAGCCAAGGACGACTTCCAGGAAAAACCCGCCATCGCCGCCCTCAAACGCGTGTGGGACAAGCTGAATTCTTGAAGGCAGCGAGATAGAGAAAGGCAGCGAGATAGAGAAAGGCAGCGAGATAGCGAGATAGATAAATAGCGAGATAGCGAGATAGATAAATAGTTTTTTCTACTTGCTACCTCGCTACTAGCTACCTCGCTGGTTTAAGCCTACTTGCTACCTCGCTACTTGCTACCTCGCTGGTTTAATCTACTTGCTACCTCGCTGCCTTACAACAAACCCAACGAAAGGATCACCCATGAAAACCTCCCGAACCATTTTCGTTCCGCTGCTCATGCTCCTCCTCGCCGCCGGTGCGGCGCAGGCCGCCAAGGCCGAACTCAAGACCGACCAGGAGAAGCGCAGCTACGCCATCGGCGCCAACGTTGCCAGGAACATCAAGCTGCAGCAGGTCGAGGTCGATGCCGCCCTGGTGTCGCAGGGGCTGCTCGACGAGCTGGCCGGCAAGTCGCTGCTCACCGATGCCGAACTCGGCGCGATCATGCAGAAGCTCCAGGGCGAGGTGCGCCAGAAATTCCAGGCCGAGCAGGCCAAGGCCGGCGTCGAGAACAAGAAGCGCGGCGAGGCGTTCCTGGCCGAGAACAAGAAGAAGGACGGCGTCAAGGTGCTGCCGGGCGGAGTGCAGTACAAGGTGCTCAGCGCCGGCAGCGGCAAGAAGCCGACCGACGCCGACACCGTCCTGTGCAACTACCGCGGCACGCTGGTCGACGGCAAGCCCTTCGACGCCAGCCAGCCCGGCAAGCCGGTCTCCTTCAAGGTCGGCCAGGTCATCCCCGGCTGGCAGGAAGCGCTCAAGCAGATGCCGGTCGGCTCCAAGTGGCAGCTGGTCATCCCCGCCGAAAAAGCCTACGGCGAACGCGGCGCCGGCAACGCCATCGGCCCCAACGAAACCCTGATCTTCGAAGTCGAACTGGTTGGGATTCAATAGACACGAGACGCAAGACGCAAGACGCAAGACGCAAGAATAGGCAACTTCTAGCGTCTAGAGTCTAGCGTCTAGCGTCTAGCGTCTAGCGTCTAGAGTCTAGCGTCTCTCAACTGATTTTATGCTATCGAATGGAGGGTTTATGAGTTTTGAGAATCTTGACGTATGGAAACGATCTGCGCGGCTCAGCGCCGATCTTTATAGAGAGCTGAAAGGTCTGAGGGACTATGGTTTTCGCGACCAGATCACCCGCGCCGGTCTCTCAGTCCCCAGCAATATCGCCGAAGGCTTTGAACGGGCATCGTACAAGGATTGTGCGAATTTCCTATCGTATGCGAAAGGTTCCTGTGGCGAATTGCGTACACAAATCTATGTCGGCATGAGTGTAGGCTACATCGACAAACCCACTGCAACTGTCTGGCTAAAGGAAACCAGGGAAATCGGCGCCATGCTCTCAGGACTTATCACGCTTAAACGTAAAGAAAGTTTGGAGATAAAAGACAAGAGGCTAGACAAAAGACAAGAGGCTAGACAAAAGACGCAAGACACAAGACGCAAGACACAAGAATAGGCAACTTCTAACGTCTAGCGTCTAGCGTCTTGCGTCTTGAGTCTTGAGTCTAGCGTCTTGAGTCTAGCGTCTTGAGTCTAAAATCGGAGAAATAATGATTACTGTAGATCAGATTGTTGTCGGTCAGGCCAGGATCGCTCTCGTCGGACTGGGGTACGTCGGCCTGCCGCTGGCTGTTGCTTTTGCCCGCAAGGCGTCTGTCCTCGGCTTCGACATCAGTGCGAAGAAGATCGATGAGCTGCAGCGCGGCATCGACGTCACCGGCGAGGTCAGCTCCGAACAGCTCCAGGCCGTGGCCATCGACTACACCACCGACCCGGCCGCCTTGCGCGACGCGCGCTTTTTCATCGTCACCGTCCCCACCCCCATCGACGCCTTCAAGCGCCCCGACCTGCGCCCGGTCGAGAGTGCTTCACGCACCATCGGCAGGCACCTGCAAAAGGGGAGCATCGTCGTCTATGAATCGACCGTCTACCCCGGCGTCACCGAGGAGGTGGCGGTGCCGATCCTGGAGGCCGAATCCGGGCTCAAATGCGGGGTCGACTTCACCGGCGGCTACTCGCCGGAGCGGATCAACCCGGGCGACAAGGTCCATACGGTCGACAAGATCGTCAAGGTCGTCTCCGGGCAGGATGCCGCCACGCTGGAGACCGTGGCGCGCGTCTACGAGCTGGTGGTCGCCGCCGGCGTGCACCGCGCCCCGAGCATCAAGGTCGCCGAGGCCGCCAAGGTCATCGAGAACACCCAGCGCGACCTCAACATCGCCCTGATGAACGAGCTGGCCATCATCTTCGGCAAGCTGGGGATCGACACCCGCGCCGTGCTGGCAGCCGCCGGCACCAAGTGGAACTTTCTCAAGTTCTTTCCCGGCCTGGTCGGCGGCCACTGCATCGGCGTCGACCCCTACTACCTGACTCACAAGGCCGAAAGCGTCGGCTACCATCCCCAGGTGATCCTCGCCGGCCGGCGTATCAACGACGGCATGGGCAAGCATGTGGCCGAAAACACCGTCAAGGAGCTGATCCGCGCCGGCAAGGCGGTCAAGGGGGCGCGGGTGCTGGTGCTGGGGCTGACCTTCAAGGAGAACGTCCCCGACATCCGCAACAGCAAGGTGGTCGACGTGATCCGCGAACTGGCGGATTTCGGCACCGAGGTGCTGGTCCACGACCCCCACGCCGATGCGGCCGAGACCCGCCACGAGTACGATCTGGAGTTGACGGCGCTGGAGGCGGTGGGGGAGGTCGATGTGGTCATCCTCGCCGTCGCCCACGACCAGTTCAAAACCCTCGACGCCGCCCGCCTGGCAAAACTGTGCCGCAGCAGCGACGGCCAGGGGGTGGTGGTGGATGTCAAAGGGATGCTCTCGCGCGAAGCCGTCGAAGCGGCAGGGTTGCGGTATTGGTCGCTTTAAAAGCGAGGTCAAGGGTTAAAGGTTAAGGGTTAAAGGTCAAAGGTCTAAGGTCAAAGGTCAAAGGTCAAGGGTCTAGGGT
>VEPG01000028.1 GCA_012026975.1 Desulfuromonas sp. | reverse complement strand
ACCGACGCGGTGGCCCCGCTGTCGCTGACCATCGGCGACACCGACCCGACCCTGAGCTTTACCAATGCCATCAGTGCCGTAAGCTCCTCATCTTACACCGGGTACTGGTCCAAGGACCCCGGGCCCGATGGCCTGCAATCTTTGGACATCTCCCTCGATGGAGTAAAAGTCTATGTCGACGGGAGTTGGACAACTCTTGCAGAGTTCTCGCTGACGCCGACTGCAGACCCGATGAAGTTCGATGGCACCTTCGACTTCGGCGGGAAAGCCGTCAACTTCGCCCTCGAACTGCATGAGAACGGCACCTACTCATTGACCGGGGGAGTGACCCAGGTCACGATCGATCCGACCGAGTTCGGCGCGGCGGTGAAGGCCGCCGGGCCGACAAGTACCTACCAGATCAGCTATGTCGATGCGGCGACTGGCGAGACGAGTCATGCCTACGCCTCCGTCGTCCCTGCCGCTGAAGCGCCCACCTCCCTGTACGGCGCAAAGAATGCGGCGGGGACACTGGTTGATGCTTTTTCAGTCGCACCTACCGGGACACTGGTCAATGCCTCCAGCGACGGCATCGGTATCGGCAACAACGTCATGAACAGCTTCGCTGACAAGACACGCACCGGCTACACACTGACGACCGAGACGCTGCGCTACGATCCGTACACGCCGCTCGGCGAAACGACGGACGAACCGGTCAATGCGATTACGCTCGACTTCAAGACCACGGGCAGCGTCGGCTTCGGCACCAGCGGCGCCCGTGACGTGGTCTACATCACCCTGTACAACCCGGCTGACAATACGGATACGAAAACCATCATGCTTGACAGTCAGTACGGTGACTTCCTGGTCAATCCGGATCACACCCTGACACCGATCACATCAGCCGCAAACGACTACATCGGTGGGGCGTTGGCGTCCTATACCGTGGCGACTCCTGCCGGGTGGACCGGTATCGACTTCATCGACGTCACCGCCGGTTTCTACAATGACAGCAATGGTATTCCCCAGACGTCCGAGATTAAAATTGCCTTCGGCTATTCGTATGGCGGCAGCACCTTGGATCTGCCCATCGAAATGGATTTCACGGCGACACTGGTCGATGGTGACGGCGACTCGGCTGTCTCGACGTTCAAGGTCATTTCCGTCGACGGCACAACATTCAACGGCACCGACGGCAGTGACGTAATCACGGGTGCGAACTCCGGAGACACCCTGTACGGTGGTGAAGGCAATGACTTCCTGGTTGGCGGACTTGGTGATGATCAGCTCTATGGTGACACCGGTGCCGATACCTTCGTGTTTGGCAGCGGTGAAGGGCACGATACCATCCATGACTTCAGCATTGCCGAAGGCGACGTGCTTGAGTTGACGGACGTGCTCGACAACAACCTGGACGGCACCATCGACGGTCTCGACATCCCGGTCACCGTCACCGGTGCCGACATCACCCTGCACGTCACGGGGAGTGCCGGAACGACCGACGTTACCATTGAAGGGCTCAACACGGGCACTACGCCTCTGCCCGACAGCAGCACACTCCCTGCTGGCACCACCTATACAGTTGATGATTTGACAACTCACTTTACCGACCTGAAAGTCGACATCAACGACAGTGGTATCGTGTAACTGCCCGGGAGAGCATTAACAAACAGGAAGGGCCGGCAATCGCCGGCCCTTCCGATTCCCACCTCCCGCCTTCGCACTTTCGTGCTTCGGCGGTCAGACCTGCCTCAGTAATTGACCTCGACCCGGTAGATCAGCACCGTCTCCCCCTTGGCCGGGACCGGCACTTCCCAGACGGCGGCGTTGGCCGAGCCCTTGCGGTGCTTGTGGCTCTCAGCCAGCACCTTCCAGTCGCCGGGAACCGGTTCGACCACGGTGACGGTGACCGTCTCGTCCTTGGCGTTTTTCAGTTTGATCTCGAAGGCGCTCTCGAAGCGGTAGTTATAATGGCTGTCGCCGCCGAGCTTGCGGAAGTCGGTCTGCCTGCGGTTGGCGGTGACGTCGAAGGCGTCGCCGAGCTTGAGACGCACCGTCTCGTTTTCCGGGGTGTGGTCGATGCGATCCTCGCCGATGAACTGCGGCTGGCCGGAGCGATCCTGCTTGTAGACCCGCACCACCCCCTTGGGGAGCGGCATGCCGAGCTGCGCGGTCTTTTTGTTGTCGAACTCGACGAAGACCGCGACCTTCAATTTCTCGCCGAGGTCACCGTAGCGCCCCTGGTAGTAGTGGCTCCCCCCGTCGAGGCGGTACTCCTTGCGCAGGGGAACTCCAGCGGCATCGAGCAGGGCCACCTGCTTGGTCTGGTTCTCCTTCAGGGTGGTCGGCCGTTGCAGGGTGTAGAGATGATATTCGAACAGGCTCTCCTCGGCCATGGCCGGAACAGCAGCCTTGACCATGACGTCCTCCATGGCCCGGTTGCGCTGCAGCTGCATTTCTTCGCGCACCCGGTTGACATCACCTGCCACCAGTTGAAGGCGCGCGTTGCGGTAGGCGGTACCGCTCTGATTGGTCAGCGTTACCCAGCCGGAGAGGTCGAGGGTCTTCTCGTCGCTGCTCAGGCCGGCGACATAGTCGGCCTGCCACCCCAGGCCACCGGTCAGATAACTGAGTTCCAGCTGCTGTTTCGCCGCACTGTCGCTGGCCAGCTCGACCACCAGCGTTGGCCGGTCGCGCAGGTTGGCCGGCACGTCGGGAAAAACCAACCGCCCGGGGAGGCCGGTTTCGATACGGTCGCCGACCTTGAGGACGATCCCCTCATTGGCTGCCAGCACCCGGGCGGTTTCTGCCTGGTCGGCACCGGTCTGCGGATGGGTGCGCACCACCTGCACCTCGCGGCCGACGTACTTCTCCAGCAGTTTGCCCGGGGTGAGCAGGTCGAAATCGAAGTTCTGCTCGAAGATCGTCAACCCCTTGGGATGGCTGAGGCTGCGCAGCAGCGCAGTCTCCGGACGCATCCTCCCGCTCACCTCGCGCAGGGCCAGGGACAACTCCCCGCTCGGCAGCACGACCTGCCGCCGGTCGCGCACCAGAGCCAGATCGTCGTTATAGATGGTCACCGCCACCTCCTCCTGGTCGGCGAGAGTGCTGACGATCTCGGCGGCAAAGGCCGGCAGGGCGGTGAAGATCAGCAGAATAAACGTACCGATTCGCTTCAACATGATGTCCTCCCATCCGTAAACTGTAGGGGCAAGGCACGCCTTGCCCTGGGCGAAGCATGCTTCGCCCCTACAAAAACCGATTTACCTTTGTCCCACGGAAAAAAGATAACCGAGACGTAGAGATTTGCCAGGGTAAAATCCCTTCTCTTCCGCGCCTCCGCGTAAATAGTCTTTCGATTTGGCTTTTCAGGCGGGTTCGAGGCCGGCGAATTTGACCAGCAGTTTCTTTGGGCCGACCCGATGGAAGAAGACGATCACCTTCTGCTGGTCCCCCTTCCCCTCGATGCGCCGCACCACCCCGGTGCCGAACATGGCGTGACGGACGTTCATGCCGAGGCGCAGCCCCTCTTCGGCTTCCGGCACGTGGCGCACTTCGTCATCAAGGAACGGCGACTCATCGTCAAGGTCGGGATCGATCCGGTCGAACAGGGACGCGAGGTTATGGCCGGCCGACCGGTGCACGCTGACCGCGGCGGCCCCCTCCAGCAAGTGGGGGGGGATTTCGCTCAGAAAGCGGCTCGGCGGGTTGAACTGGTAGTCGCCGTAGACCCGGCGGCGACGGGCGTGGGTCAGGGTGAGTTTCTCCATCGCCCGGGTCATGCCGACGTAGCAGAGGCGCCGCTCCTCCTCCAGTTCCTCGTCGCCGTTACCGGAGCGGGAGAGCGGGAAAAGCCCCTCCTCCATGCCGGTCATGAACACCACCGGGAACTCCAGTCCCTTGGCGGCATGCAGGGTCATCAACGATACCCGGTCGAGGCTCTGGTCGTAGCTGTCGAGGTCGGTGACCAGGGCGATCTGCTCAAGATAGCCGGCCAGGGTCGGCTCCTGGGCGGCATGCTCTTCCATGCCGGCGAGCAGCTCTTCGAGGTTGCGTAACCGGTCGCGCGCCTCCTCGGTGCGCTCCTCGCGCAACATCGGCCCGTAACCGGATTCCTCGATGATGTCGGCGGCCAGCTCGGCATAGGCGGTGTCGTCGTCGAGGCGTTGCCGGAAGGTGGCCATCAACCCGGCAAACGCTGCCACCCGGTTGGCTGCCGCCCCGGACAAAAGACCGCGCTCGACCGCCAGCGTGCAGGCGGGCAAAAGCCCCCCGGCCTCGGTTTCCAGGGTGGCGATCTTTTCGACGGTGGCCGCGCCGATGCCGCGCGGCGGCACGTTGATGACCCGCCGTGCCGCCACCGAGTCGGCCGGGTTCACCAGCAGCCGCAGGTAGGCGAGGATATCCTTGATCTCCATCCGCGAGAAGAACTTCAACCCGCCGATCATCACGTAAGGGAGTTTGTCGCGCACCAGTGATTCCTCGAAGGCGCGTGACTGGGCGTTGGTGCGGTAGAAGACGGCGATGTCGCGCAGCTTGCGCCCGTTTCGGTGCAGACGGACGATCTCGCCGGTGACGAAGCGCGCCTCCTCGAGATCGTCGCTCAGCGTTTCGCGGCTGACCGGCTCCCCTTCGGGGTTGTCGGTCCAGAGCGTCTTCCCCTTGCGGTCGAGGTTCTTCGCCACCACCCCGCCGGCGGCGGCGAGGATGGTCTTGGTCGAACGGTAGTTCTGTTCGAGGCGGATGGTTGTGCAACCGGGGAAGTCGAGCTCGAAATTGAGGATGTTGCCGACCTCGGCGCCGCGCCAGCGATAGATCGACTGGTCGTCGTCGCCAACCACGCAGAGGTTGCGGTGGCCGGTGGCGAGCAGGCGGATCAGACGGTACTGGACCTGGTTGGTATCCTGAAACTCATCGACCAACAGATGGCGGAAGCGCCCCTGCCAGCGCTGGCGCACCCCGTCGTCGGTTTCCAGCAGGCGCACGGTCCACAGCAGCAGATCACCGAAATCGAGGGCGTTGGCCTGCTTCAGTTTCTCTTGGTAGCGGGCATAAACCTTGGCAACGATCTCGGCGCCGTAGTCGCCGCCGGGGAGATCCTCGGGCCACCAGCCCCGGTTTTTGGCGTTGTCAATGGCGGCAGCCGCCGCGCGCGGCTTCAGTGTCTGCTCGGCAATCTGCAACTCCTGCAGCACCGCCTTGAGCAGGCGCTCCTGGTCGCCGTCATCGTAGATGGTGAATTGGGATGTGAAACCGAACTTCTCCATTTCGCGGCGCAGGATGCGCACGCAGGCGCTGTGGAAGGTGCTGACCCACAATCCCTCGACGCTGCCGAGCAGCTTTTCCAGACGCTCGCGCATCTCGCCGGCGGCCTTGTTGGTAAAGGTAACGGCGAAAATCTCCCAGGGCGCCACCCCATGCTCGCGGATCAGCCAGGCGATGCGGTGGGTCAGGGTACGGGTCTTGCCGGAGCCGGCGCCGGCGAGGATCAGCAGCGGACCGTCGCCATGCTCCACGGCCTGGCGCTGACAGGGATTGAGGGCGGTCAGCAGATCAGACACGGTGGTTCCCCTTCAGCGAACGGCTCATCAGCGCCCGGTTGTAAGCCGTGACAATATCACGCCGGGAAACGATGCCGATCAGTCTGCAGTGGGTTTCACGGTCGACGACCGGCAGTTGTTCGATGTTGCGGTAGCCGATCTTGCGCATGGCCTGGTCGAGATCCTCGTCCTCGTGAGCAGTGATCACGTTGTGCGTGGCGATCTCCTTGATCACCACCAGGTCCAGCAGGTCCTCCTCGAAGACCACTCCCATGAAATCCTGCACTGAAAGGATTCCGGTCAACTCGCCGTCGCGGTTGATCAAGGGGAAGTTGGTCTCCTTGTGGTTGGCGACAAACTGGGTGAACTCGCGCAGCGTCATGTTTTCGGCAACTGCCGCCGGTTCGCGATTCATGACCTCGCCGACCAGCAGCGACTTCATGATGTTGCGCTCCTTGCCGGCTTCGAGGTCGATACCGGCGCGGGCCAGGTCGAGGGTTTCCAGGCTGTAGTGGTGAAAGCGCCGGCAGATGGTCACCCCGATCACGCAGGTGAGCATGATCGGTACGATGACCTGGTAGGAGGACGTGATTTCAAACAGCAGAAAGATTCCGGTCATCGGCGCGTGGGTGGCCGCAGCCAGGAACGCCCCCATGCCGACCATGGCAAAAGCTCCCGAAGAGATGCCCATGGCGGGGAACAGCAGCTGCAGGGTCTTGCCGAAGGCGCCGCCGCTCATGGCCCCGAGGAACAGCGACGGGGCAAACACCCCGCCCGGCAGCCCCGAACCGAGGGTAATCGAGGTCGCCACCGCCTTGATCAGTACCAGGGCGGCGAGGAGGTACCAGACGCCGTGGCCGTGCAGCACCTGCTCGATGTAGCCGTAGCCGTTGCCGAAGATCTGCGGCATCAGCACCCCGAAGACCCCGACCAGAAAGCCGCCAAAAACCGGTTTGGCCAAACGGGGGAGCTTGAGGGCGGCAAACCAGTCCTTGATCCGGTAGTGCCAGGTCATGAACGCTGCGGCCAGCAGTCCGACCAGAATGCCGAGCAACACATAAAAGCCCAGCTCCCAGAGGCTGCCGAGTTCGTAGGCTGGCGGGGCGAATTCCGGGTGGTCGCCGAGCAGGGCGCGCGACACCACGGTACTCATGCCGCTGGCAATGACAATCGAGGTGAAGCTGGAAAGTTCGAAGGACGAGAGCAGCACGATCTCGTGAGCGAAGAAAACCCCGGCGATCGGCGCGTTGAAGGTGGCCGCCACGCCACTGGCCGCACCGCAGGCCACCAGCGTCTTGAGGTAGTCGCCCCCCATTTTGAAGCTCTGCCCGACCTTGCTGCCGATGGCGCCGCCGATCTGGGCAATCGGCCCTTCCTGGCCGGCCGAGCCGCCGGTGCCGATGGTGATGGCGCTGGCCAGGCCACGGGTGAAAATAGTCCGGGTCGGGACCTTGCCGCCGCGCAGGTTGACCTCTTCGAGAAAGCGCGAAAAGCCGAAGCGCAGATCCCTGGCGTAATAGGCGCCCATCGGGACCATCAGGATGCCGCCGATCAAGGGGAAGAGGATCAGGTAGAGACGGTTCCACCCCCAGGCGCTGGTGTCGATGGCAAAATGCGTCATCCCCTGGGTAATCACGCCGTGGTGGATCAGGTCGATGGTCTGGCGCAGCACATAGTTCCCCAGCCCGGCCAGCACGCCGATGATCACGGCGAGAATCGCCATGAAGGTGTTTTCGCTGAGTTGGAAACGGCTGAGGCCGGCGGTCACCAGCTGCCGCAGCCAGTCGGGGGTAAAACGCTGCAAGGGAAGCTCCGGAAAAAGTTGCGGGGTGCGACGGCAAGCCGCACCCCGTTGAATAGTAGCACTATGGGTGGGGGATGTAAATCAGCCCTGGGGACGCTCCGCCTCTTCGACCCAGGCCTGCTGCAGCGACAGGTGACGGAGAAATTCGGCGGCGTGCAGGAAGCGGTCGGCATGGACCGGCACGTTCAGCTCTTCTTCGCCGCGCTGCACCGAGAAGGCGAAGCCGCTCTTGCCGCCCCGTTCCCAACGTTCCACGGTCAGGCGCGTCTGCACCTCGCCATCGCGCCCTTCGAAACGGTGATTGAGGCTCTCCTTGCCGCCGTTTTGATAGACCTTGTACATCTTGCCGTGCAGCTCAAAGGCTTCGGCCGGTTCGGCAACGAAGCGGATCGCGCTGCTGCCACTCTCCAGCTTGAAGAAGCGCAGGGCGATGCGCCCTTCCGTGGAACGCCCCTCGCTGCGGCGCTCATGCGGGGCGATCGACACCCCGGCCTGCTTGGCGTAAATGGTAACCTGCGGAACCTTGTTCATCATGACTCCCTCCTGGGGATGGAATAGCCGCAAACGCGGCGGAATGACATAACAAATAGACAACGGGGGATCACAATATCCTGGTGATCGGCCCCCCGGGTTACTCGACAGTCACGCTCTTGGCGAGGTTGCGCGGCTGATCGACGTCGGTCCCCTTGAGCACGGCGATGTGATAGGCCAGGAGTTGCATCGGGATCGAGGTCAGCACCGGCATCAGATCATCGACCGTCGTCGGCACGGTCAGCACGATCCTGGCCTTGGCCGCCAGTTCGCCGCCGGCCCGATCGGTAATGGCCACCACTTGCCCGCCGCGCGCCTGCACCTCCTCGAGGTTGGCGGCCACCTTTTCGAAGGTGTCGTTGTGCGGAGCGAGAATCACCACCGGCAGGTTTTCGTCGATCAGGGCGATCGGCCCGTGCTTCATTTCGCCGGCGGGATAGCCCTCGGCGTGAATGTAGGAAATCTCCTTGAGCTTGAGTGCGCCTTCCAGGGCGATCGGGTATTGATTGCCGCGGCCGAGGTAAAGAAAATCGCGGGCGTGCATCAGCTCGTGAGCGAGCTTTTCGATCTTTTCATCGAGTTCCAGACAGGCTTCGACCTGACGCGGCAGGCCGACCAACGCCTCGACGATGGCACGGCGGGCATCCAGGCCGATGGTGCCGCGCGTCTGCCCGATATGCAGGGTGAACAGGACCAGCGCCACCAATTGGGTGGTGAAGGCCTTGGTCGAGGCGACGCCGATTTCCGGCCCGGCATGCGTGTAGATCACCCCGTCGCTCTCCCGGGCGATCGATGACTCCACCACATTGCAGACCGCCACCACTTTCCCCCCCTTGCCATGGGCTTCGCGCAGGGCGGCCAGGGTGTCGGCCGTCTCGCCGCTCTGGCTGATCACGACAGTCAGGGTCCGGGCGTTGACCAACGGGTCGCGGTAGCGGAATTCGCTGGCGATGTCGACCTCCACCGGGACGCGGGCGTGTTTTTCCAGCAGGAACTTGCCTACCAGCGCGGCGTGCCAGGAGGTACCGCAGGCGACAATGTAGATCCTTTCGAGATCGCGCAACCACTCTTCGTCAAGCTGCATCTCCTCGAGGAACACCGCCGAATGCTCCTCGCGCAGGCGACCGGCCAGGGTATCGGCAATCGCCCGCGACTGCTCGTGGATCTCCTTGAGCATGAAGTGCCGGTAGCCCCCCTTCTCGGCCATGACCGGGCTCCAAGTGATGGTCTTCGGGGTTTTCACGACCGGGGCGCCGGCCAGGGTGGTGATCTGCATGGCCGCGGTGGTGAACACGACCAGTTCGCCGTCCTCCAGAAAGATCATTTCGCGGGTGTGCGAGAGCATGGCCGGGATGTCGGAGGCGACGAAGAACTCCCCCTCGCCCTGGCCGACCACCAGCGGCGAACCCTGCTTGGCGGCAATCAGCTTGTCGGGCTCGTCGATGCAGAGGATCGCCACGGCATAGGCGCCGCGCACCTCGCCCAGCGCCCGGCGCACGGCCGTCTCGAAATCGCTTCCCTGTTTGGCGTGTTGTTCGACCAGATGGGCGATGATCTCGGTATCGGTCTCCGAGTTGAAGGTGTGCCCCTGACCGCGCAGGCGTTCCTTGAGCTCCAGGTAGTTTTCGATGATGCCGTTGTGCACCACCACGAAGCTGCCGGCCCGGTGCGGGTGGGCATTGGTTTCCGACGGGCGACCGTGGGTCGCCCAGCGAGTATGACCGATGCCGGGTGCGCCGGCCAACGGTTCGCTGCGCAACAGCTCTTCCAGCCGGGAGAGCTTCCCCTCGGCGCGGCGGATCTCGATGCCCCCGTCACGCACGCAGGCAATCCCCGCCGAATCGTAGCCGCGGTACTCCAGGCGGCGCAGGCCGTCGAGAACGATGGGGGTCGCGTCACGCGGCCCGATGTAACCGACTATTCCACACACGTCATAGCATCCTTATGAATATCTGTAGAGGCGCATTGCATGCGCCCAGGGCGGACGCAGTCCGCCCCTACGGTTTTGGTGTTTTATTGCGTTTTCTTGATACCCACCCCTCAATGACCTTCTGCTCGGCGCGGGTGATTGCCAGGGCATCGGCCGGGACATCCCGGGTGATGGTCGATCCGGCCCCGATCAGACTCCCCTTACCGATCCGCACCGGGGCCACGAACTGCACGTCGGAACCGACGAACACCTCGTCCTCGATGACCGTGACATGCTTGTTGACCCCGTCGTAGTTGCAGGTGATGGTGCCGCAGCCGACGTTGACCCCCGCCCCGATCTCGGCGTCACCGAGGTAGGTGAGATGGCTCGCCTTGCTCCCCTTGCCGATGGCGGCCTTCTTGGTCTCGACGAAGTTGCCGATCTTGTTCTCCCCGGCCAGGACCGTCCCCGGCCGCAGATGGGCCATCGGACCAATATCGGTATCGGCGCCGACGGTCGACTGATTCAGCACCGAGCCGGCCTTGACATGAACCCGGTCGGCCAGAGAGCTATCGGTCACGATCACCCCCGGCTCGATTTCGCAGTTACGGCCAATGGCGGTGCGGCCGCGCAGATGGACCCCGGGGTGAACGACGGTGTCGGGACCGATGGTCACTTCCGCTTCGATGTAGGTCGTCGCGGGATCGACCAGCGTCACCCCGGCGCGCATATGTCCTTCGTTGATGCGAGCGCGCATCTCTTTTCCGGCCTCGGCCAGCTGCACCCTATCGTTGATCCCCATCGCTTCCTCCACTCGCGCCACCGCCAGCGCTGCCACCTTCTCTCCGGACGCCCGCGCCGCCACGATCACGTCGGTCAGGTAGTATTCTCCCTGGGCGTTGTCATTGGTCAGGCCGGTCAGCAGTTTGAAGACCCGCGGCGCGGTGAAGGCGTAGATGCCGGTGTTGATCTCACGCACGGCACGCTCGCTTGGGGTGGCGTCCTTCTCCTCGACGATCCGCTCCACCCCGTTGGTGCCGCGGATGATCCGGCCGTAGCCGCGCGGGTCGGCCAGTTCCGCGGTCAAGACCGTGACGGTCGCCTGTTGGGCACGGTGATGATCGAGCAAGGCGATGAGCGTCTCACCGCGCAGCAGCGGCACGTCGCCGCAAAGCAGCAGCAGTTCGCCGGCAAAGCCGGCCAGAGCCGGCGCGGCACACTGCAGTGCATGGCCGGTGCCGAGCTGCTGTGCCTGCAGGGCAAAAACCACCTCGGTCGAGGCAAATGCGGTCTTGACCTGCTCGGCGCCATGGCCGACCACCACGACGGTCCGACCGGCTCCAGCCAAGCGGGCCGCGGCGATGACATGGGCCAGCAGCGGCTGCCCGGCTACCTCGTGGAGCACCTTGGGCAGCGCGGATTTCATGCGGGTTCCCTGGCCGGCGGCCAGGATCACGGCGGCAAGTGCAGCGGACATCGTTCCCCCCAGCGGAAATGCGTCATTATTTCGGAAAGCTCCGGGGAGGTCAAGGCATTCGGCAGGCGTTCGCTTTCCTTTTGCCTTCGCGCAACCGCTTCAGTATAGTGAGGAAATACCTATTTGCGACCATTTTACTCATGTCGACCCAAAGTCTGAAAATCAAGAAACTCAACGAAATCGAGCGACAGTTGCGCAAGCAGGCGCAACAGCCGCTGACCGGCCGTGCCAACATTGAAGTGGAATTGCAGAAAATCGAGGGGGATTTCAAGGATCTCGAGATTGCCTACGAAAAGTACTTCATGGGGCTCGATCGGTTCGAGCCGTCCAAGGAACGGCAGATTCTCGCCCTGCGCCTACGGCGCATGGTCAACACCCACATCCCGCAAACCGATCTGCGCTTTCGCTTTCAGAACGTCAACAGCCGCTTCCAGAGCTATTCCGCCTACTGGGAGCGCATCCTGCGCCTGATCGAGGAAGGCCGCTACCAGCGGCAGTTGAGCCACATGAAGTGGGCCGAAAAGAACAAGCCGCCAGAATCGCCTGTTCAACCCGCGACCGTTGCGCCCGCCGACCCCCTTGAACGGGTTTACCAGGAGTTGTCCCAGGCGCACGCATCCTGCCAGATCCCCGCACCGCGCCGCGAACAGGTTGCGGAATTTCTCAAACGCCAGTCGGAAGCCATCCGCGAACGTTTCGGCGACCGGCCGGTCGACATGGTGGTTGTCGTCGAAAACGGCAAACCGAAAATCAAGGTTCGCGCCAAGGGATAACCCGGACGATGGCGGCCGCGCGCAGCAAAACCGCCCTGGTCCTCACCGGCGGGGGGATCATGGGCGCCGCCTACGAGATCGGCGCGATGACCGCCCTCGACCGTCTGTTCGCCCGCGGCTTTTCTTCCCGGCGCTTTGACATTTACCTCGGCGTCAGTGCCGGCTCGGTGATCGCCACCCTGCTGGCCGGCCGCATCCCCGCCGACGGGCTGTTCTCGGCCATCAGCAGCAACCGCCGCAGCGTCTTCAACTGGCAGCGGCACGACATTTTCCAGCCCGACTGGCGGGTGCTGCTCCGCACTTTCGGCGAATTGCCACGCAAGCTCCTGCAGGTGCGTCGAAACTACCGGCACAACCGCTGGGTCTTCAATCCGCGCGACCTCCCTCATCTGCTGTTCGAACAGTTTCCGGCCGGAGTTTTCTCCCTCGAACCGATGCAGCGCTACCTTTGCCGCGCCTTCGACACCGAAGGGGTCTGTGACGATTTTGCCGCGCTCAGGAGTGAACTGTATATTCCGGCTTACGATCTCGACCGCGGGACCCGGGTGGTATTCGGTTCCCAGGAACATCGCAACCTGCACATCTGCCAGGCCATCACCGCTTCCTGCGCCATCCCGCTCTTTTTCCGCCCCTATGCGATCGACGGCCACAGCTACGTCGATGGCTCGTCCGGACTGGCTACCCACCTCGACATCGTCATCGAACGGGGAGCCCGCCTGATCGTTCTGGTCAACCCGCGCGTGCCGTTCGACAACGATCCTGAACGCGCCTGTCTGCCGGCCCTCTCCAGCGGCCGCTGTTCGACCGTCGCCGACCTCGGCATCCTTTTCGCGTGGGAGCAGACCCAGCGCATCGAGGCCCGGGAGAAACTGCGACAGGATCTGGGTTATTACCGACAGAAACACCCCGACGTTGATATTCTGGTGATTGAACCGGGGAGCGATGAGGCGCTGCTCTTCTTTCAGGGGCCGATGTCAAGCCTGGCCCGCACCCAGGTGATGCATCACGGCTATGCCCTGACCCTGGCCGGGTTGCATGAAAACTACCGGGAATTTGCCGACGTCTTCACCCGGCATGGGATCACCACCTCCACAAAGCATCTCGATGCCCCGCCCCCGGAAGGAGATCCCCATCCCGAAAGAAACGAGCCATTCAATTACTGAGACAGCCTGACCGCAGGCAAGCGATAAACAACATCGGGAATCCCCTTCTTGCGGGATTCCCGATGTTGTTTCCAGGAGGGAAAAGGTAGCGACCGATCAGGCGACCTTGGAAAAACGATGGACGTAACGCGGCCGTTCGACAATGAACGATTTGATTTCGTTGACGGCCGGCACACGCCCGGCGATCCGTACCTCATCGTCGACCAGCAGGGCCGGCGCCACGTAAACTCGGTGATCGATCATTTTACGACGGTCGAGGTACAGGTGAACTTCGGCCTTGACGCCCATCTGGGCAAGAGCTTCGCGCACATTGAGCAGCACCCGCTCACCGCGCGATTCGCTTTCGGGTTTGCAGAGGATATCGATTCGCATGGCGGAGTCCTTTCGCAGAATAACCAACCTTTCAAGTCAATTATAGGAAGGTCTTTGCAAAAGGCAAGAAAAAACGACAAAAATAGTCAGAAATAAATGAGCTCTTCGGACGCCAGAAAAACGTCGCGAGGAAGGATAATGGCTTAGCGGGGGGGCGGGCTGTCGCCGTAGATCAGCTTCAGGGCATGCTTGACGCGGGCAACCAGGCGGATCGGATTGATCGGTTTGGCAATGAAATCGTAGTAGCCCATATCGAGGAGCTTGGCTTCCTCCTCGGCGGACGACTTGGACGAGAGGGCGATGATGGGAATGTGCTTGGTCTGCAGGTTGCTTTTGAGCGCCCGGAACATTTCGTAGCCGTCCATGCGCGGCATCACCGTATCGGAGACGATCAGATGCGGCTTCTGCTGGACGGTGACCTTGACGCCGTCGGCGCCGTTTTCCGCCTCGAGCAGGTTGTACCCTTCGCGCTTGAGGGCCGCTACCACCGCGGCCCGGACCAGTTCCTGGTCGTCGACCACCAGGATCGTCCACCAGACATCGGGTTCCACTTCCTGACTGGTGACCTTCTTGTAATAGTGCTGGTTGACGGCCGCCTGGATCTCGGTGGGGGTGGTAACGCACGGAATGATGCGCAGCCCGGACTTGAAGGACAGGTTGTCAAGCACCTCCATGTCGAGGGGATTGACCATCGCCAGATAGAGGGAGTTTGCCTCCTGTTTCAGTGGAAAGATCAGCTTGCCCATTGCCGCTTCGGCACCCACCAGGGCGAGCACCTCCGCGGGGAACGTGGCGCGGGCGATGTTGGCGACGGTCTTGAAGCCGAACTGGCGGGCCAGGGCGGCGGCGATGTCCTTCTCGGTCACCACCCCCATGTCTTCGAGAACCTGGCCGAGTCGGCGGCCGGTACCGCGCTGGCGTTCAAGGGCGCGACTCAGCGACTCCTCGCTGAGCACCTTGGCCTCGACCAGAATTTCCCCGAACCGCTTGCGCCGTGGCTGTTCCATGAGTCCCCGCCGAAATTCCGCTGAGTGCAAAACTTCGGTAGTTTAGCAACTTTCCGGCGGAAAGCCAACAAATTCAGGGGACTAACCGGCAGCGTCCCCGGCCGGCTCGAAAGTAACCTTGAGACCGCCCTGCCAGGCATCGACATGAACCACCTGGCCGGGGGCGGCATGGTCGGCGATCAGCGCCCTGGCAATCCGGGTTTCCAGTTGGTGCTGCAGGTAGCGCTTGAGCGGCCGCGCGCCGTAAACCGGGTCGTAGGCGGCATTGGCCACAAAGGCCCGCGCCGCCTCGGTCAGCTCCAGACCGAAGTCGCGCTCAAGCAAGCGCTTGCGCAGTTCCGCCACCTGCAGGTCGACCACGCGCTCGATCTCCTTGCGGGTCAGCGGCTTGAAAATCACGATGTCGTCGACCCGGTTGAGGAACTCGGGACGGAAGGCGCCGCGCAACTCCATAAGAACCCGTTCGCGCGCCCCCTCGCGCAGCGACCCCTCCGTGGTCACCCCTTCGAGCAGGTGCGGGGAGCCGATGTTGGAGGTCATGATGATCACCGTGTTCTTGAAGTCGACCGTGCGCCCGTGACTGTCGGTGATCCGGCCGTCGTCGAGGATCTGCAGCAGGACGTTGAACACATCGGGGTGGGCCTTCTCGATCTCATCGAACAGAGCCACGCTGTAGGGGCGGCGGCGCACCGCCTCGGTCAGCTGGCCACCCTCTTCGAAACCGACGTAGCCGGGGGGGGCGCCGATCAGCCGGCTGACGGCGTGCTTCTCCATGTACTCGGACATGTCGATGCGCACCAGATTCTGCTCGGAGTCGAACAGCGCCTCGGCCAGGGTCCGCGCCAGTTCGGTCTTGCCGACCCCGGTGGGACCGAGGAAGATGAATGAGCCGATCGGCCGCTTCGGGTCCTTGATCCCGGCGCGGGCACGCAGCACGGCATCGGCAACCAGCTGCACCGCCTCGTCCTGGCCAACCACCCGGCGATGGAGCAGCTCGTCGAGCTTGAGCAGTTTCTCGCGCTCCCCCTCGACCAGGCGGGTCACCGGAATCCCGGTCCAGCGGGCGACGATGGCGGCAATCTCCTCTTCGGTGACCTCTTCGCGCAGCAGGCGCGGCCCGGCATCGACGGACTTCGCCTCCTGCTCCTTCAGCTCGCGCTCCAACTGCGGCAAGCGACCGTGCTTGAGTTCGGCGGCTTTGTTCAGATCGTAGTTGCGCTCGGCCACCTCGATCTCCTGGCGCACCTGCTCGATCTGCTCGCGCAACCCCTGGAGTTTCTTGATCGCCTCTTTTTCGCCGGCCCACTGGGCGCGCAGGGTATCGGCCTGGGTCTTGAGATCGGCAAGTTCCTTGCGCAAGGCCTCTAGTCGTACCAGGCTGGCCTTGCCCTTTTCCTTGTTCAGCGCCGCCTCTTCGATTTCCAGCTGCATGACCCGTCGGGTCACTTCGTCGAGTTCGGCCGGCAGCGAATCGATTTCGGTGCGGATGGTGGCGCAGGCTTCGTCGACCAGGTCGATGGCCTTGTCCGGCAGAAAACGATCCGCGATGTAGCGGTGCGACAGGGTGGCGGCGGCCACCAGGGCGGTGTCCTGGATGCGCACGCCGTGATGGACCTCGAAACGCTCCTTGAGGCCGCGCAGGATGCTGATGGTATCGGCGACGTCGGGCTGTTCGACCAGCACCGGCTGGAAGCGCCGCTCCAACGCCGCGTCTTTCTCCAGGTGCTTGCGGTACTCGTCGAGGGTGGTGGCGCCGATGCAGTGCAATTCGCCGCGCGCCAGCATCGGCTTGAGCATGTTGCCGGCATCAATGGCCCCTTCGGCCTTGCCGGCGCCGACGATGGTGTGCAACTCGTCGATGAACAGCAGGATGCGCCCGTCGCTCTGCTTGATCTCGTTGAGCACCGCTTTCAGCCGCTCCTCGAACTCGCCGCGGTACTTGGCGCCGGCGACCAGGGCTCCCATGTCGAGGGCGAAGACGGTCTTGTCCTTGAGCCCCTCGGGGACGTCGCCCCGGACGATGCGTTGCGCCAACCCTTCGACGATGGCGGTTTTTCCCACCCCCGGCTCGCCGATCAGCACCGGGTTGTTCTTGGTCTTGCGCGAGAGAATGCGAATCACCCGGCGAATCTCGGCGTCGCGGCCGATCACCGGGTCGAGCTTCCCCTTGCGGGCCTCCTGCACCAGATCGCGGCCGTACTTCTCCAGCGCCTCGTAGGTTGCCTCCGGATCGGCGCTGGTCACCCGCTGGTGGCCGCGGACCTCAGTCAAGACCTGGAGCAGGCGCTCACGGGTCAGGTTGAACTGCTTCAGAATCCTGCCGGAGCCGGTCTTGCTGCCTTCGTCAGCGAGAGCCAGCAGCAGGTGTTCGACGCTGATGTAATCGTCCTTGAGCCGCTTCGCCTCGTCTTCGGCCTTGACCAGCAGGCTGCTGAAGCGCTGGGTGACAAAGACTTTGCCCGGTTCGATGCCGGGACCGGAGACCGAAGGACGCCGTTGCAGCTCCTCCCGCACCGCCTGGGCGAGCGCCCGTGGTTCCAGCTCAAGGCGTGTCACCAGGCGCGGCACCAGGCCATCCTGTTCGAGCAGGGCGAGGAGCAGGTGCTCGCCGTCGACCTCGACGTGGCCAAAACGCACCGCCAGGTTCTGCGCGGTCTGCAGGGCTTCCTGGGATTTCTGGGTGAAACGGTTGATGTCCATGGCAACCTCGGTTCCTAAACGGGGTAGGGGCGGTTCGCGAACCGCCCCTACAGATCATATCAGGAGGTCAATCCGGATCAATGGGTAGAAATCGAGATCTTGCGCGGCCTGGCGGCTTCGGCCTTCGGCAGGTGCAGGGTCAGCACCCCATGGCGCACCTCGGCTTTGGCCTTGGCGGCGTCATAGCTGTCAGGCAGCTGGAACTGCCGCCAGTAGCCGTCCATGGCGTATTCGCGCCAGAGCAGCTCGCCGCTGCCGAACGGTGCCTGCCCTTCGATGGTCAGCACCCCCTGATCGACGCTGATCTCCAGGTGCTGGTCGTCGAGCCCCGGCACATCGGCCATCAGCGTCAGCCCTTCGTCGGTTTCGATGATGTCGACCGGGGGCGCCACATAACGGCGGCCGGAACGGGTCGCCTCGCGGCTCATCGCGGCTTGATCCTTATTGATCGTCAGATTTTTCTCGGTCATGGCTGTTCGCCTCCTTCCTCTCGGGTCTCTCGAAATCCGGCTCAGTGGGCCTTGATACTGATCCGTTTCGGCTTGGCCTCTTCCACCTTGGGCAGCGTCACCAGGAGCAGGCCGTTTTTGTATTCCGCTTTGACCTTGTCCGGGTCGATCTCGACCGGCAGCTCGATGCTGCGCAGGAACTTGCCGGCGCCGCGCTCACGGCGATGCCAGGTGCGGCCGTTCTTCTCGCTGTCAACCGCAGTGCGCTCTCCCGACAGCGTTAATGTGTTGCCAAGCACGTTCATGTCGATCTTGTCCGGTTCGATTCCCGGCAGCAGGGCCTCGACATACAGGTGGTCGGCGTCCTCGCGCAGGTTGATGCGTGGCCAGTCACGCAGGGCAAGCCCCGTATCGAACCCCGGTCCAAACAGCCGGCCCAGGCCCAGGCCACGGAAAGCCTCGTCCATTTCGCGCTGCATCCGGTTCATTTCCCTTAACAGATCCCAGTTCCTCATGACTGATCACCTCCTCGATAGTTTCCCGGGATGCCCCGGTTGTTGCGTCGCTGACTTTTTCTATTTCAAACCCCGTGCCAGCTTGCAAGAGCATGAAAATGCTTGCAATTTCAGCTAATTATCGTGAAAACCCGATTGTTTGTGCCAGCTTGCAACGTCGCAAGTGCAACAGAGTCAGTCACTTGCGACGTTGCAAGCTGTTGCAAGTGACTGGAAGGGGCGACAGGGTTCAGACGGAAAGGGCGTTGCGGTCGAGTCCCAGGCGGGCGAGCGAGCGATAGAGGGTGGCGCGGTGCACGCCGAGCAGGCGGGCGGCAGTGGGCAGGTTGCCGCCGGCACTGCGCCAGGCACGGCGGATGGCGGCGGGATCGAGGTTGGCCGGGCGGGTCGAACGATGGCCATGCACGGCAGAGGTTTCCGGCGGGGCCCCGGGGAGGGGCCAG
>VEPG01000034.1:12970-19075 GCA_012026975.1 Desulfuromonas sp. | reverse complement strand
ACTTCCGGGGTTTCTTCCGCGATAAAGATAGTGGGAGCCACCACCTCTTCAACGACGGGCGCAAATTCTTCCGCAAGCACCTCTGGTTCTACCGGAGGCAGGGGCCTTAACCCTTCCAGATCCGGCAGCTCCAGACCGAGAACTTCGGCAGCCGGCTGAACCTCCGGGGGGACCTCAATCTCGAACTCGAGTTCACCAAGATCCGGCAGCGTGAAATCTTCAACAACGGGTTCAGGTTCAAACGCGGAACCTGCCCCCGCGGCAGGTTGTTCGATTACATCCGTCACAACGGGTTCCGGCACCGTGGGCAGTTCCGGTTCCGAGACTGCCGCGGCCGGCTCGGGCTCTTCAACGGGAAGAAGGGACTCGACGGGCGGCAGTTCGATTTCCAATTCGTCCAGACCGCCGAGATCCAGCTCCAATTCCATATCCATGGACGATGCCGGAGGCTCGGCAGCAGGCTCCACGGCAGGCTTTGCCGCTGGCGCGGGAGGTTCCGGCGGAGGCTCGAGGGGAACTGGCATAGCGACCGGCGGCGGTGCAACCGAAGGCGGTGCGGCGACCGGCAGATCAAGGTCCAGGCCAAGATCGAGTTCAAGTTCGAAGCCACCCTTGGCCTTGACCGGTTTTTCCGGAACAGCGGGCGCACCAAGGGGGGGGACCTCGACCGGTGGAGTTACAGCCTCGCCAACCAGGGCAAGGTGTTCGACATCACTGATGGCTGCATCGAGGACCGCCGCATCGGCGGTTTCCTCCACGATGGCACCCGTCTGCCCCGTGGGCGAAAAAAGCGGCTGTGCCCCTGCCTCTCCGGTCGCCTCGTAAATCGCGGCAAGCGTTGCCTGCAACCGGGGAGTGTCCGGGAGTGTCCGCGGCAGCGTCTCGTACAGCTCCTTGAGCACGTCGACGCGATCGGCCTGGGAAAATGCCTCCTTCGACTCCTCGAGGCAGGCAAGCGCCCGCTCGTGGTCGGCACCCGCAAGGCAGACGCGGACATAACGCTCGCGCAGGTCGAGATCCTGAGGATGCTCCTTGAGTAGATGCTGGCAGGTCAGGCGGGCATCGGCATGGTTGCCGAGCGCCATATGGCAATCGGTGAGGGCCGTCAGCAGCGACGGGTGATCAGGCGCCAGTTTGAGCAGGCTCTTGAGAAGCGTCAGAGCCTTTTCCGCCTGCCCGCTGGCCAGCAGCGCCTCGGCCAGAGGCAGACGGTTTTCGACATCGTCGGGACAAAGGTCGAGAAATTTTTCATAGAGTTTGACAATCTTGGCAGGCTCTCCCTTGCCGGCCAGGAGCTTGACCAAAGCCCGCAGTTGTTCGAGAGCATCCGCGGGTTCACTGATGGCCACAAACGTTTCGATCAGCTTACCGCGGAACCCGAGATTGTCGGGCTCCAGGGCGATCATCTTTTGCAGCACCCCAACGGTCTCACGCCCCATGCGGTTCTTTTCGTAGAACGCGACCAGGCTGCGGTATTCGTTGAGGGCGTTGCCAATCAGTCCCTGTTTTTCGTTGAGTTCGGCCAGGCGCAGATAGATATCGACCCGTCCCGGCTCGATCTTCTGCATCTGTTTGTAGATGGCAATGGCCTTGAGGTAAAAGCCCGTCTCCGTGAAATTCTTGGCAACGGCCTCGTAGTGCGGTTGGGCCTCATCGTTGCGCTTCTCGCGGCTGAGCAATTCGGCCAGTTTCTGCCGATTGCGATAATCCTTGGGAAAGGCTTCGACGACCTTCTGGTATTCGCCGATTGCCTTGGGCAGCTGCCCCTTCGCCAGGAATTTTTGGGCGCTTTCGAGAAGCTTGTCTTTATTTGCCAAGAGAGATGACCTGACCCGGAATTAGGACTACATAAGGTATCAAAATAAAATAGATGAAAAATGCCAGAACTGTCAAGCTGAACGAACCTCGAGTAGAATAAATTTTCTTTTGAATTTCAGTCGACTAGATGCTTGGCGGGCAACAGCGGACGAGGCCTGGCAGATAACCATCAGAGTCGCTTCAGGCGGGCAACCTCGTGGGGTGTCAGATGGCGATACTGGCCGGGTGCCAGTCCCTCCAGCGTCAGGAATGCGTAGCGGATGCGCATGAGACGACTGACCGGCAGCCCCAGTGCTTCGCACATCCGGCGCACCTGGCGGTTGCGACCTTCGTGAATGGTCAACTCGAACCAGCCGTGCCCCCCGCTGTTGCGGACTCTGGCAACCTTGGCCGGCGCGGTCAGGCCATCGTCAAGCTCGACCCCTTGCTCCAGCCTTTGAATGACCTCATGGGTCAGGGCGCCGCGTACGCGTACCAGGTAGGTTTTGGCGACCTCATGCGAGGGGTGGGCCAGGCGATTGGCCAGGTCGCCGTCATTGGTCAGCAGCAACAGCCCTGAAGTGGTCAGGTCGAGTCGCCCGATCGGATAGACCCGCACGGGTACGTCGCGCAGCAGATCGGTGATGACGGGACGCCCGCCCGGGTCGCTCAGGGTTGTCACCACGCCGACCGGCTTGTGCATCAGCAGATAGCAGGGCGGCTCATGCTGCCGAAGCGGCCGGCCATCGACCAGGACCGTATCACGCCGCGGATCGGCCTGCTCGCCCAGGCTGGCAATCCGGCCATTGACCGTAACGCGCCCGGCTTCGATCAGAGTCTCGGCCTGACGTCGGGAGCAGAGCCCGGCGGCGGCCATCAGCTTCTGCAGGCGTTGCCCGCCAGGCGCCGACCGTTCAGTCACCGGGCATTTCCTCGGGGAGGACAGCGGCTGATTCGTCCATGTCGGCCTCCGCCGCCAATTCGCTGAACTCCTTGAGAGTCGGCAGCGCCGCCAGGTCGGCAAGTCCGAACAGTTCGAGAAACTCGCGGGTCGTCCCGTAAATGGCCGGTTTCCCCGGCACATCCTTCTTGCCGAGAATCCGCACCAGATGCCGGTCGAGCAGCGTTTTCAGCACGCTGCCGGAATCGACGCCGCGCAGGTACTCGATTTCGGTACGGGTCACCGGCTGACGGTAGGCGACAATCGCCAGCGTCTCCAGCGCCGGCCGGGAGAACTTGAAGGGGCGGGTACGTCCCAGCCGTCGCAAATAGTCGGCGAACTCGGGACGGGTGCGCAGCTGGTAGCCGCCGGCCACTTCCTGAAGGAAGAATCCCCGCGGCCGGGCTTCGTATTCGGCTTGCAAAGCCCCCAGCACGTCGTTGACAACCGTGCGCTCCACTTCAAGCACTTCGGCCAGGCGGTCGCTGCGCAGCGGGCCGTCGGCACCAAACAGCAGGGCCTCGACCAGAGCTTTCAAATCAGGCATAGCCGAGTGTCTCCTCGTCGGCATCGGCATCGAATTCCGCCGTTTCCGTCACGGCGGGGGTCAGCCAGATGGCTCCGAAGCGTTGGCTCTGCAGCAGCCGCAACAGCCTCAGCTTGACCAGCTCGAGCATGGCCAGAAAGGTGACCACCACTTCGTGACGGCCGGCATTTGTCGGAAACAGTTCGGTAAACGCGAGACTCTGCTGGCCACGAAGAGCGGTCAGAATCTGGCTGATGCGGTCGGCCACCGACAGTTGTTCGGCGGTGACCTCATGCACCATGGGTTCGGGACGATCCTTCAACAACTGTTGCAGCGCCTGCAGCAGATCGTACAGACCGACGGCGGCAAACTCGCCCTCCCCTTCCTCGACAACTTCCGGAGCGGGAGCCGTGCGCGCATATAGGTCGCGATTCAACTGCGGCAATTCATCAAGCTGCAGGGCCGCCTCCTTGTACTTCTGGTATTCGAGCAGCCGCCGCACCAGCTCAGCGCGCGGGTCTTCCTCATCCTCTTCCTCCGCCCCGTCTTCGACAATCTGCGGCAGCAGCATCCGCGACTTGATGTGCAGCAGCGTCGCCGCCATCAGCAGAAACTCCCCGGCCACGTCGAGATTCAGGGACTGCATCGTATCGATGACGGCCAGGTATTGCGTGGTGATTTCGGCGATCGGGATATCGGTGATTTCCATCTCGTTTTTTCTGATGAGATGGAGCAGCAGATCAAGCGGACCGGTGAAGTTTTCAAGGTGGATGGCGAATGGATCCATGGAGAGCCCCGGTCAGCCGCCGAACAGCAGTTGAACGGTCCGCAGCACAACTTCGAAGTGCGGGCCGGCCATCAGGGCTATGACGCGAAATACCAGCGGAGAGAAAAATGCCTGCCAGAGCGAGGTGCCGAAGACCAGGAAAACGATCAGGAGCAGACCGAACGGCTCGATCTTCTGCACTTTGTCCGCAAGCCTGGCCGGAAGCACGTTGAGCAGGACCCGCCCTCCGTCCAGCGGCGGGATCGGCAGCAGATTGAACAGTGCGAGGATCACGTTGATGTACAGGCCAAATGCTGCCATGAGGGTGATCGGTTCGCCGAAGGACAAGCCGTGGCCATCGGCGGGACCAGCACCGAGCAAAGCCGCGCCCCAACGCAGGCCAAGCGCACAAAAGATGGCCAGCGACAGGTTCGCCGCCGGACCGGCCAGGGCGACCAGGATCATGTCCTGTCGCATGCGGCGCAGGTTGCCGGGATTGACCGGCACCGCACGGGCCCAGCCGAAACCGAGCAGCAGCAACGCCAGCGTGCCGATCGGATCGAGGTGACGCAGGGGGTTGATGGTCAACCGCCCCAGCAGGCGGGCCGTCGGATCACCACAGCGCTCGGCGGCGTAGCCGTGAGCAACTTCATGAAAGGTCACCGCCAACAGGGCCGGCACCAGCATGATAGACAGTTTAAGGAGAAAATCGTGCACGCAGAGGCTTTCGATCGCTGCAACAGGTGGGGCTCTTTTAACAGAACGGCGCCCCCAAGTCAATTCCGGGAACGCCATGCAAACTCACGTATTTTCAATAACTTTATTCGCCGGGCTGATTGTCGTTGCGCTGTCCCGGCAGATACTTGCGCGCCACCAGGCGGCGTTCATCCTCGGCGGTTGCTATTTCGCCGTTGAGACGCGCCTGCAGAAGGTCGTGCAGAATCGCCTTGTAGCCAGGCCCCGGCGGGACGCCCAGGCGTTTCAGATCGTGACCGGTAAGCAGCGGCCGCACACTGCGCAGATGGGTGATATAGCGCGACAGCCACTGCCTGATCCGTTCCTGAGCGGTCACGGCCATCAGAAAGAGAACGACCTCGGTCGTTAACGGTGACAGCCAGCGGTGGAGATCGACCGGTCTTGGCGGACGCGCCTGGCTGCGCCGTCTTTCGAGCCGCCGCAACAAGCGGAGACCGGCGCTGCGCTGCGTGACCAGAATATCCGTATCGCGTTGGGGCAGATCGAGCCGCTGACAGAAACCGCGCATCCCCTCCCCGGCCAGAAGCGCCGTCAGGACCAGCAGATAGCACAACTGGCGCCGACAGGGGCGGCCGGTATAGAGCAGATCGTACCAATCCATGACTCGCCGCGCCTCGTTAAAGCCGACATTAAAATCCGCACGCCGGGCGAGGCTGGGGTGGAGCGCCTTGAGCAGATCGAAAGCCGCCAGGCGCTCCAGGGCCGGCAACGGCTCGCGTTCCGCAAGGATCAGCAGCAGTTCATTGGCCAGCCGCTTGCCGCTGACCCGCTCCAGCACGCCAAGGCGTACCGCGCTGCGCAACAGCTGTTCGGTCTGCAGGCCGATATGGAATCCCAGCCGCTGTTCGAACCGCACGGCCCGGAACATCCGGGTCGGGTCTTCGATGAAGCTGAGGTTGTGCAACACCCTCACCGCGCGTTCCTCGAGGTCGCGGACGCCGCCGTAGTGATCGACCAGTTCGCCGAACTGCAGGTGGTTCAGGGCGATGGCCAGTGTGTTGATGGTGAAATCCCGCCGGTAAAGATCCAGTTTCAGCGAGGCATGTTCGACATCGGGGAGCGCGCCGGGATGCAGATAGTATTCGAGGCGGGCGGAGGCGATATCGAGTTTGAAGCCGTCGGGAAAGATGATGACCGCGGTGCCGAACTTGTGATGGCAGCGCACCCGGCAGCCATGTTCACGGGCAAAAGTCTCGGCAAAGGCGATCCCGTCGCCCTCGACCACCACGTCCACATCGAGATTGGGCTTGTTGAGCAGCAGGTCGCGAACAAAACCGCCGACGACAAAGGCCGTGACCCCCGATTGATCGGCGACCTTAC
>VEPG01000034.1:0-12960 GCA_012026975.1 Desulfuromonas sp. | reverse complement strand
TTGATTGTTTTGCGACCGTACCGAGATCGGACAGCAGCGACTGGATGGCCTGCGGCAGCCTTCCGCGGATCAGGCGCTGCACCTGGGCGCGACGCAGCTGTTTGCCCGGCGGCTTGCCCAGTCCGGCGGCACGCGGCGCACCGCCGCTGCTCGCAGCCAGGTGGCGTAGCAGGTCGGTGCGCGTCACCGCCCCAACCAGCCGATCGTTGTCCAGCACCGGCACGAACCGCTGGCTGCCGGCAACGATCAATTCCTTGAGTTCCTCGACCGGCGTCTCCGGAGTCACGGTGCGAAGTTCGCCGGTCATGAACTCGCTGACGGGCTGTTCGCCAAGGCCGTGATAGATCGCCTTGTCGGCGACCTGTCGCGTAAAGACCCCGCAGACTTGCCCTCTGTCGAGCACCGGCACGGCATTGATATTGAAACGGCTGAACAACTGATGCGCGAACTTCACCGTGTCCCGCGGTGCGACGCTCTTGACCGGCGAAGACATCAGGTGGCGCACCTGCCATTGCGGATGGACATGGCGCTGCAGCACCTCGGGAAGTCGCTCGATGATCTGCAAAAGGGTCTGATCGCGCACGCTGGCGGCGGCCGCCGAAGCGTGCCCGCCGCCACCGAACTCACTCAAAATTTCGCCCGCGTTGACTTCCGGGCGGCGGGAGCGCGCCACCAGGAATACCCGGCTCTCCATGCGCACCGCGACAATCAGGGTATCCAGGTTCTCGATGTCGCGCAGCTTGTGCGCCAGCGCCGCGATGTCTCCGACAAAGTAATCGACCGAAGCATGCGTGATGCTGATATCGATGCCATGGACGTTAATGACGTTGCGATTGGCAATCAGGTCGTTGAGCATTCGAACCTGATCAGGGGTCAGTTCCTGGGCCAGCATCGAGGCAACCGTGTTCAGGTTGGCGCCATGCTCGAGGAGAAAGGCCGCCGCCCGGTAATCGTCTACCGTGGTGGTGGCGAAAGTCAGGTTGCCGGTATCCTCGTAGAGCCCGAGCATCATCATGGTCGCTTCATCGACGCTTGGGGCGATGCCCCGTTCAATGAACAGCAGGGAGAGGACGGTGACAGTTGAACCGACGGCTCGGACATGCTCGGACTCGCCGTGCAGGTCGGCCGCGTTGTCGGGATGGTGGTCGTAGATATGCAGGACGATCCCCTGGCGATGCGCCAGCTTTTCCAGGGGACCGATGCGGTTGGATTGGCGGACATCAACCAAAATCAGTCGGTCGACTTTCTCCAGGTCGATGTCCCGCAACCTCTGAAAGTCGAAGGCATACTGCGCACTCTTCAGAAAAAACTCGCGCAGCGTCCGCTCCTGCCCGCCGGGGAAGATCATCGCCGCGCCGGGATAGAGTCGCCGCGCGGCAATCATCGAGCCGAGGCAGTCGAAATCGGCGTTGATGTGGGTGGCGATGAGGTCCATAAAAGCGCCAAGCGCCAAGACTCAAGATTGAAGCTTAAAATCCTGGCGCTTGGCAGTTGAGTCTAGAGCGACAGACTTCCAATCACCTGATTTATATCCTCCAGCCCCTCCTCTACCAGGAACGCTTCGATGCCGTCGATAATGGCGAGCATCGCCGCCGGATCGATGAAGTTGGCGGTGCCGACCTGTACCGCCCTGGCGCCGACGATCAAGAACTCCAGGGCATCGCTGGCAGTCATGATCCCGCCGATGCCGATCACCGGGATTTTCACGGCCTGCACCACCTGATGGACCATGCGCACCGCCACCGGGCGGATCGCCGGGCCGGAGAGCCCGCCGGTCCGGTTGGCGATTTTCGGTTTGCGGGTACGGATGTCGATCGCCATGCCGGTCAGCGTATTGATGCAGCTGATGGCATCCGCGCCTGCCTCTTCCACCGCCCGGGCGATCACCGTGATGTCGGTCACGTTGGGGCTGAGCTTGACGATCAACGGTTTGTCATTGTGCTTGCGCACCAGGCTGACGACCTCGGCCGCTGCCTTTGGGTCGGTACCGAAGACGATCCCTCCCTGTTTGACGTTGGGACAGGAGATGTTCAACTCCAGCGCCGTCACTTCCGGCACATCCGCCAGCCGGCGCGCAACCTCTCCGTACTCTTCCAGGGTATTGCCGAAGAAGTTTGCGAAGACCGGCGTATCAAGGACTCGATAATAAGGGCATTTTTTCTCGACAAAGGTATCCACGCCGACATTCTGCAGACCGATGGCGTTGAGCATGCCGCTGGTGGTTTCAGCAATGCGCGGCATCGGGTTGCCAGCCTTGGGGTTGAGGGACAGTCCCTTGGTCACGATGGCACCGAGCTTTTTCAAGTCGACAAAAGCCGAATATTCCTCACCATAGCCGAAGGTGCCGGAAGCGGGCATGACCGGGTTGCGCAGTTCGATGCCGGCGACGTTGACCGCCAGGCTGGGACGTTTGGCATTCATCAGCGGCACCCTCCTTCCGGGCAACCGCCCTCGGTATTAACGGCTCTGCCCCAGTCAAGCTGCCCGGCAGCAAACACGGGGCCCTCCTTGCAGGTGCACAGATAATTGGGTCGTTGGTCGCTATGCCCGGCACCCTTGACCACGCACCCCAGGCAGGCACCAACCCCGCAGGCCATGTGCGACTCCAGCGAGACCTGCAGCGGCACGTTGCGCTCGCTGCAGATTCTTTCGACCGCCGCCAGCATCGGCATCGGCCCACAGGCATAGACTTCGGCGCACGGATACTTGCTCAGCTTGCGCTCAAGCACCTTGGTGACCAAGCCTTCCTCGCCGAGACTGCCGTCATCGGTGGAAACATAGGTTTCCACCCCCAACCGCTCGAACTCGGTGACCGCCAGAACATCATCGCGGGTGCGCCCCCCCATCAGCAGGCGGACCTGGTGCCCCTTGTCGATCAATGCCTCAGCCAACAGGAACAGTGGCACCAGGCCGATGCCGCCGCCAACCAGGATCTTGGCGCAGGACGTGTCATTGATCGTGAAGCCACGCCCCAGCGGCCCGAGCAGTTCCACCCGATCACCGGCGTGCAGATCGCTCATGATCCTGGTTCCCTGGCCGACGATCTTGTAAAGGATCTCCATATATTCGCGCGGCGGCAACCCTGCACATTCCGGCGGAAGGCAGCCGGTGCGGAAGATTCCGAACGGACGCCGCAGCATGGTCGGCAGGGCCAGCTCGGGCCGCAGCATGACAAATTGCCCGGGAGCTGCCGCGGCAGCAAAACCGGGGGCCAGGATGCGCATCCGCCAATAGCCGGGAGAAATTTCGAGATTGGACAGAATGATGGTCTGGTAGTTCTTCATCGACACCTCTTCTTTTAAAACTTCATATATGTTTCACCGCAGAGAGCGTAGAAAAACGAGTTGCACTGCATCCTCTGCGATAAAAAACCTTGATTATTGAGGCCGATAGCACATGACGAGAGCATCTTCGCCGTCGGCATAATAGCCGGATCGACAGGCAACGGCCTGGAAACCATAGCGTTCATACAGGGAAATGGCGGCCGTATTGCTGACCCGGACTTCGAGCCAGGCGGCATCGAAACAGGTCATAGCAGCGCGTTCAAGGACCACTGCCAGCAACCGTGCCGCTACACCTTGACGACGAAAGGTCGGAGCCGTTGCCACATTCTGGATCTGCAGCTCCCCGGCGACCAGCCACGTGCAGATGAAACCGGCCAGTTGTCCATCCCGCCAACAGAGATCGGTGCGTGAATAAGCTTTGCCGAGTTCCTCCGCAAAGTGCTCCCTGCTCCAGGGAGACGATTGGGCGGCACATTCCAAGGCATGGACCTGGGGAAGGTCGTCCACCGTCATCGACCGAATGACTTCGGCAGCCGACAGTCCATCGACCGCGGCATTTTTATTGTGATCGGTCGCGGTCATGGCGGCAGAAATCATCGCATGCAATCAGGAAGTCTCAACAGTTTCGCGGTCCTTCATGATAGGCTAGGCAATCCGAGCTGTAAAGGCGAAAGATGTCGAGTTGGCGGCACCCTTCGTGAGCGTTGACAATGCCGCGACGGGTGATTTATTTAAGGGGTTCACAATCACGAGGAGATCCCCTTTGACAGACAAGCAAAGCATGACTTACAAGGCCGCCGGGGTCGATATCGAGGCCGGCAATCGTTTCGTCAACCTGATCAAGCCTCTGGTCAAGGCAACCAGCCGGCCAGAGGTTCTTACCGATATCGGCGGCTTCGGTGGGCTGTTTTCCCTGAACACCCGCAAATACCCCGACCCGGTTCTGGTGGCATCGACCGACGGGGTCGGCACCAAGCTCAAGCTGGCCTATCAGCTCGACCGCCACGACACGGTCGGCATCGACCTGGTCGCCATGTGCGGCAATGACATCATCGTCCAGGGAGCCGAACCCCTCTTCTTTCTCGACTACTTTGCCACCGGCGCCCTCTCCCCGGAAAAAGCCGCCGATGTGGTCAAGGGAATTGCCGAGGGTTGCAAGCAGGCCGGTTGCGCCCTGATCGGCGGGGAAACCGCTGAGCTCCCCGGTTTCTACGCCCCCGGTGAATACGATCTGGCGGGTTTCACGGTCGGCGTGGTCGACCGCAATTCCATCATCGACGGCTCCACCATGCAGGTCGGTGAGGCATTGATCGGCATCGCGTCCAGCGGGCTGCATTCCAACGGCTTCTCGCTGGCCCGCAAGATTGTGACGGAACGGCTTGGCGGCAACCTCGACGCCATCCTTCCCGAACTGGGCGAACCACTCGGTGAGGCTTTGCTGCGCCCGACCCGGATCTATGTCAAACCGATCCTCAACCTGATCCGCAGCTTCCAGATCCAGGGGATGGCACACATTACCGGCGGCGGCCTGCTCGAAACCGTGCCGCGCATGTTGCCCAATCATGGCCGGGCACTGATCCGCACCGACAAATGGCCAAAACCGGCCATCTTCGAAGTGCTGCGCGAAGCCGGCAAGCTCGAACCCGACGAATTGTACCGTACCTTCAACTACGGCATCGGCCTGGTCATGGCCGTGCCGCGGCAGGATGTAGACGAAATCATCGACCGCCTGCGCGGCATGAAGGAAGAAGCCTGGCTGATCGGCGAAATCGTCCCCCGCAAGAACGGTGAACCCCCGATCGAACTGGTCTGAGCGGAGAACGATCATGACCCAGCGTTTACGCCTCGGCGTGTTGGCTTCCGGCGGCGGGACCAACCTGCAGGCGATCATCGACCGTTGCCAGGACCACGATTTCCCTGCCGAGATCGCCGTGGTTATTGCCAACAACCCCGATGCCGGAGCATTGGAACGGGCCCGCCAAGCCGGCATCCCGGTACGCTGCATCAACCATCGCGCCTTCGCCGGGCGGGAAGCGTTCGATACCGCCCTGGTCGCGGCCCTGCGGGAGGCTGACGTGCAGCTGGTGGTTTTGGCAGGTTTCATGCGCATCATTACCCGGGTGATGCTTGATGCCTTTCCGCAGCGGATCATCAACATCCACCCGGCCCTGCTCCCCGCCTTCCCCGGATTGCACGTCCAGCAGCAGGCCATCGACTACGGTGCCCGCTTTTCCGGCTGTACCGTGCACTTTGTCGATGGTGGCGTCGATACCGGGCCGATCATCATCCAGGCCGTGGTCCCGGTATTCCCCGGCGATACCGCCGACACCCTTGCCGCCCGCATTCTGGAACAGGAGCACAAGATTTATCCCCGTGCCATCCAATTGATTGCTCAGGGGCGGGTTCTGGTCGAAGGCCGCGCCGTGACTATCGATCCGCCGGCCACGCCTGAAATCGCAGCCTTTATCAATCCTTCCCTGCATAATTGATATCATGTCCGAGACAGTCCTCGTCAGTGCCTGCCTGCTCGGACTGCCGACCCGCTATGATGGTTCCGCGAAGAGAAATCAGACCGTTCTCGACTGGCTCGCCCGCGAAAAGATGATACCGATCCCGGTCTGCCCGGAACAACTTGCCGGCCTGCCGACCCCACGTGAAAAGACCAGGTTTTGCCTTGGTGACGGTCGTGCGGTCGTCACCGGCAACGGTGCGGTCATCACCTTTTCCGGACAACCGATGAACGAGCCCTTTTTAAGGGGAGCGCATATGGCCTTGCGGATCGCCCGCATCGCCGGCTGCCAACGTGCCCTGCTCAAGGAGCGCAGCCCTTCCTGCGGGGTTCACCAGATTCATTGCAACGAGACGATGGTCGCGGGGGTCGGGGTCACTACGGCGTTGCTCGTCGACGCGGGCATCTCCGTACAGAGCGAAGAAGACCTCCCCGCGGACACCCGATGAACCCCACACACTTCGATATCGCCGTGGTCGGTGACAGCCTGGCCGGCCGCATGGCCGCCGCCCTGCTGGCCAAGCACGGCAAGCGTTCGCTCCTGCTCTCTACCGCCATGCATCGGGATCCCTGGCAGCACTCTTCACTCTTTACCGAGAGATTGCTCCTAGCCCTTGGCGCCCGGGACGCGCTCGGCTCTTTCCAGCCATTCCAGGTGCTGTCGAGTCGGGCCAGGGTGACCATTCACCCGGATTTTCCGTTGACCGCGGAACTGTCCCGGGAATTCGGCAGTGCAGCTCCCCGGATCGAGGCCTTGCTGGACGGGTTCGAGCGGAACGGCACCTTCCTTGAAGAGCTTCTCTGGAAACATGGCGGACTCCCTTCGGGTGGGATGCGCGACACGCTCGCCTGGCGGTGGCTCTGTCTGCGATATAAGCTGCCGTTGGCCCAACTGACTCGCCCTTTGGCCGAATGTCTGCACGGTCTTCCTGAAACGGCTACCGAATGGCTGTGCGACCTGTTCCAGGGGTTGTCTCTGCAGCCGCTTGCCGCCCTGACGGTTGCCGACGGCGCCTTGCTATGGGCTCATGCCTGTCGACCGGCAGGAGTTACCGGAGATGAGTTGAACGAACTTCTGCACAAGCGCTTCGAACAGTTTCATGGCACAGAAATTCAGATTGAAACCTTGAATAAACTTGAGCATGGTCACGGGGGGTGGATCGGCAGCCTGGCGGGCGGCAGACATTTTCAGGCCGGGCAACTGATCCTCGGCGATCTTGGGCAGACTCTCCCCGGGCACGCTCCGCAGCCACCCCATCGAACCTTGCCGCCGGCTGTCCATTTCGAAACCTCCAACATTGACGGCCAACTTTCCTCTCTGCTGGAAAAGCGAGTGATTGCCGGCGGTCCCTTGCCCATACGCATGGCAACCGTCTCAACGCCAAAGGGGCTGATCGGAGAAATAGGCAGCAATGCTGCCGCGGAGGAACCCGGCGTTCGGCGGCAGCTCGAACCGATCCTCCCCTTTGCCTCCTACAGCCTTGACTCCCAAACGACCAGCCGGGGAGCAAGTGCGGCGAGAGAAAGAACAGATGCGGAGGCATCGCTGTTCAAATGTCCCCTGCGGCTTGGCATTCACCTCTGGGCGGCCGACGAAACGCAACTCCTGCCGCAGCTTGGCAGCGGTGGCGCCGCCCTTCTGGCATGGACGCTGGCACGACACCTTGATCCGACGGTCATCCCCCACAGCGAATGACCGGCGACGACATCCAAATTTCTCTTGCATTGCCCCATGACGTGTGTTAAAAAGCCCCGTTCAATCAAACGGAGGATGCTGATCATGGCGAATGTTTGTGATGTCTGTGGCAAAAAGTCGATGACCGGCTGCAATGTCAGTCATGCCCATAACAAAACCAAGAAAGTCTTCAAACCGAACCTGCAGAAGGTTCGCGCGATCGACAACGGCAGTGTCCGCAACCTGAAGGTCTGCACCCGCTGCATCCGTTCCGGCGCAGTCAAAAAAGCTGTCTGAGCCGTAATCAGATCTATCAAACGCAAGCGGGGCGACCAAATGGTCGCCCCGCTTTTATTTCATCATCAGCGGGCATGGCACGCCATGCTCCACTCGCTCTTCACGTCCTGACTGCAATCCCTTCGATTTCGATCAGGGATCCCTTGGGCAACGCTGCAACCTGGACCGTGGCACGGGCCGGCGGCGTTGCCCCGAAATGTTCCCCGTAGATGCCGTTGATCGTGGCGAAGTCGCCAAGATCGACCAGATAAATGGTGGTCTTGACCAGGTTAGGAAAATCAAGCCCCGCCGCCTTGAGAACCGCCTGCAGGTTGTTCATGACCTGCCGTGCCTGCACCTCGATGCCACCGGCAACGATTTCCCCCGTCGCCGGATCGAGCGGAATCTGTCCTGACAGGAACAGGAAATCCCCCGACTGGATCGCCTGGGAATAAGGACCAATGGCGGCCGGCGCTTCACTTGTCTCTATTTTGCGTTTTGTCATGGCTGACTCCTGTCAATAGTAAGCACCAAGACTCAAGCGCCAAGAATAAGATTTTTTTCTTGTGTCTTGCGTCTTGGGTCTCACGCCTCCCCCCCGCCCCCCTGCCTGATCCGTTCAACCCGCAGGACGCCCTTGACCTTGCGAATCGCATCGATCACCCGGTTCAGATGGGCCACATCGTTGACATTGATCTCGAAGGTATTGACCGCCCGGCCGTCACCGGTCGAATAGGCACTGGCACGGGCAATATTGGCTTCACACTAGGTGATGGCCACCGTCATTCCGGCAAGAATCCCCTTGATATCGATGCAATAAACCCGGATCTTGACGGCATGGGCCGCCTTCTGGGCAAGATCCCAGGCGACATCGATGCGCCGGCCCGGATCGGTTTCCAGCACCTTCGGGCAATCGGTGGCATGGACGGTCACCCCCCGGCCGCGGGAAATGAAGCCGACCACCGCATCTCCAGGCAACGGATTGCAGCATTTGGCGAAGCGTATCAGGATATCATCGAGGCCCTGAACACGGATTCCACCGCTCGGTTTCTTGCGGATTTTGTCCAGGACCTGCCCGAGCCGGCTCGGCTTGGGTGGCTCGGCCTTGACACGATCGGGCAACAGTCTGGCAATGACCTGCCCGGTGGTCACCCTGCCGTAGCCAACCGCGGCGAGCAGGTCATCGGAGTTTTTGAAGCTCAGTTCGGCCAGTACCCGCGCCATGCTCTCCATGGCCATGGCCCGATGGAACGCCACGCCATACTTGCGCAGCTCCTTTTCCAGAAGTTCGCGACCAAGTTCGACGCTCTTCTGATGCTCCTGCTCCTTGACCCAGTGGCGAATCCGGTTGCGCGCCTTGGACGTCTTGACGAACTTGAGCCAGTCCTTGCTCGGCGTCTGGTTCGGTGAAGTGATGATCTCGATGATATCGCCGTTCTTCAGCGGCGTCTTGAGCGGCACCAGCCTGCCATTGATTTTGGCTCCCGTGCATTTGTGCCCGAGATCCGAATGAACACTATAGGCAAAATCGACCGGGGTACTGTCACGCGGCAGTTCCTTGACATCGCCATCCGGAGTGAAGACGTAAACCTCTTCCGGGAACAGGTCGATCTTGACCGACGACATGAATTCCCGAGAATCCTTCAGTTCCTTCTGCCACTCCATCAACTGCCGCAGCCAGCCGAAGCGGCTTTCATCACCGCGGCTGCCGCCCCGCCCTTCCTTGTACTTCCAATGGGCGGCAATCCCCTCTTCGGCCACCCGGTGCATCTCATCGGTGCGGATCTGGACTTCCATCCGCTGCCCGCCGGGCCCCATCACCGTGGTATGCAGCGATTGGTACATGTTCGCCTTCGGCATGGCGATGTAGTCTTTGAAACGCCCGGGGATCGGTCGCCAGGTTGAATGGATGATGCCCAGCATTGCGTAGCAGTCGCGCACCGATGGCACGACGATGCGAAAGGCGATCAGATCGTGTATCTGACCGAATTCGATCCCCTGCTTTTGCATCTTCTTGTAGACCGACCAGAGGTGCTTGATCCTGCCCTGCACTTCTCCCTCGATCCCGTGCTTGGCCAGCGTTTCCTCGAGCTTTTTGCGGACCTCCTCGATATAGGTCTCCCGCTCTGCGGCATGCCGGGCAACCTCTGCTTCGATCTCCTTGAAGGTGTCGGGTTCCAGGGCGGCAAAGGCCAGATCTTCAAGTTCACTCTTGAGCCAGCTGATGCCGAGCCGGTTGGCCAGCGGCGCATAGATGTCAAGAGTCTCCTGGGCAATCGCACGCTGCCGATCAGCCGGATGGTAATGAAGGGTGCGCATGTTGTGCAGCCGGTCGGCAAGTTTGACCAGAATGACCCGGATGTCTCGAGCCATGGCCAGTAGCATCTTGCGAAAGCTCTCCGCCTGACGCTGTTCGCTGGTGCGGAAGGAAATGCGGCTGAGCTTGCTGACGCCATCGACCATTTCAGCGACATCGTCGCCAAATTCGGCGCGCAGTTCATCGACGGTCACCGGGGTATCTTCCAGCGTGTCGTGCAAAAGTCCGGTGGCGATGGTATCGGCATCGAGATGCAGCCGGGACAGGATCCGGGCGACTTCGATCGGATGGGAGATGTACGGTTCGCCGGAAAGACGCTCTTTCCCCTGATGGAAGCGATCGGCAAACGCATAGGCCCGACGGACCTTGTCGAGGCCGGTCGCGTCATCTTCGGTGCGGAGGCTTTCCAGAATGTCGTCGATCTGGATCATGCCGATGGGTTCTCTTTACCTATACCCGAACAGACGGATGCCGGCCCACGGGGACCGGCATCGGTGGAAACTTCAACCGGCACGTTTGGCGGGCCGGTCATCAGCGTCGTCTCAGCGCGAATACCGTGCGGGGAGTTCGTATTCGATCTTGCCGGCCGCAATTTCGCGTAGGGCCAGAACCACCTTGCGGTTGTTGGCCTTATTCTCGATCAGTGGCTGAGCTCCCTTGAACAGCTGCTTGGTGCGCTTGGCCGAAACCATCACCAGCAGAAAGCGGTTGGGAACCTGCTGCAGACAATCTTCAACGGTAATGCGAGCCATTGATTACTCCAGTCGAATGGTTGAATGGTCGAGTGGTCAACGAGCCATTAAAGTTCCTGCAATTCAATGACTCAACAACTCAACAGTTTTGTAGATTAACCCGCTACGTCGTCGATTTCAAGCCGAATTCTGCGGGGAGCAAGTCAATAACGCGATTTATGCGAACTTTTTCGGCAAGGACAATCGCCTGCACCGTCGCAACCGCCTGTGCCAGATCATCATTGACCACGATATAGTCAAAATTGACCGCCTCGCGAATTTCAGCGACGGCATTCTTCATGCGTCGTTCGATCACATCCGGGCTGTCCGTGTTGCGCCCCGCCAGGCGTTGCCGCAACGCCGCCATGCCGGGAGGTAGGACAAAAATGAAGACGCCTTCGAGCCCGCTGGCACGCAGTTGCTCTGCCCCCTGGACATCAATGTCGAGGAGCACATCGCTCCCCTCTTCCCTGGCTCGCAGCAACGTCGACCTGGCCGTACCGTAGCGGTTGCCATGCACCTCCGCCCATTCGGCGAAAGCGCCTTCCGCCACCATCCGGTCAAACTGCTCGCGCGACACAAAGTGATAGTCGGTGCCGTCCCGCTCACCGGCGCGCATCGGCCTGGTCGTGTACGATATCGACTCCCGGAGTTCCGGATGCAAGACCAGAAGCTCCCGGAAGATCGAAGTTTTGCCCGCCCCCGAAGGAGCGGAAATGACGAAAAGTATGCCGGTTCTTTGCATAAACAACCTTTTACCTGGTTTCCTATTCGATATTCTGCACCTGCTCGCGCACCTTTTCCAACTCGGCCTTCATTGCCACCACGGCCTTGGTCAAATCGGCGTCATTCGATTTGGACCCCATGGTGTTGACCTCGCGATTCAACTCCTGCACCAGAAAGTCCATGCGCCGACCAACCGGTTCGACATCTTCGAACAGACCCCGGAATTGCCCCAGATGGCTGCGGAAGCGCACCAATTCCTCGCTGATATCGCAGCGATCGGCATAGACGGCGACTTCCTGAGCGATGCGCTGCGGCTCCCATTCGTGACTCTGCTGCAGCCGCGACAGTCGTTCCATGAGCTTCGCCTGCCATTCCCGCGGAATCAACGGCGCCCGCTGCTCGACAGAACCAAGCAGGCTTTCCAACTGCGCAAGCCGCTCACGCAAGTCGTCCGCCGTCGCCTCTCCCTCCTTGCGTCGCATGCCGGCAACTTGCCCCAGGGCCCGCTCCAGCGCTGCCATCAGACAACCCTGCAGCGACTCGGCACTGCTTTCCGATTCACGCAACTGGATGACGTCCTTCTGCGCAATGATCATCTCCAGCGTCACGCCACCGGACAAACCGAGTTCATTGCGCATCTGCGTCAGCAGGTCACGGTACGCCAATGCCAACGGCCGGTTCAGTACCGGCATGACCGATGATTCCTCGGCCTGTCCAAAGTTGACGAAGACGTCGATCTTGCCACGTTTCAGCACCTGGCCGATCTGCCGGCGGATTTCATTTTCAAGCGCCATCAGGGTGCGCGGCAATTTGACGGTGATATCGGCATAGCGATGATTGACGGTCTTGATTTCAACAGTCAGGGCGATGTTCTCCGCCTGCACCTCGCCCTTGCCGTAGCCGGTCATGCTTTGGATCATGTTTTCTCCTTCTCAGATATCAGGGTCAAGGATCAAGCTCTGTTAAACTCCGGCACAATCTCTCTAAGAATCGCTACCGTGGTGTCATGATCCATGGCGCGGGTGGCGGCATAAAGACGCTCCAACTGTGCTTTCAAGATATCCCGGTCGCACCGGGCCGCATTGGCCACCATGATGCTGGCGTGGGTCGTCGGCACAATTCCTTCCCCGCTGAGCAGCAACTCCTCGTAAAGTTTTTCCCCGGGGCGCAAACCGGTAAAGACGATCTCGATGTCCTCATGAGGGCGCAAGCCGGAAAGCCTGATCAGTTCCTCGGCCAGGCTCAGGATTTTGACCGGTTCCCCCATATCAAGAAGCAAAATCTCCCCGCCCTTCCCCATGCTGCCGGCCTGCAGAACCAACTGGGTTGCTTCGGGGATGGTCATGAAGAAGCGGGTCACCTCGGGATGGGTCACGGTCACCGGCCCACCCTTGGCGATCGGATCCTTGAAGATCGGCCCCACGCTGCCGGTGCTCCCGAGC
>VEPG01000082.1 GCA_012026975.1 Desulfuromonas sp. | reverse complement strand
CTCCTCAAATGCTTCGGCAACAGGCGCCCCTCCACCGCGGAACCGGAAAATATCGCGCCCGGCCCCCGGAAACGGCTGCGGGAGTTGCGCCAGCAGCCCAAGGTGCAGCCGGTCGGCCAGGGGCGGTTCCTTCTTGCCGGCAGCGGGCTTTTTTGCAGCCGGTCGTGACGCCTCGGCGCGCGGCGGCGCCTTCTCCTGGCGCGGCATGGCCCAGAAGGCGTAAGCCAGGCTGAGGAGCAGAAGGCCGACCAGGGCGGCAAGCAGAAGACGTTTGCGGTTCATGACACCCCGGCGCGGAAAAACGTTTCCAGGCTCAGCTGCAGACGCACATCGGTACCGCTCTCCTGCCCGACCCCCTGCAGACCAATCTGCTTGATGCTGATCAGGCGTGGCGATTGCTCCAGCGCATGGACAAACTGCTTGACGGCGTTGTAGCTTCCTTCGAGCGTAAAGGTCAGCGTGTAGCGCAAAAGATCGCTGTCCTTCTCCTGTTCATGATTATAGTTGATCTGGGCCAGATCGAGGCCGGCCTCGTCGGCGAGATTCTGGAGTTCCACGATCAACCCGGTAAACTCCCGATGCGTCGGGATCTTCGCGCGGAAGGCGCCAAGGTCCTTCTCTCCCTGGGCAAACAGTTGCGCCGGGGAGTCGCCGGTGACACTCCCGCCCCGCAATTCGGCCTGCTGCTGGATCAGCTGCTGTTCACGCTCATTGACGGTCGGCACCAGGTACTGCTGCAGCGTCAGTCCCAGAGCGATGTTCGCCAGCAGGATCAGCCCGACAGCACTCAACAGCACGCGATGGCCGAACCACAACTGGCGCAGGAATTCAATCGGCGGCATCAGAATGCCTCCCGAATGACGATCGAGAACGACACGACCGATTCACCGTCCGGCTGCTCGGTGAAGGCCTGATTGAGCAGATAAACCTGGCTCATGTCCGTGGAGGCCAGCAGGGCATCAAGCAACGCGGTCATGGCCGTGGTGTCGCGGGCCACAGCAGTGATCTGCAGCGAACGCTCCTTGTAGTTGGGCGTCAGGGTACGAATCGCCACATCGTCCGGGAGCAGTTCCTCAAGCCTGCCGAGCAGCCCGCTCCAGCGGAACTGGTCGGCATCGATCACCTTGTTGGCAGCGGCAATCTCGCTCATGACCCGGGCGAAGCTTTCCGGGGTGAAAGTCTTCGTGGTGCCCCTTTGGGAGGCCAGCTTCCCCTCGATCTCGACCAGTCGCTCATCGACCTGGCGCAGCTGCTGCAGATTGCGCCAGGCGTAAAGCAGGTTGACCGCCAGCAGTAGCCCGAGCAGGCCGCCGATCAGCAGCAGCCAGCGGCGCACACTGCGACGGTCAAGGTAAGTGCGGCTGGCAAGATTCAGGCGAAAGTGCATGGTCAAAATCCGTCAGATGGCCATCAACTGCTCGGCGGCGGCGATCGCCGCCAGAACCGTGCCGCTTGCCGGCAGGCCAATGGCTGCCTCTCCGGCAAATCGTTTCAGCTGTGGATCGAGAACGTGGACCTCGCGTTCCAGGGTCGACGTCAGAACTTCGCGCAACGTTTCGGTCAGCCCCGGATCGAAGTGGGCAAAAACCGGGCAGCGCTGCATGGCGGGAAAAGTGGCGGACGCATCGACCAGGGATCGCGACAACTCACGGAACAGCTGTTCCGGTTCGGGAGATATTTCCCGCACGCGCTGATAGGCAAGCGCCCGGCCTGCAAAATACATCATGCTGAATTGGTTCTGCTCCAGAGCGACCAGAAGAAACTCCTCGCCAAGATCGAGACGCGGGCTGTAATAGTTGTACAGACTCAGTGAGTGAAACCCTATCTGCACCGCCTGCCGTCCTGCCGTTTCAATCAGCTCCTCGTACTGTTCGAGCACGGGATGGGCGATGGCGGCAACCATCAGGCGTTGCCGGCCGTCCTCGCGACGTTCCAGCACCTGGAAGTCGAGTTGCACCTGCTGCGGCGGTGCCGGCAGGCTCCCCTTCAGCCGCCACTTGAGAATGTCGACCCCCTCCTGGCGCGTCTTGAATGCCGATTCGGTCTCAAGCAGGTAAATCCTGCCGACGCGATCCGGAAGCGAGAGGGAAACCCGTTCCTCTCCGCCCACCAGTGGGTCAAGTGTACGCCGCAACGCCTCGACGAAGCGGCGCGGATCGGTCACGTTCGGCTGCTTCCCGGAAAGTTCCACGGCCCCGGTCAGGGCTTCGCGACGGACGCCGGTCAAGCGTACCGCCGGCCGGGAACGCTGCAGGGCCACCGCGGTCAATTGCTCGGCGCCCAGGGCAAGCCCGACATAAGTCCGCTTGATCATGGCAGGCCAGCCTTCTCGACGAAAGTGACCCGGTTGATCTCCTCGAGGGTGGTGACACCGGCGAGCATCTTGTTGACTGCCGAATCGCGCAGGAACAGGGTGCCGGCGGCCCGTGCCGCTTCCTTGAGCCGGCTGATGGGGGTCCCTTTGTCGAGGATCATTTCGCGCAGATCGTCCGTGAGGTCGAGCAGTTCGACGATTGCCGTCCGGCCATGATACCCCTGACCGTTGCACTCCCGGCAGCCTGCTCCCTCGAAGAAGGGATGATTCTCGTAGCGGGCGCCATCCACCCCCGACTCTTCCAGTTCTTCCCGGCTGTAGGATACCGGCCGCTTGCAGTGAGTGCAGATCTTGCGCACCAGGCGTTGGGCCAGCACACAATTGAGACAGGAAACAAAGTTGTGGGGATCGATCCCCATGTGCAGGAAGCGGCCAAGGACGTCAAAGACGTTGTTGGCGTGGACGGTCGTGAACACGAGGTGGCCGGTCAGCGCCGACTGTACGGCGATCTGGGCGGTTTCCGGGTCGCGGATCTCGCCCACCATGATCTTGTCCGGGTCGTGGCGCAGGATCGACCGCAACCCGCGGGCAAAGGTCAGCCCCTTTTTCTCATTGACCGGGATCTGCACAACCCCCTTCAACTGGTATTCAACCGGATCTTCGATGGTGATCAGCTTCTCCTGCTCGTTGAAGATCTCGGTCATCGACGCGTAAAGGGTCGTGGTCTTGCCGGAGCCGGTCGGACCGGTCACCAGCACCATACCGTAAGGTTCACGGATCTTCCGCCGCAGCCGGACCTTCTCGCGCTCATCAATGCCGAGCACATCGAGGGTCAATCCGTGCAGATCCTTGGCGATGCTCTCCTTGTCGAGAATCCGGATGACCGCATCCTCGCCGTGGATGCTCGGCATGATCGACACGCGAAAATCGATCGACTTGCCACCCATGCGCACCTTGAAGCGACCGTCCTGGGGGATGCGTCGTTCGGCGATATCCAGCTCGCTCATGACCTTGATGCGTGAGATGATCGGTCCCTGAAAACGGGAGTCGAGGGGCTCGGTGGCGCGGAACAGCACTCCGTCGACCCGGTATTTGATAACGACCCCTTCCAGGCTGGTTTCAATATGGATATCGCTGGCCCTCTTGTTCAGCGCATCGAACAGGGTTGAGTCGATCAGGCGGATAATCGGGCTGGAATCGTCGGTGAGCTTTTCGATGGAGAGGACTTCCTCTCCCTTGTCGGTCTCCTTGACCAACTGCAGTTTGAAATCTTCGGAGACCTCCTGCAGAACCTGCTGCGACCCCTGGCCACGCTCGACCAATTTGGCAATCTGCCCCTTGGCGGCAAGCACATACTCAAGCCGCTGATCGAGCAGCATTTCCAGATCATCGAATCCCCGCAGGCGCGTCGGGTCGGCAATCGCGACGGTCAGACCGTTGGCGTCCTGACGCACTGGCACGCATTCGAAGCGAACGATCAGTTCAGGGGAAATCGTCTCGGCCAACTCGGCTGGCGGCGGAGTCTTTTCAAGATCGATGAATTCAAGTCCGAACTGGCTCGCGAGCGCCTGGGCAAGAACACTTTCGCCGATCAACCCCTCGGCAATGGCGACCTCGCCGAAACGTCGGCTGAGCAGCGGCTGCCGGTCGAGCACCAGACGCATCTCGGCCGGGGCGATGCTCCCCATCTCGACCAGAATTTCACCGATTTTTTTGCGTTCGAAAGCCATTCAGACCGTGATCCGTGATTTATGTAGGGGCGTACTGCCGTACGCCCCGGGCGCAAGGCATTGCGCCCGTACGGTCCCTCAAAACCTTTACCTTACCGTCCCGGCCAGTTGGAAGATCGGGATATACATCGCCACGACAATCGTCCCGACCAGCAAACCCATGATCAGCATCATCAGCGGCTCGACCAGGGTCGCCAAACGTTCAAGCCGCCGCTCGACTTCACTTTCGTAATAGTCGGCGACATCGGTCAGCATGTCCCCGAGGGAACCGCTGGATTCACCGACGCCGATCATGCGCAGGGCGAGAATGGGAAAGGTTCCGGACTGCTCGAGAGCGTCGGAAATACGTGTCCCCTCCTGAATCTTGCGTACCACCACGGCCATACTGTCTTCCAGCAAGCGATTATTGAGGACCCCGCGCGCCATCTGCATCGACTGCACGACCGTGATGCCGCTTGCCAGCGTGGTCGACAGCGTGCGGCAGAAAGATGACAGGGCATACTCACTGAACAGCGCCCCGAAAAACGGCAGGCGCAGCTTCCAACGGTCAATCAGATAACCGCCCCGATCGGTCTGAGCCAACCGGCGCAAAACCACCACGCCGGCAATCAGCAACGGCAGCCAGACCGGGAGAGTCGTCACCAGGCCATTGGAGACGCCAATCACCAACCGGGTCAGCAATGGCAGTTCCGCACCGGCGTCCGTGTAGACCTGAGTGACATTCGGGATCACATAAAGCAGCAGAAATGCCAGGACCGCAACGACGGCGATGGCCAACAGGGACGGGTAGAAGGTCGCGCTGCGAACCTTGGCCTTGATCACTTCCACCCGTTTCTGGTAGGCGATATAACGCGCCAAAGTCACCGGCAGATCGCCCGATTGTTCACCGGCCCGCAGAGAGGCCACATACAGTTGGGGGAACATCGCGGGAAACCGTCCGAACGCATCGGACAAAGCGCCCCCCCCTTTCACGTCGGAACGAATTTCCCGAAGCACTTCAAGCAGTCGCCCGGCTTCCATCCGTTCGACCAGGGTGTCGAGAACCTGCAGAATCGGCAAACCCGAGCGGAGCAGCACCACCATTTCCTGGTTCAACGTCAGGAAGCGGCGGCTACTAAGACGCGCTCCGCCCGGCACAGCGAACAGTCCCCGCAGTCCCACCCGGCGAATCTGAAAAACGAAAAAGCCCTGCTCCTCGAGATTCTCCAACAGAGCCTGTCGGTCTGTGGCATCGAACTCTCAATCCAGAACCCGGCCGTCAGCCGTACCGATTTTACATAGGAAAACAGGCATTAGCCATATCTTTTACCTCAATTTCCGTTCAAGTTGAATGGCTATGGCCATTTTCCGCAAAATTCTCCCCCGAAAATTGTGTGGCCGGTCACCAGGGACCGGCCACACAATTTTCTGACAATGGAGAGTAAAGACGTCAATATTCCTTGGGATTATGCTCGACCCCATGGCAATTCAGGTAGCAGGAACCGTGGCGGGCGGTATATCCCCGGGCATCGTATTTGAACTGATCGTCTTTGGTTTTCTGCACCACTTCTTCGTTGAAACGTATCAGGTGCGGGTATTGAAGACTGCCGTGAGCATCATGGCAGGTATAGCAGGACGTTCCCCCCTGGCCTGTCGTCCGACCGACGATATGCAAAGAGTGGTAGGGAAAGCTTTCGTCAGCAAGAATGCTGTTGCGCTCGTGGCATTTGTAGCAAAGCGCATAGGCAAGCGAGCTTTCCGGAAGCGCATCATCCTTCTGGTAGTCAAGGACCAGCAACCCTTCGATATTTGACCCATGCGGGCCCTTCGGACTCGCGGGATCGTCGCTGCCATGGCAGTCGCGACAAGAAATCTCCGAGATTTCGTTCGGGTTACCCTTCGCCACCACATACGGTTCCTTCAGGCTGATCACGAAAGAACTCTTTCCCTCTCCTTCAACCGGATGAAACGACGGGTTGGTTGTTTTGAATTCGGCATGCTTGTTGGTTGAATTCCCTGGCAAATTGGCACTTTCCGCATGACATTTGTAGCAGAGTTCGTACTCCTTGGTGATCGCACCGCTGAAATTTCCGGTACGCTTACCCAATACTCCGCGCAACGGCATCCCGGCATCCACCAGGTGCGGATTGTGGCAGTCGACACACTCGGCATGCCGCGCAGCGTTGCCAACCTCTTCTGGCAGAGTCTCCCGAGACTGGTGTACACCGCTGTCCGTCAGGGTCGGATGTGCATAGATCTTGCGCAATTCCGCTTCAATATCGGCCAGGGTATTGCGCCCTGTCTGCTTGAGATAGCCGTCGCGGACCATTCGTTCGCGGTCGGCACTGTTGCCATGACAAGGGAGACAGGATGTCTCTTCGCCGGTGACAAGCATGGTCATCCCCTGATGGCAGGAACGACAACCTTTCGGCAGTTTCGACTTGAGGGCATGCAGTCCTTGCAAAACACCCTTATTCCCCGCCGCTGAAACCGGCAGGGAAACAATCAGGAAAATGCCCGCAAGGAGCAGCGCAGAACAGACCAAGCGTGAACGTTTCACCTTGCTTCCTCTCGGAGTCGGCTCTAACAGCGAAAAACCCTACATGTTGTGCAAGACCGGTACTGGAGGACCGGTCTTGTCGGCCAGATGGCAATCGTTGCAGACATCCTCGAACTCGCTGACAACGGCATTTGTGTTATGGCGCCAGAAAGGCAACCCATGGGGTTCGGAGCGGGTATCCTCGTGCGGGTCGTGGCAGGTGGTGCACTGCATGCGCTGCTGGCCGTCAAGCGGCACGTCGACCATGGTGGGCAGTTGATACTGAAGCGGTTTGACCTGACTGATATCAGAAAGCACCTGGCTGTCGTACACAAAGGAGATCGGATGGGACGCAGCCAGATTGATGACCAGCCGCGGGTCGCCCATGGCATTGATGTTGCTGGCATTGAGCATATTGAACGCAGTCCCGTCCAGCACCGTGCCGATTGCCGTCACCCCGTCATGACAGGAGAGACAGAGCTTTGACGCGCCGTTCGGATAGGGGAAAGTCGCCGAGTTGTACTGGCTGTGCAGAGTGGCATTGGTCACGTTGAAACTCCCCTTGATGACCAACTGCCCACCGTAAACCGGGAAGGAGCCCATCGAATCGGGGTCGCGGCGGTTCCACAAGGAACTTTGCGGCGCGGCGCCATGCGGGGTGTGGCAGAAAATGCAGATTTCCGAGGTGCCCGGACTAACCAGGTTATCCGGCGAATCCGCATGTGGATGGGGATTGCCGGTCGTGAGGTTGAGGTTCGCGGCACCGCTGGAGAAGTTGTGCTGATTGTTGCTGTTTGACAGCGGAATGGCCGCACTGGTCAACGGGGCCAGACAAAAAACCAACCACAGCGCCAAGGCGTTGAAATGAACGGAGGACTTCATAACACCTCTTAGAAACGTCATTTGGATACCGCGTTAACATGCAATATCCACACCACCTTAGCGGCCAAGCGCGGGGGCAGGGGGCTGTTCAAAATAGGCAAAAACCTCGACCCGGTGATTGTAGCTGTCAGCCACGTAAACACGGTCTGCATCATCGATAAACAGTCCCGCCGGGAGGTTGAACTGCCCGTGGGCACTTCCGGAACCGCCCCAATACAGCAACAACTGTCCCGTCAAATCGAATATCTGAATATTGTCAAATGCCGCATCGGCGACATAAACGTGCCCCGCCGAATCGACAGCCACCCCCCTCGGCCGCGCAAAACTCCCCGGCACGTCGCCAACCTGTCCGACAACTCCGAGCAACCGGCCGGAGGCATCCTGGATTTCGATCAAAAATCGCAGCGCGTCGACAACCAGCAACTCGTTCCGTGGTCCCAGGGCAACCTGAGTAGGACGCTGAAAACGCCCGTCAGAGGTGGACCGACTCCCGATGCGGCGCTGCAGATGCCCTGCCGCATCAAAAACACAAATCTCGCCACCCAGGGCGTCCGCAACATATAGCCCGCCCGCATCATCCACGACGAGGCCACCGGGACGTTGAAAGCCCTCGGGAGGGGCTATTTCCCCGAGCAGTTCCCCCTTTTTGCCCAACACGAAGACTTTACCAAGCTGAGCATCGGCCACGTACAGTCGCTCGGTACGGGGATCAAAAGCGACCCCGGAAGGAGACTGCAGCTCATCTTCTCCCACCTGCCGGAAATAGTCGATTCTTTCACGGGAGAGGTCGAAGCGAAAAACCATCCGGGCACTGCTGTCGGCAACCCAGACTCGCCCCTTCCCATCGGCAGTCACTGCCGTTGGCGTCAGTAGAGGAACAGTCAGCTCCCGCTCTCCGACCAGCCAATCCAGGAATCCCTGCCTGCGATCGGCCTTTACAAAATCCTGTGGCCCGGTGAGAGTTCGCAGGTATCCGATCCTTGGAGAAACCGGTGGCTTCGGCCAGACCAGATCCGTCTGTCGGGACAACCAGATATCGCCAAGAGGGAGTGTGGTACTGCAACCGAGCAGGAGACCACAGCACAGGACAAGCCAAAAGCAGGGACGCACGATAAAAGTTATATCGTCGATTTATTTTGCTGTCTCGGCAGGATATCGCTTACGCAGATTAGCCATCCAGTCGTTGTAAAGGAGCGTCCGCCGTTCTTTTTCAAGGTCGCTGCGAATCTTGTCCTTTACCTCGGCGTACCCAAGCTGGCGCGCCTCATTGCGTTCGTCCAACTTGATGATATGGAATCCCCAGCGGGTTCTCACCAGACCGGAAACTTCACCCGGCTTGAGATGCTTCACCGCTTCATCAAATTCAGCGACCGTCTGTCCCTCATGGAAATAGCCAAGGCTGCCGCCGACATAGCGGCTGCGGTCATCGGATTCATAGTAGGCCAGGTTATAGAAATCCTCGCCTTTTTTAGCCCGGGCCAGCAATAGATCAGCACGTTCCTTGCGCTTGGCGATCTCTTCGGCACTCGCGGCAGGATCAACCTGGATCAGGATATGACTCGCCTTGAACTGCAGGGGGCGGAAATATCGCTTCTGATTGGTCTCATAATAGTTTTTCAACTCCTGCTCACTCACTGTTGCCTTGCTGCCCACCGCAGCTTCCTCGGCCTTCTCTGCCAACAACTGGCGATAGAGGGAAGCTCGATAGGCTTCGAGCGTTTCGCCGCCCAGGGCTTTGGCAAGCTGCTCAGGATTCGAATACTGCCCGAGAAATGCCTGCATGCGTTTGTCCATCTCTTCCGGGGCAATCGAAAGTTCATTGTCCAAGGCATACTGCACCTTGTAACTGCGTTCGATCAACTGGTTGAGAACATCTGACTTGATCTTCTCTATCTTTCCAGAATCCATCCCGCTGTGGTAGGCGACTTCGAGGGGAATTTTCTTGCGGATTTCGCGTTGCAGCTCGAAATTGGTAACCGAGATGCTGCCGATTTTGGCCACAACATTCGGCTCTGCGGCAAAGGTGTTCGATGTGAGTATAGATAGCGCGACGACGACCGGGACAAGAGAACGCAACATGGGCTTCCACATAATTTCGACCTCACTGACGGGGAGGATTCAAAAGCCAGGGTTAATCCGTGGGTGAATGCATAGTTTGGCAAGTATAGCGAGGAAGCTGCCAATACGTCAACGCTTCGCTTCACAGGCCAAAAAAGAGGAGGCGACCGCTCTCGGTCGCCTCCTCTGAAAAAATGGCGGGGCTGACGGGACTCGAACCCGCGACCTCCGGCGTGACAGGCCGGCGTTGTAACCGTCTCTACTACAGCCCCGCGATAGACAGAAATAGGAAACGCGCAAAAGGCCGAGGAGACGCCTGGCCCCCTGCTCCGCTTCCTATTCGTTTGAAACAATGAGGTGGCCGCCGCCTCGGGGCGGCGGCCACGTTGTCAACTTACTTCTTGTTGACGGCGTCCTTCAGAGCCTTGCCAGCCTTGAACTTGGGGGTCTTGGCGGCAGGGATCTTGATTTTGGCGCCCGTCTGAGGATTTTTACCGGTCCGCGCGGCGCGCTGCCCCACGCTGAACGTGCCAAACCCGACCAGAGACACCTTTTCACCAGCTTTGAGGGCCTTGGTCACGGCGCCAGTGAAGGCTTTCAGCGCCTTCTCGGCATCGGCTTTGCTCAGTCCCGCCTTCTCAGCAATCGCATTTACCAGATCGGCTTTCGTCACAGCATACCTCCACGAGTAAGAAAGAATGGGTTAAACCCTGCTTAAACCGGCTACCTTTGTAGCAGAGCGCCGCAAAAACTGTCAAGAGGATATTTTCATCATTCTAGTGATGAACGGACGGTTCCGGCTCAACGGGAAAGCCCGGCCCTTCCACATCGGCAACCCGTTCCAACCGACCCTGGATCGCCTCGGCCAGAACTTCATCCATATGGGCGACCGGGAGAATTTGCATGGACCGGCGCACGGTCATGGGGACTTCCTCAAGGTGCTTTTCGTTGTCACCGGGGATCAGCACCTTGGTGATCCCGGCACGTTTGGCGGCCAGCAGTTTTTCCTTCAAGCCGCCGATCGCGAGCACCCGGCCGCGCAACGTGATCTCTCCGGTCATCGCCAGGTTCTGATCGATGCTGCGCCCCGTCAAGGCCGACACCAGGGCGGTCGCCATGGTAATTCCCGCCGACGGACCGTCCTTGGGAATTGCCCCCTCCGGGACATGGATATGGATATCGATCTTTCCGTAGAAATCCTTTTCCAGGCCGAGTTCCACCCACCGTGAACGCACGTAGCTCAACGCCGCCTGGGCGGATTCGCGCATCACTTCACCAAGCTTCCCGGTCACGGTCAAGCGCCCCTGGCCCGGCATGACGGTCGCCTCGACCGTCAGCAACTCACCGCCGACTTCGGTCCAGGCCAAGCCGTTGGCCAAACCAACGCGCTGTTCCGACTCCTTGACGCCGAAACTGTAGCGTGGCACGCCGAGATATTTCCGGACCTGCTGGGCACCGACCTGATGGCTGGCCGCGGATCCGGTTTTAGCGACTTCACGGGCAATTTTGCGACAGATTGAGGCGAGTTCCCGCTCGAGGTTGCGAACTCCCGCTTCGCGGGTGTAGCGGCGCAGGATCTCTCGCAGCGCCGCCTCGCTGAATTTCACCTGGTCCACCTTCAACCCATGCGCCTGGATCTGCTTGGGAATCAGGTAGCGCTCGGCGATATTGAGCTTTTCCTCTTCGGTGTACCCTTCGATGCGGATCACTTCCATCCGGTCGCGCAACGGCCCGGGAATTTCGTGGAGGGTATTGGCGGTGGCAATGAACATGACCGACGAAAGGTCGTAGTCGACATCAAGGAAGTGGTCGCTGAAGGTATGATTCTGTTCCGGATCGAGCACTTCCAGCAACGCCGACGAAGGGTCGCCGCGGAAATCGGTGCTCATCTTGTCGATCTCGTCAAGAAGGAACACCGGGTTGCGCTCGCCAACCTTGCGCAGGCTCTGGATCACCTTGCCGGGCATGGCTCCGATATAGGTGCGGCGATGACCGCGAATTTCGGCCTCGTCGCGCACGCCGCCAAGGGAGACGCGAATGAACTTGCGCCCCATGGCCCGGGCGATTGAACGTCCAAGGGAGGTCTTGCCAACGCCGGGCGGACCGACGAGACAAAGGATCGGCCCCTTGATCTTCTTGATCAGCATCTGGACGGCCAGGTATTCGAGGATTCGCTCCTTGACCTTTTCCAGCCCGTAGTGGTCGGTTTCGAGAATCTCCTCGGCGCGTTTCAGGTCGAGCCGGTCGCGGGTCCCCTTGCGCCACGGCAGCGACACCAGCCAGTCGATATAGTTGCGCACCACGGTCGCCTCGGCGGACATCGGCGACATCATCTTCAGCTTGCGAAGTTCGCCATGAGCCTTCTCCGTGGCTTCCTTCGACATGCGCGCCTTGGCGATGCGTTCCTCGAGTTCGCGAAGCTCCTGCTTGAACTCGTCCTTTTCGCCGAGCTCCTTCTGGATGGCGCGCATCTGCTCGTTGAGATAGTACTCCTTCTGGCTGCGCTCCATCTGGCTCTTGACGCGGTTGCGAATCTTCTTTTCGATCTGCAGGATCTCGACTTCCCGTTCCAGCAGCGTCAGCAGCCCTTCAAGTCGAAGGGCTGGATCGATCTCCTCGAGAATCTTCTGCTTGTCGGCGATCTGTACATTGAGGTGGGCCGCCACGGTATCGGCAAAGCGCGCGGCCTCTTCAATCGCGGCGATGGTCGTGACCATTTCCGGGGGCACTTTCTTGCTCAGCCCCGCGTAGTTCTCGAAAGCCGCGTTGACGCTGCGCACCAGTGCGGTCTGCTCGGATGAGAGCAGTTCCGGCTCGGGCAGCATCTCCACTGTGGCAAAGATGCTCTCCTCATCGTATTCGAGGTGCTGGGTTCTTGCCCGCTGCTTCCCTTCGACCAGCACCTTGACCGTGCCATCGGGGAGCTTGAGCATCTGCACCACCTGGCCAAGCGTCCCGACCAGATAGAGTTCGTCCGCCTGCGGGTCGTCGACCTTGGGATCGCGCTGGGTGACCAGGTAGATCTGCTTGCCGTGTTCCACCGCCCATTCAAGGGCGTGAATCGAACGGGGCCGCCCGACAAACAGCGGGGTCACCATGTACGGGAAGATGACTATATCCCTCAGCGGGAGGACGGGAAACGGGGTCGTTGCTTCCACCGAGTGATCTTGATGTGCGCTCATGGTCAACCGTTGTCAGTCTGTCGAAAAGCTACTATTGAGAGCCGTCTTGTCAGACCTTCAGGCCGATTCGGCACATTCGTAGACGATGATCGGCTGCGTACCCTGGAGGATGACGTCATCATTGACCACCACCTCCTTGACCCGATCCTGCGACGGAATGTCATACATGACATCGAGCATGGCGTTCTCGAGGATCGAGCGCAGACCGCGCGCGCCGGTCTTGCGCTTGAGCGCTTCCTTGGCAACCGCGACCAGGGCACCGTCGGTGAACTTGAGGTTGACCCGCTCCATATCGAACAGTTTCTGGTACTGCTTGACCAAGGCGTTTTTAGGCTCGCACAGGATCCGGACCAGCGCCTCTTCGTCAAGTTCGTCAAGCGTCGCTACCACCGGCAGACGGCCGATAAATTCCGGGATCAGCCCGTAGCGCAGCAAATCAGCCGGCTCGACTTGAGCCAGCAGTTCGCCGAGCTGGCGTTCGCGGTCACTCTTGACCTCGGCGCCGAAGCCCATGTTCTTGGCGCCGATGCGCTGGCTGACGATCCCCTCCAAACCGGCGAAAGCCCCGCCGCAGATAAAGAGGATATTGGTCGTATCGACCTTCAGAAACTCCTGCTGCGGGTGCTTGCGCCCACCCTTGGGCGGGACGCTGGCCATCGTCCCTTCGATGATTTTGAGCAGGGCCTGCTGCACCCCTTCCCCCGACACATCGCGGGTGATCGAGGGAGAGTCGGACTTGCGGGCGATCTTGTCGACCTCGTCGATATAAATGATCCCCTTCTGAGCCTTCTCGACATCGTAATCGGCTGCCTGCAGCAGGTTGAGGATGATATTCTCGACATCTTCGCCGACATAGCCGGCTTCGGTCAGACTGGTGGCATCGGCAATGGCGAACGGTACGTTGAGCACCCGCGCCAGCGTCTGGGCCAGCAGGGTCTTGCCGCTGCCGGTCGGGCCGAGCAGCAGAATATTGCTCTTCTGGACTTCGATATCGCCGGCGCGCTCGGCCGTCAAACCTTCGACCCGCTTGTAGTGATTGTAGACCGCCACCGCCAGGACCTTCTTGGCCCGCTCCTGGCCGACCACGAAATCATCCAGAATCTCCTTGATCTCGGCCGGTTTGGGGAGCTTGCCGGCACGTCCGGCCGGTTCGTCAAGCTGGGTCTCTTCGGCGATGATGTCCTTGCACAGCTCGATGCACTCGTCGCAGATATAGACGGCGGGCCCCGCAATCAGTTTTTTCACCTCTTCCTGGGCCTTGCCGCAGAAAGAACAGGTCAACTGGCCGCCCTGGCCGTTTTTGTTGGTCACGTCGTCACCTCGCCGGATCGTTCAGCTTTTCCTCTGTACCACGCCATCGATAATACCATAGTCCTTCGCGACATCGCTACCCATGAAGAAATCGCGTTCGGTATCGGCGGCAATCCGCTCCATGCTCTGCCCGGTATGATGTGCCAGGATCTGGTTCAGGTCATCGCGCAGCCGCAGAATCTCCTGAGCATGAATACTGATGTCGGTCGCCTGCCCCTGAAAGCCGCCGAGAGGCTGATGGATCATGATCCGCGCATGCGGCAGGGCAAAACGCTTCCCCTTGGTGCCGGCGGCCAGCAGGACCGCCCCCATGCTGGCGGCCTGACCGACGCAGATGGTCGACACCGGGGTCTTCAGATACTGAATGGTATCATAGATCGCCAAACCGGCGGTCACCAGCCCTCCGGGGGAATTGATGTAGATATGGATATCCTTGTCCGGATCCTCCGACTCGAGGAAGAGCAACTGGGCAATGATCAGATTGGCCAGGTAGTCGTCGATCCCCCCACCCAGAAAGATGATCCGGTCCTTGAGCAGACGGGAATAGATGTCGTAGGCGCGTTCGCCCCGACCGGTCTGCTCCACCACCATCGGTATCAGCGTCATGACGGCGTCTTCCCTTCTTCAAGAGCGGCTCGCGGCACCTCGGTGACGCGGGCATTGTCGATCAGGAACCGCACCACCTTCTCCTCATTGATCTGCGCCAGCAGCCCTTCGCGGGCCTCCGCGCCGGCATAGTATTTCTGGACCATTTCCAGCGGCGCGTTGGCCATTTTGGCGATTTCTTCCAGGCGCCCGTCGACCTCGCCGTCTTCCACGGCTATCCCTTCCTGCTTGCCGATCGCTTCGAGCAGGAGAGTGCCTTTCACCTGGTCGACGGCCGCCTCGCGATAACGCTCGGCGAAATTCTGCGGGTTGATGCCGAGCACGTCCGGCGACAGCCCCTGGGAGCGCATGCGGTTGCTGATGTTGGAGTACATATATTCAAGCTGCTTGGCGGTCATGGCCGCCGGCACCTCGAAGGGATTGCGCTCGATCAGTTCACGCACCAACCGCTCGCGCAGGTCGTTGTCGATGCGGCTGTTTTCCTGGGACAGATAGGAGGCTTCCAACTGGGCCCGCAGTTCACTCAGCGTCTCGACGCCGAACCCCTTGGCCAGCTCGTCATCCAGTGCCGGGACGATCTTTTCCTTGATCTCCTTGAGAACCACCCGGAAGGTCGCCGGCTTGCCGGCCAGGGTTTTCTGGCCGTACTCCTCCGGGAAGGTTACGGCGACGTCCTTCTCCTCGCCGCGCCGCATCCCCGCGACCTGCTCCTCGAACCCGGGGATCAGTGACCCCGAACCGAGTTCCAGCACGAAATCCTCGGCTTTGCCCCCTTCGAACGGCTCCCCATCGACGAACCCTTCGAAATCGATGATCACCGAGTCGCCGGTCTGCGCCTGGGCGCGCGCACTGACTTCGATTTGGGCCCGCGAGGTGCGAAGTTCCTCGAGGCGGCCGTCGATTACCTTCGGGTCCAGCTCGAACTTTTCCTTCTGCACGGCGATCCCGGTGTAATCCTTGGCCGTCACGGTCGGCTTGACCTCGATCTCGGCCTGGTAAGTGAAGGCCTGACCGCGGCTGACGCCGCTGCTGTCGACAATGCGCGGCTCGCCGACGGCCGGGATGGCATGGTCGTCGAGCGCCTTGAAGTAGGTGTCGTTGATCAGGCGGCCCAGGACTTCCTGCTCCATCTGCCCGCCGTAGTACTGCTCGAGCACCGACAGGGGAATCTTGCCTGGCCGGAAGCCCTTGATCTTGGCGGACTTGCCGATCTTGCGAAAGGCCCGTTCGATCTCCTCATCGACGCGCTCGGCACCAATCTCGAAATGCAGTTTTTTGGCAATGCTGCTGAGTTCTTCGACTTTGACGTTCATGCGTTCATCCTCGCTGACTGGCCGGGACGGCACTTGTAGTTTTGTTCGTGGTCGGTGATTCGCAGGGGCGCACAGCCCTTGTCTGATCTGGTGCGAGAGAGGGGAGACGATCCCCTACGGTTGCCCTCTGGATCCTAAATCCAGTGCGTCTGCCAGTTCCGCCACTCTCGCTAAAAACAAGGGTCCGACTTTTTCCGGAACCCCAAGCTTTCGCCCGGAGTGGTCAGCGCGGAAAAAGACGGACCCGGAAAATTCATGGGGTGAGTGAAGGGGTTCGAACCCTCGACACCTGGAGCCACAATCCAGTGCTCTACCGGCTGAGCTACACCCACCACAAAAAGGGAGTTCAATTTAGTCAAGGAACCCGGAGCTTGTCAACGGTTAACTCACCACCGGCCCGTCTCATCAAGTGGCGCGCCAGGGAGGATTCGAACCCCCGGCCGACGGCTTAGAAGGCCGTTGCTCTATCCAACTGAGCTACTGGCGCTTATGGTCGGGGCGAGAGGATTCGAACCTCCGACCCCCTGTGCCCAAGACAGGTGCGCTACCAGGCTGCGCTACGCCCCGACAAAGGAGAGTTTATTAGCATGGGTACCTGCCGGATGCAATCGAAAAGTCCCCGGCGGCGACTTTTGCCGCTTGACCGTCCGGGGGCCTCTCCCTATAATGCAAATCCTCTAGCGCCGAAGTGGTGGAATGGTAGACACGTCGGTCTCAAAAACCGATGCCCTCCGGGCGTGCCGGTTCGAGTCCGGCCTTCGGTACCAACTGAACAAAAGAGCCGCAATCCCAACTGGTTGCGGCTCTTGACTTATGCGCCCCGGGGTCTGCCCCATAATAGTCCCGAGGCCCAGGCAGAGCGCAAACGATTGCCCGAACCGAAACCGCATGGTATTTAAGATTCAATAAACTCACGTCAAGGAGCGTTTAGCCATGAGCAACCCGATCGCCATCATGCACACCAGCAAGGGAGAAATCTGGGTCGAACTGGACCTTGCCAAGGCCCCGATCTCCGTGGAGAACTTCATCGCCTACGCCAAAGCCGGGCACTATGACGGCACCATCTTCCACCGCGTCATCGACGGCTTCATGATCCAGGGCGGCGGCATGAACCCGGACATGTCCCAGAAACCGACCAACGCCCCGATCAAGAACGAGGCGACCAACGGCCTGAAGAATAAGGTCGGCACCCTCGCCATGGCCCGCCCCATGGTGGTCGACAGCGCCACCAGCCAGTTTTTCATCAACACCGCCGACAACAAGTTCCTCGACAACGCCGGTCTCAACCCCGACAAGTTCGGCTATGCCGTGTTCGGCAAGGTCATCGACGGCATGGACGCCGTCTGGGCCATCGAAACCGTCGCCACCGGCACCAAGGCCGGGCATCAGGACGTGCCGGTCGAAACGGTCACCATCGAGAAGGTCACGATCGAAGAGTAACCCCGGCCGCCCCGGCGGCCAGCCAGATGGGGAGGCCCGGTTTGCCGCTGAGCCCGCTCCACCAACTTTACTACGGGATCAAACTCTTCCCGTTCCGCAAGGAACGTCGGGAACGGTTGGCGGCTGGCCGCCAGCCGGGCTTCGTCGGCCTGCAGATCGACGGACTGGCCTATCCGCATCTGCGCCAGGCCCTCGATCGCGGCTACATGCCGCACCTCGAACGCTACCTGCGTCGCGGCCACCGCCTGATCGAATATCGCGCCGGTCTGCCGAGCACCACGCCGGCCGCCCAGGCGGTCATCTTCTACGGTCAGGAAGAAGGCATCCCGGCGTTCCGCTGGTTCGAGAAGAGCACCGGCCAGATCATCTCCTGCAACGACCCCGACCACGTCCAGCTGTTTCGCGAGCGCCTCTTCCACGACCGGGAGGGGCTGCTGGCCGGCGGCTCTTCCTACTCCAACATCATCGACGGCGGCGCCGAGCGCAGCATCTTCACGGCCTCATCCCCCCACCCGCAGACACTTTTCGGCCGGATCGGCGGCGTGCGCATCCTGCTGCTGATGCTGTTCAACCCGTGGCGGGCGCTGCGGATGTTCGGCGCAACCCTTCTCGAGTACTGGGTCAACCGCCAGGACGCCATCTGGCACCGCCGGAGAAAACGCTGGCGGCCGATGGAGGGGCTGTTCCCCCTGATCCGCATCATCTGCAACGTCATCCTGCGCGAACTGCAGACCTTCGGGGTACTGGCCGACGTCTATACCGGCGTACCGCGCATCTATACGACCTTCAGCGGCTACGATGAACTGGCCCACCACTACGGGCCGGCTTCCCGGCCGGCCCTGAAGAATCTGCGCTATATCGATCAGCGGATCGGCGAACTGATCCGCGCCATCGACTACGTGGCCGCCGCCGACTATACCCTGGTGATCCTCTCCGATCACGGGCAAACCCCCGGCTACCCGTTCCAGGCCCGCTTCGGCGCCACGCTCGGAGACGCAGTCAGCGCTTTCCTGCGCGAGAACCAGACGGCGGCGGTTTCGGCCGGACCGCTGGCGTTCACCCGCATCCAACTCGGCTACCTGCAGGACGAATTGGAGACGCGCCGGCGCGGCTGGCGCTACCGGCTTTACCGAACCACCAAAAACTACCTGCAGAAGAAGATCCGCGACCTGGTACCGGAGACGTTGAAAGTCGATCACGAGGGCGGCGTGGTCATCACCTACTCAAGCACCCTGGCACACCTCTATATCACCGGCACACCACACCGTCTAACCTGGCGCGAGGTCGAAGCGACCCAGCCGCTGCTGCTGCGCTTTCTCCAGCAGCACAAAGGCATCGGCTTCATTTTGTCTAAAGGCGAGGCCGCTGGAGAGGTCTGCGTCTTTCACCGGGATGGCCGACTCTGCACGGCACCGGGAAGCCTCCACCACCAGGATGAACTGGAATTTCTTCGCCCCTATGGCGTACCGGACGAGGTAATCGAAGAGTTGCGCCGTTTCGGCAGCGGGGAGAACTGTGGGGATCTGGTGATTTGCGGGGCACTGGATGAAGAGGGGATCGCATGCTTCGATGACCAGGTCGGCGGACACGGCTCGGTCGGCGGGGAGCAGTCACGGCCTTTCATCATTCTCCCCGTCGGCCATCCGGTCCTGCAGCGGGAAAAACTGGCCGGCTACCAGTTTTTGTATCGGGATGTATTCCTGGCAGCACTCACTCGGCCACGCTCACCACGTATTTCAGCTACCGCCCCTCCGGGAAGGTGACCGGATAGGGGAAGTCCCCCCCCTGCCCGGCC
>VEPG01000038.1 GCA_012026975.1 Desulfuromonas sp. | reverse complement strand
GCGTCCCGGTGGTCCGCGTCCCGACGGTGCCGGCCCAGGCCCTCCCGGGATGGCCCCCACGCCGGCGCCAGATCTTAATGCTCCCGGCAAGGATGTCGGGCGAGGGCGCAACGCCAAGAAGAAGAAAGGGCGCGGCGACGTCGTTGAGGACCGGGCCGGTGCCGCACGGCGCAAGGATCGGCAGATTTACGAGCCGGATGCCGGTGATCGCTACCGCAAGGGGAAAAAAGCCCCTCGGGCATCCCAGAAGACCGAGATCACCGTCTCCAAGGCGATCAAGCGTAAAATCCGCATCACCGACGTGATCAGCGTCGGTGAACTGGCCAAGCGGATGGGCGTCAAGGCCAACGACCTGATCAAGGAACTGATGCGCCAGGGGCAGATGGTGACCATCAATCATCCCCTCGATTTCGAGACCGCCGCGCTGATCGCTTCGGAATTCAGTTACGAAGTCGAAAACGTGGCCTTCGACGAAGAGAGCATGCTGACCGTGACCGGCGACACTCAGAAGGAGGAAGCCGAAGGCGCCCTGCAGTCGCGGCCGCCGGTGGTCACCATCATGGGTCACGTCGACCACGGCAAGACCAGCCTGCTCGATGCCATCCGCGAGGCCAACGTCACTGCCGGCGAGTGTGGCGGCATCACTCAGCATATCGGCGCCTACGACGTTTCGATCAACGGCAGGCAGATCACTTTCCTCGATACTCCCGGCCATGAAGCGTTTACCGCCATGCGCGCCCGTGGCGCCCAGGTGACCGACATCGTCGTGCTGGTGGTTGCCGCCGACGACGGCGTCATGCCGCAGACCCGCGAGGCGATCAACCATGCCCGTGCTGCCAAGGTGCCGATTCTGGTGGCGGTCAACAAGATCGACAAGCCGGATGCCAACCTTGACCGTGTCCGCCAGGAACTGACCGAATTCGGGCTGGTTTCCGAAGAGTGGGGCGGCGAAACGATTTTTGTCAACGTTTCCGCCAAGAAGCGCATCAACATCGATCAATTGCTGGAGATGATCCTGCTGCAGGCCGAGGTCATGGACCTCAAGGCCAACCCCGACAAGCATGCCCAGGGGACCGTGGTCGAGGCGCGCCTGGACAAGGGACGCGGCCCGGTCGCGACGGTTCTGGTTCAGCAGGGAACCCTGCATATCGGCGATCCGATCGTGGCCGGCGTTCATTACGGGCGTGTGCGGACGATGACCGACGACCGCGGCAATGCCGTCAAGGCAGCCGGGCCATCGTTCCCGGTCGAGGTCACCGGCCTCACCGGGGTGCCCGATGCCGGCGAGATGTTCCACTCTGTCGAGGACGAGAAGGTGGCCAAGGAGGTTGCCCAGCATCGTGCCCAGAAACAGCGTGAGGCGGAGTTGGCCAAACACAGCAAGATCTCCCTTGATCAGCTGTATGCCCGGATCAAGCAGGGCGATGTCAAGGAACTGCGCGTCATCGTCAAGGCCGATGTCCAGGGTTCGGTGGAGGCCGTTGCCGAATCGCTCGGCAAACTGGCGACCGAGGCCTGTCGTCTGGTGGTCATCCATTCCGGCGTCGGTGCCATCACCGAAACCGATATCAGCCTGGCGGCCGCCTCGGATGCCATCGTCCTCGGTTTCAACGTGCGTCCGGCACCCAAGGCGTCGGCACAGGCCGAAACCGACGGGGTCGATATCCGCCTCTATAACGTCATCTACGATGCGGTCAACGATGTGCGCAACGCCATGGAGGGTCTGCTTGCACCGACCTACGTGGAGGATCATCTCGGTCGCGCCGAAGTCCGCGAGGCCTTCAACATCACCAAGGTTGGCACCATTGCCGGTTGTCACGTTCTCGATGGCAAGATCCTGCGCAACGCCAAGGCTCGCCTGCTGCGCGACAGCGTGGTAATCTGGCAGGGCAAGCTGTCGTCCCTGCGCCGTTTCAAGGACGATGTCAAGGAAGTGGCCAGCGGTTACGAGTGCGGCATCGGCCTTGAGAACTACAATGACGTCAAGCCCGGTGATATCATCGAGGCCTACGAATTGCGCGAGGTCAAGTCCACGCTGTAAAAGGGGAGCACCGATGGTTGTCGGCGTGCTGCGGGTTGCCCTGCATCTCGAGGCAGTCCACGGGCTGAAGGAAAAGCGCGGCATCGTGCAGAAGTTGCTGGTCCGCTGCCGCAACCGCTTTCCGGTCTCCGCCGCGGAAGTCGGCGACCAGGACCTCTGGCGTAGCGCTGTCCTCGGTTTCGCCATGGTCAGTTCGAGTGAACAGGTGATCTCGCCGCATCTCGAGCGCATCGAAGACGAAATCGAGTCGTCCGGCCTCGCCGAGATTGTCTCCACCGAAGTTGAATTTATCCATATTTAGTTAAAGGGAAGCCGCAACGTGTCCACTCAGCGTGCCCAGCGAGTCGGGGAATCGATCCAGCAGGAAATTTCCGCCCTGCTGCTGCGTGGGCTCAAGGATCCGCGGATCGGGTTCGTCACCATTACCGGTGTCGAGGTCACCCCGGATCTGCACCTGGCGAGGGTTTTTTACACCGTGATCGGCGACGACGCGGCCCGCAAAGCCAGCACCGCCGGCCTGAAGAGCTCGATCCCGTACATCCGCCAGCAGTTGGGCAAGCAGCTGCGCATGAAATATACGCCCGATCTGATTTTCCAGTATGACACCTCGATCGAATACGGCGGTCGGATCGAGAGTCTGTTGCGCGATATCCATTCCACTGAATCCGATGATTGAAAGCGTTTTGTCGGCCATTCGCGAAGGCCGTCGTTTTCTCGTCGCCAGCCACGAAAATCCCGACGGCGACGCGATTGCGTCCACCCTGGCCCTGGCCAACGCCCTGCACGAGATGGGCAAGGATGTCGTTGCCTACAACCGGGACGGCGTTCCCGACGACTATCGCTTTCTCCCCGGCTGGGAAACGGTGGTGACCACGATTCCCGACGATGCCCGCTTCGATGTCGGCTTCGTGCTCGATGCCGGCGAACTGCGGCGGGCCGGCAGCTGGATCAAAGGGACTTGCCGCACCCTGGTCAATATCGATCATCATCCCCATTCCGAAAATTTCGGCGAAATCCACTGGGTCGATGAAAAGGCCAGCGCCACCGGTGTGCTGGTCTACCGGTTGCTGCGGGCCGCCGACTGGCCGATCTCCCGCGATGTCGCTACCAGCATTTACACGACGATCCTTTCCGATACCGGCTCGTTCCGTTATTCCAACGCCGATCCCGAGGCTTTCCAGGTTGCCGGGGAGATGGTGGCGCTGGGAGTCGACCCCTGGTCGATCGCTTCGGGTCTTTACGAGAGCCAGGAAGAATCGCGCCTCCGCCTGCTGGCCCTGGCACTGCCGACCCTGGATGTTGCCTCCTGCGGAACCTTTGCCGCCATCACCGTCACTGAAGAGATGCTGGCCGCAACCGGTTCGCGACCGGAACACACTGACCGTTTCATCAACTATCCTCGCTCGATCCGCGGCGTCGAAGTCGCGATCTTTTTCCGACAGACCGGCCCGAATTGCTACAAGGTCGGCTTCCGGTCGAAGGGAAAAGTCGATGTCGGCGCCCTGGCCAGAGAGTTTGGCGGTGGCGGTCATCACAATGCCGCCGGCGCCATGATCGACGGCCCTTTGCCGGCTGTTCGCGACCAGGTTTTCTCCCGCCTCGGAGAATTGCTCTCCTCCTCCCGATGAATGGTCTGCTGCTGGTAGACAAGCCGTGCGGGATCACTTCGTTCGATGTCGTTCGCAAGGCGCGCCGCTGGTGTGGCACCCGCCAGATTGGCCATTGCGGCACCCTCGATCCCTCGGCCACCGGTGTGCTGCCGGTAGCGATCGGTTCGGCCACCCGCCTGGTCGAGTATCTGATGGCCGGTGACAATGAATACGTCGCCACCCTTCGTCTGGTGACCGTCACCGATACGCAGGACGGCGATGGACAGGTAGTGGAGACTCATTCCTGGGATCATGTCGACCGGCAGGCTCTGGACACCGTCATTGCCGGCCTTACCGGCACCATCCAGCAAATCCCGCCGATGCATTCGGCCCTCAAACGCGATGGGGTACCGCTCTACCGACTGGCCCGCCAGGGGGTCCAGGTCGAACGTGAGCCGCGCGAAGTTTCGATCGACCGCATCGAAATCCTCGACATGACCCTGCCGGACGTTGTTCTGCGCGTCTCCTGCGGCAAGGGAACCTACATCCGCACCCTCTGCCACGATCTCGGCCAGGCTCTCGGTTGCGGCGCGCACATGGCAACCCTGCGCCGGACCCGTTGCGGCGTGTTCAAGGCAGAGCAGTGCCACAGCGTCGAACAACTCGAAGCGATGGCAACGGCCGGTGGCCCGTTGCCAGTCATCGATTCCGCCGCGGCACTCGCCGACTGGCCGGGTTTGCAGGTTCACGCCGAAGCGTTAACGCGGCTTGCCAATGGCGTTGCTCCGCGATTTGCGGAAGTAATCTATGCCGAAGAACTGGCCGAGAATGCGGCAGTGCGCCTGTTGGCAGGGGAGAAACTTGCGGCTGTCGGCCGTTATGTGCCGGGAGGGCACAACGGTCGTCCGGGCGACTTCGAGCTTTGGAAAGTATTCCCCGATGCCATCGTGGCAGTGTAAAGGCTTTACTCCACATAAAAACTGTGATATATAAGTTTGCTTTCGAAATTCAACCAATCACAATTCAATCGCAAAGGAGATGGCGCTGTGCTGGCCACTGAACGCAAACAGGAAATCATCGGCAAATTCAAAAGCCACGAGAAGGATACCGGCTCCCCGGAAGTGCAGATTGCCCTGCTGTCGGAGCGCATCACCACCCTGACGGAGCATTTCCGCACCCACAAGAAAGACCACCATTCACGTCGTGGTCTGCTCAAGATCGTCGGCCAGCGCCGTCGTCTGCTCGACTACCTGAAGAGTCGTGACGTCGAGCGTTACCGCAAGGTTATTTCTGAACTCGGCATCCGCCGCTAAGGAAGAGGGCAGCAGCTCCATCGGGGAGCTGCTGCCTGCATTTTGAGAGGCCACGTGGGAGGTTGTCCGGAGAGAGAGTCGGCTGTCGGCTTGGTTGCCGCGGCGGGGTCTGTCTCAGGCCATCCTCCCCTGACGTTTTGGCCTCTCCAACAAGGGCCGGTCGGATCCGGCCAGAGAGAGGAGTAAGCATATGAGTTTTCATCAGGTAGAAATTCAATTCAACGGCAAGCCGTTGACCATCGAGACCGGGAAAATGGCCCGTCAGGCCGACGGTGCCGTGGTCATTACCTACGGCGAGACCAAGGTGATCTGCACCGTCGTATCGGCCAGAAAGATGCGCGAAGGACAGGATTTCTTCCCGCTGACCGTCAACTATCAGGAAAAGTTTTACGCCGGCGGCAAGATCCCCGGCTCGTTCTTCCGCCGCGAGCGCGGTTCCAGCGAGCGTGAGACGCTGATCTGCCGCCTGATCGACCGGCCGATGCGGCCGCTCTTCCCGAAAGGGTACATGTTCGAGACCCAGATCATGCCGACGGTGGTCTCCGCCGACATGGTCAACGATCCCGACACCCTGGCCATGGTTGCCGCCTCGGCCTGCGTTGCCGTCTCCGACATCCCCTTCAACGGTCCGATCGCCGCCGTGCGCGTCGGCCGGATCGCCGGGCAGCTGATCGCCAACCCCACCCTCGAGCAGATCAAACTGAGCGATCTGGAAATCGTCGTTTCGGGCTCCCGCGACGCGGTCATGATGGTCGAAGGTGAGGCCGATTTCCTCTCCGAAACGGAAATGCTCGACGCCATCTTCTTCGGCCACGAATCGCTGCAGCCGCTGATCGACATGCAGGAGAAACTGGCCGGGCTGGTTGGCAATACCAAGCGTGAATTCGCCCTGCCGGCGATTGATGCCGAACTGGAGGCGAAAGTCACCGCCCTGGCCGAGGCGAATATTGTCGCCGCGGTCAGTATCCGCACCAAGCAGGAGCGCTATGCCGCTCTGGCTGACAATCGTACCGCCATCAAGGCGCAGCTCGCTGATGAGTATGCGGGCCGCGAAGGCGAGATCAGCACCATCCTCGGCAAGCTCGAGAAGAAGGTCGTGCGCCGGATCGTCACCAAGGACCGGATTCGCATCGATGGCCGCGACATGACCACCATCCGCCCGATCAGCTGCGAAGTCGGCATCCTGCCGCGTTCCCACGGCAGCGCCCTGTTCACCCGCGGTGAGACCCAGGCGCTGGTGGCCGCGACTCTCGGCACCTCCACGGACGAGCAGCGCATGGACAACGTGCAGGGGATGGAGTTCAAGAAGTTCCTGCTCCACTACAACTTCCCGCCGTTCAGTGTGGGCGAGACCAGCATGCGCCTCTTCCCGGGCCGCCGCGAAATCGGCCACGGTTACCTTGCCGAACGCAGCGCTTCGAAGATTCTGCCGAAACATGATAGCTTCCCTTATACGATTCGCGTGGTTTCCGACATTCTCGAGTCGAATGGCTCGTCGTCGATGGCCTCGGTTTGCGGCGCTTCGATGGCGCTGATGGATGCCGGCGTGCCGGTCACCCGGCCGATCGCCGGAATTGCCATGGGCCTGATCAAGGAAGGCGATGACATTGCCGTGCTGAGCGACATCCTCGGTGACGAGGACCATCTCGGCGACATGGACTTCAAGGTAACCGGCGGCGCGGAAGGGGTGACCGCCCTGCAGATGGACATCAAGATTTCCGGGGTGACCAAGGCGATCATGCAACAGGCGCTGGAGCAGGCCCGTGCCGGTCGTATTCACATCCTCGGCGAGATGGCCAAGGCGATTGCCGCGCCGCGCACCGAGCTTTCCAAGTACGCGCCACGCATCACCACCATCAACGTCAAACCCGACCAGGTGCGCACGGTCATCGGACCTGGCGGGAAGAATGTCCGGGCGATCATCGAAGCCACCGGTTGTGCCATCGACATCGAGGACGACGGCCGCATCAATATCGCCTCGCACGACGGTGAAGCCTGCCAGATGGCGATCAAGATGATCCGCAACCTGACCCAGGAAGCCGAAGTCGGTAAATTCTATCGCGGCACGGTGCGGCGGATCATGGAGTTCGGCGCTTTCGTCGAAATCTACCCCGGCACCGACGGACTGGTGCACATTTCCGAGCTCGACAAGGAGCGCGTGCGGGCCGTCACCGATATCCTCAAGGAAGGGGATGAGGTGGTCGTCAAGTGCATCGGTATCGACAAGCAGGGGAAAATCAAGCTCTCCCGCAAGGAAGCGCTTGATGTCGAACTGCCGGCGGATCTCTGATCCGGCAGGAAGGTTGGATTTGCACTACCAACAGCCGCGAAATGGTCGACAGTCCGATCGTTTCGCGGCTGTTTTCATTAATAAGATGACCAGCAGGGGAGGGTGGCGATGCTCCATGTGCGCGTGATCAAAATGAGGGACAAGGCGATCGTGCCGAAGTATGCTACGGAACACGCCGCCGGTGTGGACCTGCATGCGGTCCTTGAGGCGCCGTTGACCCTCGTGCCCGGGGAGCGGACTCTTATCCCCACCGGACTGGCCCTGGAGATCCCCTGGGGTTATGAAGGGCAGGTACGGCCCCGGTCGGGGCTGGCCCTGAAACAGGGGGTCGCCCTGGTCAACTCACCGGGGACGATTGATGCCGACTATCGTGGTGAAATCGGCATCATCGTGATCAATCATGGCCAGGCGCCGGTCACCTTTGCTCCGGGCGACCGGATTGCCCAACTGGTCATCGCGCCGGTGACCCGAGTTGCCTTCGAAGAGGTCGACAAACTTTCCGCCACCCGGCGTGCTGCAGGCGGATTCGGCCATACCGGAACAGGGACTGCATGATACTGTCGATCAACCCGGATAATCCCCAGCCGCGGCTGGTCCAGCAGGTTTGCGACCGGCTCAAGAATGGCGGCGTGATCGCCTATCCGACCGATACCACTTACGGGCTCGGCTGTGATATCTTCAGCCGGCAGGGGATTCGCACCATCTATCAGATCAAACAGCGCGACGCTCGGAAGCCTTTTTCCTTTATCTGCTCAGATCTTTCCGACGCCGCCCGTTACGCTCATGTCAGCAATGTGGCCTTCAAGATCATGAAGCGACATCTTCCCGGACCTTACACCTTTGTACTGGAGGCAACCAGGATCGTCCCCGACAGTCTGGTCACCCGGCAAAAAACGGTGGGAATCCGCATCCCGGACGATCAGATCGCTCTTGCCATCGTCAGGGAACTCGGCCTTCCTCTGGTGACGACCAGTGCCAACCTTTCCGGGGAAGAGCCCCTTCACGACCCCCACGAGATCGAGCAGCGGATGGGCAGGCAACTTGATCTGGTGCTCGATGGCGGGATTCGCCTCGGTGATCCTTCAACGGTCATCAGCCTGATTGACGACCGCATCGAGGTGCTGCGCGAGGGAAGCGGCGATATTTCCTGGATCCATCAGCTATGAGACAAAGTCTTTTTCTGCTGCTGTTGCTGATTTGCCTGGGTGTGCCCGGGAAACTGACTGCGACGGAGAGAGCCAGGAAGTTAGGCAGCGTCGGACTTCAGGTCGTGCCGACGGCAACCGGGGAACTGGCCGTACTGCAGGTCCCGTCGAACACGCCGGCGGCATCATCGGGGATTCGTCCAGGTGACCTGATCGTGCAGATCAACGATTATTCGCTGTCCGGCAGCGATTTCGCCGAGGTCGTTTCGCACCATCTCTGGGGCGCCGAGGGGAGCCAGGTGGTCATTCATTTCCTGCGCCCCGGCGAATCCGGACGCAAGTCGGCAACCTTGATTCGGGCGGCGGCCGATCCGAAGCTGACGGTCACGCCGGCGGTACAAAACGGCAAAAAGTCGGCCAAACCGGGAGGAAAGAGGTGAGCAAGGAAATCTCGGTGGTTTTTTACGGGTACCGCCTGACCGGCGGCAAATGGCAGCCGCCAGCATTGCCTCAAGATCCGAAGATGTTTATTTCCGAACTATCAAAGCAATACAAAAAGTACGGCATTGCAATTAGTTGCATTCTTGAACCGGAGAATGTGCTCGAGGTCAGGGGTTATTCTGATTTGCTCAATACGGTACGCCTGCGCACCAACGACAACATGCTCGGCAATCCTTGCCTTGGGCATGTTATCGGTCAGAGTCAGAATTGCAACCTGTTGGAAGACATTCAACGCGGTATCTCCAGGGTGGCCTTTGCGCCGGAAACCATCGAACCTGACGGGGCCAGTAAAAAGGTTTGCCACAATTGCGGGTGCGGATGTTGAGCATTCAACCCTTGCAAAATGACAGAACTTCTTCCTGAAAATTCTGGCAACAAACCAAATCGTCGGCTCATCAGTCTACGCACTGCCTTGTTTCTTCGATTCGGCCTGCTCGGCGGCGGTGCGGTTCTCCTGTTTACTTGCGTCTATTTTTTCTTCGGGTTGTTCCCACTGGTCGATCGTATTGCAGTCAGCCATTTCGACACGACCATCAAAACGGCTGAAGGATCCCTGCGGGAGCCCTTCAGCCTGGCCGAAAATGTCGTCCGCATCGCGAGCGGGTGGGGAGAATTTGAAGCTGACCAGCCAGAGAGTTTCAATTCGCGTTTTCTCCCGGTTTTGAAAACGATCCCACAAGCCACATCAATTGTTGCCGGTACAACAGACGGATTAGGGTGGCTCCTGCTGCAGCTTCCCGATGGCCATTGGCTCAATAGGTTCACCGATATCGCCGGGCGGGGTAACCAGCAACTGTATTACGAATGGCGGAACGATCAACTGTTGCAGCGTTATTACAAAAGCGTCGGCTACGATCCGCGTCAACGTCTCTGGTTCAAAACAGCCATGGCTGCGCCTGCCGACGGCAGAGTCCACTGGACGCCTCCCTATAAGTTTTTCACAACGGAGGAACCCGGCATCACCGTATCGATACGTAGCGATCTGTCCAACCGGCGCAGTCTTGTTGTCGGCATGGACCTCAAGTTGGTCGATATTTCGTCAATTACCTCGGGGCTTGCTGTCGGCAGGCAGGGCTATGTGCTGGTCTTGACTGACGACGGCAAAGTCCTTGGTCTGCCCCGCAAGGATGTTTTAAGCGGCGATCGTGCCGGTCGGGCAGTCATTCTCAAGGCGGCTGAAGATCTTGGCCTTGAACCGGTCAACCTCGCCCTGGATTTATGGCGAGCCAACAAGACTGCCTACTCGAAACCAGAATCCGTTCACGCGCAGGGCCAGCGTTGGCTGTTCGTGATGCATCCTCTGCCGTTGGGCGAACAGACCTTCTGGATTGCGGCTTTTGCACCTGCTGCCGACTTTCTGCCATCGATGTACAATGTCGGCAATGCCATGGTTGCCTGTCTCGCCCTGGTGCTTGGTCTGACTTTCATTGTGGCCCGCCGCCAGGCACGCCGGATCAGTTTGCCGCTTGAAGCCCTCGCCAGTGCCAGCAGCAAAATCGCCCAGCTTGATTTTTCGGACAACCCACCGATCAAAACGCGTTGGTATGAGATCAAATCACTCGTCACGGCACAGTCGAATATGCTTGAAATGTTACGCAACTTTCAAGAGACCGTTTCTTCGCAGGCGGAGGAACTTAACACCCAAGTCAAAATTCTGCGCGCCACCCAGGATCAACTGCAGAGAACACTTCACCAGGAACAGGTCATCCTCGACAACGCACTATCCGGCATATTGTTTGTGAAGGATCGCAAGGTGTTGCGATCCAATCAGCGCGCAAGCGAGATTTTCGGCTACGAAAACATCCAGGAGCTGGTTGGGCAAAGTACGGAATTCATGTTCGAAAACCATGAAAAGTTCCTGGCGGTTGGCGAACTGGCTTACGGTTCATTCGGCCAGGGTGAAAGCTACTCTGAAGAAATGTGGCTCAAACGCCGTGATGGCAGCACATTCTGGGGTCATATACAAGGACGTGCCCTGGATACTGCCGATCCCATCGGAGGAGGAGCGGTCTGGATCGTGTCCGACCTGACCGAGCGCAAAGCGATGGACCGCATGAAGGAAGAAATGCTTTCCGCGGTTGGCCACGAGGTGCGAACGCCGTTGCCCGGAATGATGGGTTATGCCGAACTGATGATGGAGATGGAACTGCCACCAGAGCAGCGCATGGAGTTTCTTGGCATCATTTATCATGAAACCGAACGGCTCGCCGAACTGTTCGACAACTTTCTGAACCTGCAAACGCTCAAAAATGTCAAGGCAAGGTTGGACTATCGCCCCCTCAATCTCGAAGCTGTACTGAATGGGGCCGTTGATCTGTTCAAGACTGCTTCAAAAAATCACCATTTGCATTTGGATCTTCAGGGCGATCTGCCCGTCGTCAGAGGGGATGCCGACCAACTCCACCGTGTATTTTTAAATCTTATATCCAATGCGATCAAATATTCACCAAACGGTGGTCAAATATTGGTTTCCGCCTACCGGAAGGACGATGCCGTCCTGGTCAGAATTGAAGATGAAGGCATCGGGATATCGCCCTCGGCAAAAGAGCTTGTTTTTGAAGCCTTCTTTCGAGTCGACAACAAAGACAACAGGAGAATCGGTGGAACAGGGCTGGGCTTGGCCTTGGTGAAGGAAACCGTCAACAGGCACGGGGGGCGAGTCTGGGTGGAGAGTGAGGTCGGTAAGGGTTCGACTTTCTATGTATCATTGCCGGTTTGTGATTTTTGAAAACGGCCGGAGGGTCTGGGGCCGCTTGCAGTTACAAGCTTGTTCTCCTTATGCCCTGCACGATCGTGACCGGGGATTCGAGGGTCTCGCTGCCATTGGTGAGGTAGAGAGAGCCCTCGGTAATAGTGACAGACCATTCCACAGTGCGCTCCAAGGTCTCTGCGAGACGGTTGATCAGGATAGGGTCAAGGGTGAGGATCAGCAGGTTTGCGAGGGTCACCAATTTCGGTTGGTGCTGGTCAATCCAGCGTCTCAGCCCGCTCCCCCCCGCGACTAGGACCAATTGTTCCGCGTGGCGACTTGCCTTGCGCAGTCGCTCGGGGTCGGGGAGTCCGACCTCGATCCACTTCCGTACCCGTCCGTCCGGTCCCTTGACCCACAGATCCGGTTCGTCGCCGGCAGCGATCCCCTTCGTAAAGACCAAATCCTCCTCGAAACAGAGGGCGTAGGCCAATATTCGCAAGACCAAGCGTTCGGCGGTCTCGGAGGGGTGGCGGGCAACGGTTGCCTCTAGACGGGCGTAGCGTTCGCAGTCGATATCGGAGAGGTCGATCGCGACACGATGAATAGTGGAGGGGAGGGCCATGGTTGCTAACCTTTGGGGGTTTGAGGGAGCAGGGGCAGTATTTCTAAATAATACTTGATAAATTTTCTCTAATATTGGATTATCAAAAAAATAGCTGTCGGCTATAATTTAATATAAACGAAACAAAGGCAGGGGAGCCATGAAAAGCGTAATGAGAGGAATCAGTTTGGTGACTGCGTTCGGTCCCACGGTTGCCTATGCCGCTCAGATGAACGAAACGAATGATATGAGTTTGATCCTTTGGCTCTTTCTCGCTTTAGTTGCCCTGATTATTGGCACCCAGGTGATCCCTGCCTGCGTGCTGTTCTGTAAAATGGTCAAGCGCGTTTTTGGGGCGAACGAGGAGAAGGCGGAGGACGATGAGAAGTTTGCGGGAAGGGCACCATGAAGTCACGGTGACTTGCTCTTTTGAGCTCAATTTCAGATGTATCTGAGTATGGCCGTCCGGATTTCCGGGTGGCCATTTTCGTTAGGCTGCAGCAGAAAAATTTTTCAGCATTTATGGCAAAGGGAACGTTGCCGCCGCCTGCGTCAACATATAATAGTCATCGACCTCCTGGATGAGGAAGTTCACGAAAGCCCTGTTTGCCGGTGACAGGGGCACATCCTTTTTCCAGGCGATGGCAAAGTCCAGAAAAAGCGGCGGGTCGCACGATATCGTCGCCAAGTCGGGATCTTTGGCGGCGGCCATTTTCAGCAGGAATGCCAACCCCAACTCCTCCTTCACCAGGTTTCTCACGAGAGAGAACAGGTTTGATTCCGTCATCACGACCGGAACAATTCCTTCCCCGGCAGCGAGTTCGTCGACAAGTTCCCGCAGATAGTAGCCCTTTTGGAACTGCACGAGCGGTTCGGCCAGCAAGTCGCCGATCGGGCACTGCTTCTTTTTCGCAAAGGGATGAAACCGATGGACGCAGGCGACCACCTCTTCCCGCAGAATATGATGTGAATCGAGACTTTCCGGAACCTTGCCGTTGATGAGGCCCAGGTCGATATCACCCGACTCTATCTTGCGTTGAATGTTCCATGCGCTGTCACCGGAGATGGATATCTGTAGCGCCGGGAACCGACGCTTGAATGACGAAATAATCTTCGGAAAGAAGAAGCTGCTCAGCATTGGTGTCAACCCGACGCGAACCTCACCGCTGAGGAGGCCCCGCAGGTCCGCAATCTCCTGCCGGGCTTTGGCCACTCCTCTGAAAATCGCCCGCGCATTCAGCGCCAGGGATTCTCCCTCGACCGTGAGAGAGACTTTCCTGTCCCGTCGGACGAAGAGCTTTACCTCAAGTTCGTCCTCCAGCTTCTTGATGGCAATACTGAGGGCGGACTGGGCGATGTTGAGCTTTTCCGCCGCCCTGGTGAAGCCTCCGGAATCCGCCACTTCAAGGAAAAACTTCAATTGCCTCAGGTCCATTTACACCTCCAATAAATCTATTATAGAGATGGATATGATTAAAACAATATATTTTTAATATGATTATTGGTTTGCTATGGTGACGAAAAAGCACGGGGGAGGGGCAATGGCCGTCTACCTGGATTGCAATGCAACAACACCTGTGGAGCCATCCGTTGTTGCTGTGATGATGCGATTTTTTGAAATGGACTTCGGCAATGCAGCCAGCCCGATCCACGACTATGGCTTGTTCGCCCGGACTGCCGTGGAGCATGCGCGAATGCTGGTGGGGAAGGTCGTCGGGGCACGGCCGGATGAAGTCATCTTTACCAGCGGAGCCACCGAGAGCAACAACCTGGCGATCTTTGGGCTGGTCGATGCGGGGCAAAAGAGCCGCCGGCGCCATGTGATCACGACGGCGATCGAACACAAGGCCGTTCTGGAGCCTTGCGAGGAGTTGTCACGCCAAGGGTTCGAGGTCGAACTCTTGCATGCCCGACCCGACGGACGCTTCAGCCCGGAGCAGGTTGCCGAAGCGCTCCGCCCCGACACGCTGCTGGTATCGACCATGCACGTCAACAACGAAACGGGCGTGCTGCAGCCGCTGGCCGAGGTTGCCGAAATTCTCGCCGGGCATGATGCGTTCTGGCACGTCGACGCCGCCCAGGGGTACGGCAAGGATCTCGAGCCGCTTCTTAACCGACGCATCGACATGATCTCGGTCAGCGGCCACAAGATCTACGGTCCCAAGGGGATCGGGGCACTCATCGTCCGGAAGCGGGAGGGCCGCATCCCACCGTTGCAGCCGCTGCTCTTCGGTGGCGGGCAGGAACAGGGGCTCAGGCCGGGGACCCTGCCGGTGCCATTGATAGCGGGGCTGGGCGAAGCGGCCAAGCTGGCGCTTCGGGATAATCAGGAGCGACGGGCAAAGTACCTTGCCTTTCGACAGAACGCCTGCGCCGCGCTTGATGACTTGGGCGCCGAACAGAACGGCGACGAAGTCTGGACGTTGCCGCATTGCATCAACGTGACACTTCCCGGAATCGCCTCGGACCAGGCCATTAGCGCCCTGAAAAACGTGATCGCGGTATCGAGCACATCAGCCTGCACCTCGCATACTCGCACCCCGAGCCACGTTCTGAAGGCCATGGGGCGATCCTCTGCACAGGTAGAAAGTTCCCTGCGGCTGTCCTGGTGTCACATGACACCGGACGTCGATTGGGCTGCGGTGACCGGGATTTTACAAAAACTGCGTTGAACATTAAGGAGCCGACCATGGATGTCTTCGATGAACTCGAAAAGATCACGAACCAGCAGTATCTTCACGGTGATCTGCCGAAATGGCTTGCGGACCCAGTCCTTGCCGTTGCCCGCTCTCCGGAGCTGTTTCAAGGAAAGGAGTATCTGGTGGAAGTTCTCCTGGCGCAAGTCCAGGAATACGACGTGTATGGCGAAACCGGATGCTGCAAATGGGCCTACGACCATGAGGACATCACCAGAACATTGCGGTGGCTGGAGGAACAATGAGCGTTTTCGATCGCTTACGGGCAGCTATGGAGACGGCCCAGGCCGAACAGGATTTGCCTGACTTCCTGGCGCGGGATCTTTTAACGATTCTGCAACGCCAGCAAGATTTTATAGGGCGGGAAGACGAACTGGATGAACTGGTCGAGAAGGTGACCTTGTATGACACCTATGGCCAAACAGGGTACCTTGGCATGGGAGTCAACAATGCCATCTTGCAAAAGACGCTGGAGAAATTTTTATAGATGCTGCAGGCAGCATGCAAAGTTCACGTTCGGAGAAAAGTTGGATCCGAGAATTTAATCAGGAAGGGTTTTCACGCAATGATTGGGGGGTGGGGTGAGTGCCTGTCGTCGCATATAGCTTTTTATGTAAACTTAACGTCGCATAATATATATTATGTAAACTTTTATAGGTTAACATAAGATTCATTTATGCGACGTCCCCGAGGGTGGCGTCAGCCGACGGAGGCCAGGCCCAAGCGGGTCCCCCAACGGCGTTTGAGTTCAATTGCAAGGGACCTCATCTCTTCAGAGGTCCCTTGCTGAAACTCCGGTGATTCTGCCATAGCAAAAGCGTCGGCACGAGCCTCTTCCAGGATGCGGGCGTCGCGCAGGATGTTGGCAACGCGAAAATCCGGCAATCCTGATTGGCGCGTACCGAGAAACTCCCCCGGCCCACGGATCTCCAGGTCGGCCTCGGCAATCCGGAAACCGTCCGTGGTGCGCGCCATCACCTCCAGGCGCTTTTCACCCTCCTCGCTGCAGCGCAGCGACTTCATCAGCAGACACAAGCCCGGCGCCGCGCCGCGACCGACCCGGCCGCGCAACTGGTGCAACTGCGCCAGACCGAAACGCTCGGCATGCTCGACGACCATGACCGTGGCATTGGGTACATCGATACCGACCTCGATGACCGTGGTCGATACGAGGATATCCAGCTGGCGGGTCTTGAAACGCCCCATGATCGTTTCTTTTTCATCCGGGCTCATACGGCCGTGTAATAACCCGATCCGGCACTCGGGCAGCACGGAGCGCAACTGCTCGACACCCACCGTTGCCGCCTTCAGATCGCTCTTTTCAGACTCTTCTATCAGTGGAAAAACCACGTAAATCTGATGACTTTTAGCTAACTCCTTGCGAATCAGCTCAAAGGCATGACGGCGCTGATTTTCGGTCACCACCATGGTCCGGATCGGGGTTCGTCCCGGCGGCATTTCATCGATGACCGACAAAGACAGGTCGCCATAGACCGTCAGGGACAAGGTGCGCGGAATCGGCGTCGCGGTCATGACCAGAACGTGGGGATTTTCCCCCTTCTGACGCAAGACCGCGCGCTGCCGCACGCCGAAACGGTGCTGTTCATCGATAATCCCCAGTCCGAGGCGATGGAATTCGACGCCTTCCTGCAGAACCGCATGCGTGCCGACCACCAGGTGTGCCGTCCCGTCGGCGATTTCCGCCAGAGCGGCCCGGCGATTGGCCGCCGTCTGCTGACCGCGCAGCAATACCGCCTTCAGGCCAAGTTGTTCCAGCCAGTGATGAAACTGCAGGAAATGCTGTTCGGCGAGAATTTCCGTGGGGGCCACGACCGCCACCTGAGTGTCGTTCTCGATCGCCAGCAGCGCGGCCATCAAGGCAACGATGGTCTTGCCGCTGCCGACATCCCCCTGCACCAGGCGGTTCATCGGGTGCGGCGCCATCAGATCAATCTTGATTTCGCCGAGAACCCGACGTTGTGCCGCAGTCAGGCGGTACGGCAGCAGATCGGCCAGCGGCTTGGTATGGCGGTGCGTGACCTGAAACGGGATGCCGGCTTCCAGGAGTGCCCCGCGGCGGCGCATGGCCAGGCCGAGCTGCAGGAAGAAGAACTCGTCGTAGACCAGGGTCCGTCGGGCCGGGGCGCGCCCCTCTTCCAGTGTTTCGAGATTGGCTTCGTTTGCCGGCCAGTGAACATCCTGCAAGGCTTTGGCCAGCGGCAGCAAGCCGCGCCGGGCACAGAGTTCGGCGGGAAGATGGGTGACGATATTTTCGGCGAACAGATCGACGGCCTGCTTCCAGATCCGCCGCGCCGCCTGCTGGGTCAACCCCTCGGTCAGCGGATAGACCGGCAAAATCCGCCCAAAGGCCAGCGGGTCGGAGCCCTGGTACTGGGCCAGGGTCTGCTCTTCGCCCAGCAGCTCGACTTCCGGATGATGGACCTCGCGCTGGGCGCCAAAGCGCTTGACTTCCCCGGAAAAGACCCCGGTTCGCCCGAGCGGGAAACGTTTGGCGAGCCAGTCCTTGTTGCGGTAATGGAACCATTTGAGGACGACTTGACCGCTGCCGTCGCCGACAATAACTTCGAAAACCCGGCGGCGGGCGCGCTGCGTGACCATTTCGCCGGCAGCGAGGATCTCCCCGGCTAACACCTCATGACACCCGTCCCGCAAACGCGCGATGCGGCGAAATTCACGACGGTCCTCGTAGCGGTGCGGCAGCGTGTAGAGGGCATCCTCGACGGTCAGGACCCCGAGTTTTTCGAGTTTTTCAGCAATACGGGGGCCGACGCCCCGGAGACGGGAAACGGGAGTTGCAAGCTGCTGGCGAGCATGGTCAAGGGAAGTTGAAGTCATCTCCCCTCCCCTTCAGGCGGGATAAATCGATCTCGGCAGGGTGGTTATTCCCCGAACAGGGCGTTCAGTTCCCGGAGCAGTTCCTCCACATCGAGCCCGTGAGCCATCGCCCCCTGTTCCAGGGTTTCATGCTGGGCGCCCATGCAGCCGACGCAGCCAAGCTGGAATTTGCCCAGCACCTTGAGCACTTCCGGGTTCATGCGCATGACCTGGTGGAAGGTCATATCCTTGGTGATTGTTGTGGACACGGGCAACTCCTGGATTGTTCTTATGCGTAGCGGATATCGATGATTTCGTAGACGCGCAGACCGGATGGCACCTTGATCGTCACTTCGTCATCGACGCGATGACCGATCAGGGCCTTGGCTACCGGACTGTTGATGGAAAGCCGGCCCTGCTTGATGTCGGCCTCGTGCTCGCCGACGATCTGATAGGTCACCTCGGCGCCGCCTTCGGTGTCGAACAGCGTGACCGTGGCCCCGAACACCACCTTGTCGGATTCGATGTCGGCCGGGTTGATCACATGCGCGCGGGCGATTTTGTCGTTGATCTCGGAGATGCGCCCTTCGATGAACCCCTGCCGTTCCTTGGCGGCGTCGTACTCGGCATTTTCCGAAAGATCGCCGTGGCCGCGGGCCTCGGCAATCGCCTGGACGACGCGTGGACGTTCCTCGCGCATCAGTCGCTTGAGTTCATCCTGGAGCCAGACAAAGCCTTCAGGCGTCATCGGTATGGTCTGTGACATCTTTCTCTTCCCCACTGTGCAGATAAAATCATTCGGGCGGGAAAGTCCCGCCCGAACCGTTACGCTTGATGAAAAAACAACGGGTAGTGACCTACCCGTTCGTTGGATGATACTCCTGAAGCGGGGTAACGTCAAGGGTTTCCCGCTGCATCGCCAGGATGCCATCGACGGCGGCACACATGCCGGCCACCGTCGTGTAGTAGGCCACGTTGTTCATCAGCGTGGTCCGGCGGATCGAGAACGAGTCGACGATCGACTCGGCACCAAAGGTGGTATTGAAAACCATGGCGATCTCATTGCTCTTGATGGCGTCAACGATATGCGGCCGTCCTTCTTTGACCTTGTTGATCGGCAGTGCCGATACTCCATGGTCCCTGAAGAAATTAGCCGTGCCGCGGGTTGCCACGATCGTGAAGCCCGCCTCTGTCAGCTTGCGGGCAGGCTCAATGAGCGCCTGCTTGTCGGTATCCTTGATGCTGATGAACACCTTGCCGGACGTCGGCAGGCGCACCCCGGCCGCCAATTGCGCCTTGGCAAAAGCCTTGCCGAATTCCCAATCGATCCCCATCACCTCGCCGGTCGACTTCATCTCCGGGCCGAGCAGCGTGTCGACGTCCGGGAACTTGATGAAGGGGAAGACCGCCTCCTTGACGCAGACGTGTTCCGGGACGACTTCCGAGAGGAAACCGAGGTCGGCCAGCTTCCGCCCGGTCATCACCTTCGCGGCGAGTTTCGCCAGCGGGACGCCGATCGCCTTGCTGACGAACGGAATGGTGCGGGAAGCCCGCGGGTTGACCTCCAGGATGTAGATCCTGCCGCGCTGGATGGCGAACTGGACGTTCATGAGGCCGACGACCGAGAGTTCCGAAGCCAGCGCCTTCGTCTGCCGGGTGATCTCAGCGATCGTGTCGCGGGAGATGGAGTGCGGGGGAAGGGAG
>VEPG01000054.1 GCA_012026975.1 Desulfuromonas sp. | reverse complement strand
GTAGCTGACCGCGCTTTCATAGCCGTCCACGGCACTGGCCGTGAAGTCCGGGGCTGTGATGGTCACGGTCTGCGCACCGGCCGAGCCGCTGGCTTCAACCACGCTCAGGTCGCCGAAGGTCGGGTCGCCGGTGACGCTCAGGCTCGGTCCATCATCGGCAAAGGCCAGCGCGCCGCCGAGGTTGATCGTCGATGAAGCGGGGTCACCGTCGCCATCCGTGATGGTCGCCGTCAGAGTAATCAAGTTCGGCGCACCGAGTATGACCGCCGAACTGCCTTCTTCAACCGGATCATTCGGGTCGTCGTGCATCACCGCACGAACCTGATCCAGGGTCACGCTGCCGCCGCTCACGCTCACCGTGAAGACGACCGCGCCGCCCTGGGCCGAGGGTGCATCGGCACCTTCACGACCCACCACTGCACCGCTTTCCAGGAACAGGAACACATGATTGCCGGTTGCGGTATCGATGATGCCGCTGTCGACCCCGCTGTTGCTGACGTTCAGACTGTAGGTGGTTGCACCCACGCCGTCAGCACCGAAGGTCTTGGCAAAGACGTCGGTGTAATCCTTAACGTTGTTGACGGTGAAGTCGCTGTCATCGACCATCTGCGATCCGGGCTCAATCCCCCTTGCGCTGATGATCGGCTCGTCGTCGATAATCTCGATGGTGATGGTGGCCGGTGCCGAGCTGATCGTGCCGTCCGAGACCGACAGGGTGAAGACGTCGGTTTCCGGGCCGGCGCCGTCGGTGGTCGGGCTGGTCAATTGATAGGAATAGGTTGCCACTCCCGTTGCGGCGTTGTAGGCGGTGATCGTCAGCGTGCCATTCGTACCGTTGACCGTGCTGCCGATCAGGCTGGCAATCGGAATGGCCGTGCCGTTGATGGTGACGCTTGCCAGATCGTCAAGCCCGTCGATATCGCCAAGCGTGAAGGTGCCTCCCGCAAGAACGGCCGCCGCGGAGGGCGCGGTGCCTTGCGGCAAGCCGGATTCGTCGACGATGTTGTCGGTCGCCTGGATGCTGATGGACGGCGGATCGTTGACCCCGGCAATAGTAATGATCAGGTCGTTCGAGTCGGTCAGTGCACCATCGCTGATCGTGTAGGGGAAGGACTCGGTGAGAGTTTCCCCCTCGTCAAGCGCGTGTACGGGACCAGGATTGGTGACGGTGTAGGTGTAGGAACCGTCGGTGTTCCAGTTGAGGGTGCCGTAGGTGCCCTGAACCGTGCCGCTAGTGTCGCCGTTGACGTTGACGACGGTCAGCGGGTCGCCGTTCGGGTCGCTGTCCGGAGTGCCGCCTTCGACGTTGGTGATCAGGTTGCCATCGGCCGAAAGGTCTTCCTGGCCGTTGACGATGGTTCCCGTGTTGAGCGTCGCCACCGGGGGATCGTTAACTGGCTCGGGAATCGCCGGTTGGTCATCCAGCAGCCCCAGGTCAACCGTCTTGGCAAACGGGTCGGGATTCTGAACGCCGAGACGATCGACGGTGTCGATCAGATTGCCCATGTCGTCGCGGTACTCACCCGCGCCGCCGCTCGCGCCGCCAGGGCCGGCCGCGGTTTCAGGCAGTTCCGCGGTCAGGGCGGTGAGCAGGACGTCACCGGCGACCACGCTGCCGTCGGCAAACATCATCAGGGGAGAAACCCCCTGATCGACCATGGTGGCGAAGTCGGTGAGGATCAGGACCGCATTCCCCGGGAACTCGATGCGCAGATCGTCACCCACCAGGGTGACATTGGCCTCGGTCATGTCGAACGGAACTTCGACGACCTGGTTAGGCTGCATGTTCACGACAACCGTTTGTCCGGGGGCCGGGACCTGCAGGACGACCGCCTGAGTTGCCGTGTTGTTCGGGGTGTTGGTTTCGCTTGCCATGACCGTTACCTCCTGTTGATGTTTCGTTGATTCATCTTGGTAAGAGTGCCGTTTCGCTTCTCTGTATGACTTATCCTAGTTAACCCAGAAATCGTTGATTTTGGCCGCCACGCCGAATCTTTCACCGGCCGGTTCGATGCGCAGCACCTGCCCTTGGCAGTCAAGCCGGACCGCTTTGCCGGGGCGGAGATGATCGAGCTTCACGGAAAACCTTACGATCCCGCCTGGCGTGAGCGACTGGTCGGTCATGAAGTAAATGCCGGACTCGCTGATGTCCCGGGACATCCCCGTCCCGTTTTCCAGCATGACCGGCGTCTCAATCATGAACCGCTCTGCGTGGCGCTTTTCCTGAATGCTGGTCATTGCCCACCTCTCATGATCGCATTTTTAACAGATCCACCAGGAAGCTCAATTTATCGACCGGTTTAGTTTCCTATACCTTTAGTTTAAGACTGACGGTTTTGCACAGCTTCTCTTTACATGTAATCCTTTTAATCTTAGCTTGACATATTCACAAAAAAGTTCAATTTATCGGCTTGGGTAGGTCTGTATACCGTTCGTTTAACAAAGGGTGCTTTTGTTTCGAAAACTTTATGCTATAGGGTTAACAGAAGTTTTTAAGGAGTTAGCATGACTACCAGGATAATTATTGCCGATCCCCATCCGGTTTTCCTGATGGGGATGGAGCGTTTACTCAATGGCGAGCCATTCATAAGCGTGCTGGCTTATTGTGGGACTGCCACCGAGACGCTGAAGGCGGTGAGAGATGATCAGCCGGATGTGCTGATCCTGGATCTTGGTTTTCGTGATTTCAACGGGCTGGACGTAATCCGCGATTTGAGACGGGATAATCTCCCCGTAAAGGTGATCGTCCTCACGGCGGCCCTCGATGACGAGCAAACCATCGAAACTCTGCGACTCGGTGTGCAAGGCGTCTTGCTTAAAAACATGCCTGCTCACCTGTTGCCGCAATGTATTCGCAAAGTACACGCAGGCGGGCAGTGGCTGGAAAAACAGTCACTCGGCCATGCATTCGAGAAGATGCTGCGGCGCGAAGCCGGTGCCCGTCGCATGGCGACGATCCTCACCGAGCGGGAGACCGAGATCATGTGTTTGGTCGCCCAGGGGTTGAGCAACCGGGAGATTGGCGAGCGCATTGCGGTCGGCGAGGGGACGGTCAAGGTACACGTTCACAACATCTATTCGAAACTGGGGGTCAACAACCGTGTCGACCTGACGCTTTATGCCCAGAAGAAAGGGCTGGTTTGACGCTGAACCAGAAACAGATCGGGAGATAACGACAAGGGCCACCTCGCGAGGTGGCCCTTGTCGTTCAATAAGTTAGAACCAGCCTTACTGGTTGTTGGCGGCGGTGTAGAGCGTCTTGTCCAGTTGCAGGCTCTCGTTGAGTTTGCCTTCGAGCGCCAACAGTCGCTCGGCGGCGATCACTTCATTGACCTTGGCCGTGACCAGCAACCCGGACGACTGGAACAGTTCGTTGCGGGCGTCAAGCACGTCCAGCAGGGTCCGCTGCCCGACGGTGAACTGCTTCATGTAGGATTCGAGGGTCTTTTGGCTCTGGTTGGTGGCATCACCAAAGTCAACCACCTGCTCCCGGTTCGCCTGGAGCTGGGCCCAGGTTTTCATGGCTTCCTCGACGACCTGCACCCGCTGGTCATCCATGGAGTTGGCCGCCTGGAACTTCCTGGAAATAGCCGCTTTGCGGTCGGCCACGTCAGACCAGCCATTAATCAGGTTCCAGCGCATGCGCACCATGGCCTGGTTGTTATGCTCGTAGGTCGTGGAGCTTTCAACCTGATCCTGATAGGTAGAGCTGAGTTCGATATCGACCTTGGGCTGGAAATTCGAGTTGCTCAGCTCGATGCGCTCTTCGGCTTCCTTGACGTTGTACTGGAGGGCATTGACTTTGGGGTTGTTAGCCTCAACCGCCTGGACCAGTTCTTCGATACTCTTCGGCATCAGGTTGGCCGGGACGGTGAAGTATTCGACATCGCCGGCCAGCTTGCCGACCACGCGCTGGTAGTTGGCTTCCGCCCCCTTCATGGTGCCGCGGGTTTCCGCCAGGGAGGCCTTGGCGCGGGCGAGGCGTCCCTGGGTCTGGGTCACGTCGGCAATGCTGCCGGCGCCGGCTTTTTGCCGTTCGTCAAGCATGCTGAGAATTTCCTCGTGATCGCGTACGTTCTTTTCGGCCAGACCGTAGAGGACGCGCTGGCGGTAGACCTCGAGGTGGGCAATAATAGCATCGAGAGCGATCGCTTCGGCATTGTCGAAGACCCGCAGTTTGGCGGATTCGAGCTTGGCTTCCTCGACGCCGACCCGGCTGGCGGTCTCCCAGCCGTCGTAAAGCAATTGCGACATCTGGATGGCGGCTTCGCCGCGCGGGTAGAAGTGATAGTTGGTTCCCTCGCCGATCCCGAGACCAGGGCTGCCACGACGGGTCAATTCGTCGCTGTGGGCTTCGGTGCCATAGCCGGCGGAGATGTCGACGCGCGGAAAATAGCCGCCCTTGGCGCGGTCGAGTTCAAAGCCGATGGCTTCATGATTGGTTTGCAGCACCTTCAAGCGGGGGTTGTAGCTCAGTGCCGCGACAACGCTGTCAGCAACACCGACCGTCTGATCCGCCGCCAAGGCATTCTGGCCGCCAACCAGCGGTACCGCCAGAGTCATCAGCGCTACCAAGGTTGCCCCGAGGGGTTGGAAGAACCGATTCCTTTGCTTGCCCATGATTTGTCTCCTCCTCTGTTTTCGTCTGACGACGAGATCATTGCCTGCTTAATCACATCCGGTATCTCTGACGAAAAGCCGTGTCCTGCAGCCCCGTGATCAGAGAATGAAAATACATTAAGCTTAATATACCTGTTTATAGCAAATATTTTTTATTTGCCAAGCGAGATTTTTCTGAAAACGCCAGCTGTAATAGAGAATTGTCGAAATATTCCTGAAAGTGTTCGAGACCTCTTGCTTTCTAAAGGAGGGTTGCCATCTCGATAGCGCATGAGTAATAATTTAAAATTATATTTCTACCGGCGACAGAGAGGAAACTGATTGCCTTTTTGACAAGTTAGGTTAGCATGGGGCTGAATTTTGCATAGAATTTTCGTATAGGATCCCAGCCGAGGGTACCAGCAGGGGGGTAAATGTCCGAACAAATTTCAGCAACCCGATCAGTGACCGCCGGTATTTCCAGCGAAACCGCTCCCGCTTCACCTCGCCAGGCAAGTTTCATCCCTCCCGCGGTCGTTGATTACGAACAGCCGCTGGTCCGCTGTCTCTCTATCGTTGCCGGGCTGCTTGGCCATCCCGTTTCGTCCATGGCGCTGCGCGCGGGGATGCCGCAAGGCAAAGAGCGGCCGACTCTGGCTGCAATCCTGCGGGCGGCCGAGCAAGCCGGTCTGCAGGCGAAAATTCTCCACCGGCCGCAGCTCCGGGCGATTTCTCCACTGACACTTCCTTGCATTCTGCTGCTCAAGAACGACAACGCCTGTGTGTTGACCCGACTGAATGACAGGATGGCAGAGGTCATCCTCCCCGAGGCCGGGGAGGCAACTTCCACCCTGCCGCTGCCTCAACTGCAGGAACAGTATTCTGGTTACGTGGCTCTGGTGCGCCCCGAGGGTCGCCTTGACCGGAGGGCCAGCGAACTTAAGCAGATCGATACAAGAGCCTGGTTTTGGGGCAACATCCTGCGGTTCATCCCGATCTACAAGCATGTCCTGCTGGCAACGGTGATGGTCAATTTTCTGGCTCTGGCCGGGCCGCTGTTTGTCCTCAATGTGTACGACCGGGTGGTGCCGAACAATGCTTTCGATACCCTCTGGGCTTTGGCGATCGGAGTCATGATCGCCTATCTTTTCGATTTTCTGCTACGCAACCTGCGTGCCTATTTCGCCGATGTCGCCGGCAAGAACGCCGATGTGCTGATTGCCAGCCGCCTGATGCAGCAGTTGACCGGCATGCGTTTTGACCATCGTCCGGATTCGATCGGCACCTTGGCCAACAACCTGCGTGAATTCGAGACGCTGCGCGAATTTTTCAGTTCCACCACCCTGATGGCACTGATCGATCTCCCGTTTATTTTCATCTTCATCGCGGTGATCGGCTACCTGGGAGGCTGGCTTGCCCTGGCACCCCTGATTGCCGTCCCCCTGGTTATCCTGGTCGGCATGTCGTTGCAGCGGTCGTTCCAGCAGGTCATTGGTGATGCCTACCGCGAAGGCAACCAGAAAAATGCCTTGCTCTTCGAGGTGATCAACGGGTTGGAATCGATCAAGACCAGCATGGCCGAGGGGCAGGTGCAGAAGCGTTGGGAAGAGGTGGTCGGGTTGAATGCCCGCTCCGTCGGGAAGGTCAAGGCGCTTGCCAACTTCTCCATGACTTTCTCCCAGGCAGCGGCACAACTGGTCGGTTTGATCATCATCGTCGGAGGCGTCTATCTGATCTCCAGCGGCTCGTTGACGCTCGGGGGGCTGATTGCCTGCAATATCCTGGTCGGTCGGGCAATGGCGCCGCTTGGTGCCGTAGCCGCCATGCTGACCCGCCTGCAGCAGTCGCGCACCGCCTTGAAGTCGCTGGAGCAGTTGATGGAACTGCCCAATGAGCGGCCACTCGGCCAGGAGTTCATCCGCGCCAAGGATCTGGCTGCTTCCCTGGAGTTGGAGAAGATCAATTTCCAGTACCCGGGCGGGCAGATCTCGGCCTTGCAGGGGGTCACCCTGCGGATTGGCGCCGGGGAAAGGGTCGGCATCATCGGCCGGACCGGCTCCGGGAAAAGCACGATCGGCCGGCTCTGCCTAGGGCTTTATCAGCCCCAGGAAGGGAGTGTCCGGCTTGGCGGGATCGATCTGCGCCAGCTGCATGTTGCCGATCTGCGTCACCGGATCGGCTATGTCAATCAGGATATCCAGCTTTTTTACGGCAGTATCCGTGAAAACATCACCTTTGGTGCTCCATACGCCGACGGTCAGGCAATCCTGCGGGCTGCGAACCTTGCGGGGGTCACCGATTTCGTTCGCGGCCATCCGGCCGGTTTCGATTGGCAGGTCGGTGAACGTGGTGCCAATCTCTCCGGGGGGCAACGTCAGGCTGTGGCCATTGCCCGGTCACTGCTGCTCGATCCGGAGATTCTGATCTTCGACGAGCCGACCAGTTCCATGGACAATGCCTCCGAGGCCCTGTTCCGGCAGCGTCTTGATTCAATAATCGAAGGGAAGACGCTGCTGTTGTTCACGCACCGGACCAGCATGCTGCAGATGGTCGATCGCGTGGTTGTCATGGATGGCGGCAAAGTCGTGGCCGACGGTCCCAAGGTCGAGGTTCTCAAAGCGCTCCGCGATGGCAAAGTCGCGGCGGCCCGTTAGCGGAGAGTGGTCATGGAGCAAGGCAAATTGAACACTAAGCCTAGAGAATCCGGCTACAAGGGGTGGCTGCGCTACTTCCGCGAGGAGGAGGATCTCTTTTTCATGAGCGAGGTGGACGCGGCCATCCACCGGCAGGGACATGCCTATGCCTACCTGGTGACCGTGATTATCGCCGTCCTGATGGTGATATTCCTGATTTGGGCGACATTCACCAAGCTCGATGAAGTGACTCGCGGCATGGGCCAGGTGATCCCCACACAGCGGGTGCAGACGATACAGAACCTGGAAGGGGGCATCCTCGAGGAAATTCTGGTCCAGGAAAACCAAATCGTCGAAAAGGGCGATGTGCTGGTGCGCATCGACAACAGCATGGCAGCCAGCCAATTCCGCGATGTCTCCGGCAAGGCCAGCGAATACCGGGCGTCGGTGGCGCGCCTCGAAGCCGAGGGCGAAGGGCGGTCATTCAATCTCCCGGCGGGGGTTGACCCGCAGATCGCCAGCGATCAGACGGCCATCTACCGGGCCCGTCAGCAGCAGATCCAGTCGGAACTCGGTGTGCTGCAGTCGCAGCAGCAACAGAAACAGCAGGAAATTGCCGAGATGCAGAGCCGTCTGTCGCAACTGGAGAGGAATTTGGATTTAGCCCGTCAGCAACGCGATATTGCCAAGCCGCTGGTCGATCAGGGCGTCTATCCCAAGGTCGACTTCCTGGCGAGGGAGCGTGAAGTGGCCAATCTACAGGGGGATATCGATGCCCTGCGTCTGGCGATTCCACGGGCCCGCTCGGCGGCCGAGGAAATTCATCGGCGCATGTCTCAGCGCCAGGCTGAATACAAGGCCCAGTCTCTGGACGAGTTGAACAAGCGGCGCGTCGAATTGAAATCATTGAATGAAATGATGTCCGCCGGCCAGGACCGGGTGACGCGCACCGAGGTCCGTTCGCCGGTCCGCGGCACCGTCAAGCAGCTCAACCTCAACACCTTGGGAGGTGTGGTCAAGCCAGGCGAGCCGATCATGGAGATCGTGCCACTGGATGATACACTGATGGTCGAGGCGCGCGTGCGGCCGGCCGATATCGCTTTCCTGCGCCCCGGCCAGAAGGCGATGATCAAGATCACCGCCTACGATTTTTCCATTTTTGGTGGATTGGAAGGGGTCGTTGAGGCGATCAGTGCCGATACCATCGCGGACGAAAAGGGAGAGCACTTCTACAAGGTCAAGCTGCGGACCCAGACCGGTACCCTCAACTATCACGGGGAAAATCTGCCGATTATCCCGGGGATGATGGCGAGCGTCGACATCCTGACCGGCAAGAAGTCTGTGCTCAGTTATCTGCTCAAGCCGATTCTGAAGATGAAACAGAACGCCTTGCGGGAGCGCTGACCCAAGGGGGAACGATGGTCAAGGCGCGGAGGGCGATCCTTCTGTTCGTTTTCGGTCTGCTCTTCGGCGTCTGGGGGTGCGGCGCCAGTGCGACCGCGGCACAGGATCCCACTTCGCTGATCCCGCCTGGCACCGGGTTGTTCGGCAGCAACGAATTCCGCAGTTCGCTCAAGGCCCTCCCCCAATGGACCCGTGTCCTGGCTTCGGCGGAGGCTCAGGTCGAAGCGATGTCGCGCTGCAACCCGGAGCGGGACAACTGTTCTTCTGCAGCTTTGAGCTGGCAGAAGATTATTCACGAGGCACGGGGGCAGGCTTTTTTCGAGCAGCTGAAAACGGTCAATGCCTTTTTCAACCGTTGGCCTTATCGCCTCGACATCGATAACTACGGGATGACTGAATACTGGGCGACACCGCAGGAATTCCTGCGGCTGTCGGGAGATTGCGAGGACTACAGCATCACTAAATATTACGCCCTGAAGCAGTTGGGCGTGCCGGTCGACAGGATGCGGATCGTCATGCTGATGGATACCATTCGCGGTATTGCGCATGCCGTGCTGGCCGTTAAGAGCGGCGAGGAATACTACGTTCTCGACAACCTGTCCGACCTGGTGCTGTCGCATCTGAAATATGAACATTACAAACCGCAATATTCGGTCAACGAACATTTCCGGTGGGCTCACGTATCGCCCGGCCTGATGCGCTAAGGTCCACCACGGGGAGATCGCCATGGAGCAGAAAAGAAACCGCCGCAAAACCGACAGAATTGCGCAGGAGCTTCATACCCTGAAGCCTGAACAGCGCCGCAGGGCGTTCTGGCTCGGTATGGCGATCATTGCCTCGATAGCGGTCTGCGCCATCCTCTGGGTGGCTTGGGGACTGCAGGAACGCGAGCGTCAATACGTCGCCAACCTGCAGAAGCGCATGGAACTGTTGGCTTCCTCCCAGGTCCAGATGATCGAGTCCTTGTTCCAGGGTAATCTTCAACAGGCTGACCGGGTGATCCGCTCGGAACTGTTCCGTCTGTACGCCGCCGAGATCGACCTGGTCGAGGACGACGTTTCGCGCATCGTGGCCGGACCGCTGCCGGGCCACCCGCTCAATGACGAATTGTCCCAACTGGCGGCGCAGTTGCCGATGATGCAGAACCTGTTGCTCGAGTTCACCCGCATTACCGGTTTCATCGGTGGCCGGGTGGTGAATCGCAACGGTACGGTGTATATCGCCACCGATGCCACCACTACGCCGTTGCGCCCCGATCAGGGGGAGATGGTCAAGAAGGCGCTGGAAACCCGCCAGAGTCAGTTCGGGCCGTTGCGTCATACCGCCCACGGACTGGTGCTGGAGGCCTATCTGCCGATCTTCCCGCCCGGGGGTGGGAGCAAGGATCCCCGTCCGGTGGCGGTGCTTTATCTTTCCAGGGCGATTTCAGACCGGATCAGCGAACTGATCGGCGGCAACCGGCTGATCGAAAAGGGGGAGAGCATCCGTCTGGTCCAGCGGGTACCGGGCGGTTTCGAGGAGATCGTCCCCTGGCTCCCCGGGGAACTGCGACCGATCGGCGTGCCGCTGGCTCTCGACGAAGGACAGCGGCTGGCGTTTACGGAGCGCACCTCCCTCTCCGGGGAACAGCAGGTCTACTCGATCGGGGTCCCGGCCAGCATGAACTGGTGGATTGTTGCCGAGGCCGACTACAACGTGGCCCGCGAAGGGCTGCGCAGTGAGCGGCGGGTGCTGATCAGCATTGCCACGCTGATGATCCTGATCTTCACCGTCGCCTTCAGCGCGGTCTGGGCCAAACTGGTTGGCAATCAGGACCGCAAGATGGCACTGTATTTCGAAAGCATGGCCGATCGGATCGAGAACCAGCGGCAGTTGCTCGACAGCATCAACACCACTATTACCGAATTTATCGGTTTGAAAGACCTGCGGGGCCGCTATCAGTATGTTAACCCGGCCTTTGCCCGGGCGGTGGGGCGAACCGCCGAGGAGATGATCGGCTTCGATGATGAGGCCATCTTCGGGTTCGATACCGCCCGTCGTCTGGAGCATTCGGACCAGCAGGTTCAGACCGGCAGCGAACTGGTGTCGAGCAACGAAACGGTCTACCTGCAATCGCGGCCATACCATCTGCAGATCGCCAAGTCACCGCTCAAGGATGCCGAAGGGAAAATGACCGGCATCGTTTCGGTGATTCGCGACGTCACCGAAATGGTCGAAGCGCAAAGGCGCCAGGAACAGGCCACCCAGAAAACGGTCGAGGCCCTGGTGCGCGCCGTCGAATTGACCGACCCCTATCTTGCCGGTCATTCACGGCTGATGGGCGCGCTGGCAACCGAGGTAGCCAAGGTGCTGAATGCAGGCAAGATAGAGATTGCGACGATGGAAACGGCGGCCAACCTTTCGCAGATCGGCAAGCTGTTCGTCGATCGGGCGCTGCTGTTCAAGTCCGAGGCGCTGACAACCGAAGAGAAGAAAATGATGGAGCAGCATGTCGTGCATGCGGCCAAGGTGCTGGAAGGGATAGATTTTGGCCTGCCGATCCACGATGCCGTCGTGCAGATGAACGAAAACCTGGATGGCAGCGGTTATCCCAAGGGCCTCAAGGGGGATGCCATCATGCTGCCGGCGCGTGTACTCGGTGCGGTCAACAGCTTCTGTGCCATGGTCGAGCCGCGCGCCTATCGCGGTGCCCGCACGCCGGAGGTGGCCCTGGAGATCCTGCGGAGTTGCGGCCCGGCCTACGATCAGCAGGTGGTGGCAGCGCTCGAAAAGGTTGTACGTTCGGCTCTTGGCGAAAAGTTGCTGGCTAAACATTCGCCGACGTAACTCCGGGATAGTGGTGAAAATCATCCAGGGTCGGATGGATCCTGCAAGATGAATCGTTTTGACCAGTTCGTCAGACAGGCCCGGGGCGATTCGCTGCGGAGCGGCGCTGCGGTAATCATCCAGGCAAATCTCGGCCTGCGCTGCAACCTGCATTGTCGGCACTGCCATGTCGAAGCTTCGCCGCAGCGCAGCGAAATCATGACCTGGCCGGTCATGTCGGCGGTGTTGCGTCTGGCCTTGGCGTTGCCGGCCGGGTTGGTGGACCTGACCGGCGGCGCTCCCGAGCTGAATCCTGATTTTCGACGGTTCGTCGCTGCTTTGCGAGAAGCGGAGCTGTCGGTGCAGGTCCGCACCAATCTCACCGTGTTCGACGAACCCGGCCAGGCGGATATCCCCGAATTCCTGATGCGTAACCAGGTACGGTTGGTCGCTTCGCTCCCTTGCTACCTGGATGAGAATGTTGCCGCCCAGCGCGGACAGGGTGTCTATCCGCGCAGCATCGCCGCGCTGCGTCGGCTGAATTCCCTCGGTTATGGCTGCTGCGAGGAATTGCCCCTGGACCTGGTCTACAACCCCGGCGGGCCCTTTCTCCCCCCCGATCAGGCGGCTCTCGAAGCAGACTACCGATGTGCAATGCGCACGCGCCATGGCATTGAGTTCACCCGGCTGCTGACGATCACCAACATGCCGGCTGGGCGGTTCCTGCGAGAATTGCGCACTCAGGGGCAGGCCATCCGCTATCAGTCGTTGCTGCAGGACAGCTTCAACCCGCAAACCCTCGATGGGCTCATGTGCCGCAGCCAGATCTGTATTGCCTGGGATGGCACCCTCGCCGACTGTGACTTCAATCTGGCGATCGGTCTGGGAGTGGCGGCAGAGCTGCCGAACAGGATCGACAAATTGGATCCGGCCATGCTCCACGGGCGCACCATCGTTACCGGCGATCACTGTTTTGCCTGTACCGCCGGCTGTGGTTCGTCCTGCAAGGGCGCCTTGGTCGCCTGAAAAAATACTATTGTCGCGACCGCCCGATTGACAGGGTTTCCGGGAGCGATTAGGATGCTGCAACCTGTTATGACCTTCCGTATTTTCGCCATATTGCTGCTGCTCCTGGTCAGTGTTCCGGCCTTCGCCGAGGCGGCGCGCCTGACCTTCGGCGTTGCTCCCGGGACAACCCGTGCCCTGGATTCTGAAAACCAGGCCCGGCGTCTGGCTTCGGATCTGGCGGAAGCTCTTGACGACGACGTGACGGTGCGGCTGTTTGACGACCAGTTGCAGTTGGGTCAATGGCTCAACCAGTTTGCCATGGTCGATCTAGGGGTCATGGACGCGGCATTTCTGGCAAGTCATGCCGGCGAGTTCCTGGTGCTTGGTCCCCTGGACCGCAATGGGCAGCTGTTCGTCGTGGCCCGTCAGGGCGCTACGGGAGATCTGCCTCGGCGGGTTGTCAGCGCCTTGCGCCGCGATGGCGGGATGCGTGCCCCCACACCGGTCAACCCAGCCGTTTTGGCAGTCCCTCTGCCTGTCGCCGCAGCTGCGGCGACGCCGCCACCACGCGCCATGGAGATTCCTGTCAAGCCGTTGATCCTCGGTCTGGTCACCGGTCGTGATGGGGTGTTTGGCTCTTCCGCCGAGGCCGAACAATTTGCCGTTCGTCTCGGTGAGAGGCTCGGTATCCCTGTTCGGCCGCGCCTGTTTGACAACGAGCAGGCGTTGGCCGACTGGTTTTTGCGGTTTCGCATGATCGATCTGGCAGTCATCGGGGAGTCCGGCCGCCGTGACCCTCTGGTTGGCGATTATCGTCCATTGGAGCATCTGTCCGCAGCGAAGGGTGTGAGCAGGTTGCTCGTTGCCCGTCGGGATCTTCCCCAGGTACGCTTGGATGATATGCTGCAGGCCTTGGCTGCGCGCGGTGGCGAGACGAAGCCCGCAGAAGCCACGGTGCCCCCGACGGCCGAGCCACCGGTTCTCGTTGCCGCGCCTGCTCCGACTCTGCCGAATCCTCCGCAACTGCCCGCGTGGCCGGAGCCCCCCGCAGTGCCGCCGACACCGGAAAAACCGGAAGCCGCCACTCCGGCACCGGTTCTGCCGCCGTTACCTGTTGTGCCCCCGGCTGCGGAACCGGCCGTTCAGCCACCGGTTGCCATTGTCGTGCCCGCCCCGGCCATGCCGGAGCCCCCCGAACCGCCCGAACGATCTCCGGTTCCGTCGGTGCCGCCGGAAGAACCGGGCCTCCCCTCCGTGGCCGAACCGGTTGAGAGTCTGCCGAACGAATCCATGCCACCGCAACCGGAAATGACAGGTGGGCAATTGCAGGTTGAAACCGCCCCTGTCGTCGAACCTGTGCCGGAAGCAGCGCCGGCACCGCCCTTGTTGCCGCCAGTCGAGGCTTTCCGCATGCCTGCTTCGGCTGGTCCGGTCGGGACACTGGCCGAACCGGAGGCGAGACTATCGGATAAGACCGTCGAACCGCTGGCCGGAATGTTGCCCAAATCGGCCGCGCCTGCTGCCGTGCCGGTTGCGCCGACCCCGCTTGCCCCTGAAGCTGTCGTGGCGAGCCCACTCCCGGCAGCGGTTCCTGAACTGCCGTTTACGCCCGTTCTCCCCCAGGCTGTCGTGGACGTGCCGGCATCCGTGTCCGGTCAGGAACGTGCCGCCGAGCCCGTGGCCACGCCGCCGCCTGTGGAAGAGCCTGTGCCGGCGGTGACTGTTGCCCCCATGGAACCGGCGGCGGTTCCGTCCGAGCCCGCCGTGGCACAAACCGCTCCGGAAGCAATCCCCGACCTGCCGTTCATCCCGGTGCCGCCACGGGTGATCGAAGCAGGTTCGGTCACCGCTGCTGGCCAGGACACCGCCGCGGTTACGCCGGCAGAGGAAGCCGAACTGGCCCTTGCGGCAGCAGATGCGGTTCCCGAAAGCATTGCCCAACCCGACCTGCCGCAGGAACTGCGTCCACCAGGTGTGCCGCTGCCGCGTCCGGGCCGTGCGCCGAAGGCGGAGCCGCCTGCCGAAGAACCGTTGCTGCTGGCAAAGCTCCAGGAATCATTGGGTAGAACGCCCAAGCCTGCACCGCTGCTGCCTCCTCCCGATCCGGAACCGGGGGTTGTCTACGTCGCACCGTTCATTACTTTGATGGTGCCGGGCGAGGTTCGGGAGCGGATTTTCGATCAGTTCATCGACACCCTGAACCAGCGGGGGACCGAACGGAAGCTGAAATTCGTCATTCTCAAGCAGGGTCTCGACAAGGTCGATCGCGGCTGGCTTGGCGCCCGCAAGCATGCGCTCGGGGAAATCTACGGCTACGTCGAGGATTCCGGCTGTTGTTCAACCGATCTGCGCACCCGGGTCCGGCTGACCTATTACCGTGCCAATCAACCTGAACCGGCATTGAAGTTTGAATATCCGGTCCGGGTCTTTTTCGACCACGACCGATCGACTTTGGCCGTTGAGCGCCAGAAGCTTGCCGACCAGATTGCCGCTGCCCTTGTCGATGAACTGCTCAAAGCTCTTCAGCCCTGAGCCTTCCCTGAAAAAAATCCCTCTTTCCCCTTGACATCACAGGTCGCCTGATTATATTTAGGCACGCTGTTGGCACTCGCTGTTGCCGAGTGCTAACAGGCCAATGACGACGCCGGCCACGGTTCGTCAACCAGCGGCACGACATTCTATTCAGGCGCACGCCTTCAATCCGCCCAATAACGGCAAGACGACAGGAAAGGAGTTACAGCATGGACATCAGACCTCTGCACGACCGGATCATCGTTGAACGTCTCGAGGAAGAGACCAAAACCGCCGGGGGAATCATCATTCCCGACACCGCCAAGGAAAAGCCCCAGCAGGGCAAGGTCATCGCCGTCGGCAAAGGGAAGAAAACCGAGGACGGCAAGGTTCTCCCCCTCGACGTCAAGGTCGGCGACAAGATCCTCTTCGGCAAATATGCCGGCACCGAAATCAAGATCGAAGGCAAGGAATTCCTGATGATGCGCGAAGAAGATGTGCTCGGCGTCATCGAGGGCGGCAAGAAGAAGTAATTTATCCATCGAGACCTTTCACATAAGGAGGAAATAAACATGGCAGCCAAGGAAATCAAATTCGGGCCGGATGCACGCGCCCAGATACTCAAGGGTGTCAACGTGCTGGCCGACGCCGTCAAGGTGACCCTCGGTCCGAAGGGCCGTAACGTGGTCATCGAGAAGTCGTACGGTGCCCCGCTGATCACCAAGGACGGCGTCACCGTCGCCAAGGAGATCGAACTGGAGAACAAGTTCGAGAACATGGGTGCCCAGCTGGTCAAGGAAGTCGCTTCGAAGACCTCGGACATCGCCGGTGACGGCACCACCACCGCCACCGTGCTGGCCCAGGCGATCTATCGCGAAGGGGTCAAGCTGGTGACCGCCGGCCACAACCCGATGGAGATCAAGCGCGGCATCGACAAGGCCGTGGACGCCGCCGTCGAGTCGCTGAAGAAGCTCTCCAAGCCGGTGAAGAACCACAAGGAAATCGCCCAGGTCGGCACCATCTCGGCCAACTCCGACGAGACCATCGGCACCATCCTCGCCGAGGCGATGGAGAAGGTCGGCAAGGAAGGGGTCATCACCGTCGAGGAAGCCAAGGCGATGGAAACCACCCTGGAGACCGTCGAAGGGATGCAGTTCGACCGCGGTTACGTTTCCCCCTACTTCGTCACCGATCCGGAGCGGATGGAAGCGGTGATGGAGAACGCCCTGATCCTGATCCACGACAAGAAGATCAGCAACATGCGCGATCTGCTGCCGATTCTTGAGCCGGTCGCCAAGCAGGGCCGGCCGCTGATGATCATCGCCGAAGACATCGAAGGCGAGGCGCTGGCCACCCTGGTGGTCAACAAACTGCGCGGCACCCTCAACGTCTCCGCCGTCAAGGCCCCGGGCTTCGGTGACCGCCGCAAGGCGATGCTCGAAGACATCGCCATCCTCACCGGTGGCCGGGTGATCTCCGAGGACATTGGCTTCAAGCTGGAGACCGCCACCCTCGACATGCTCGGCCGCGCCAAGCGCGTGGTGATCGACAAGGACAACACCACGATCATCGACGGTGCCGGCTCCGAAGCCGATATCGCCGCCCGCGTCAAGCAAATCCGCGCCCAGGCCGAGGAGACCACCAGCGACTACGACAAAGAGAAGCTCCAGGAGCGCCTGGCCAAGCTGGTCGGCGGCGTCGCCGTGGTCAAGGTCGGCGCGGCTACCGAGACCGAGATGAAGGAGAAGAAGGCCCGCGTCGAGGACGCCCTGCACGCCACCCGCGCCGCAGTCGAGGAAGGGATCGTCCCTGGCGGCGGTGTCGCCCTGATCCGCGCCATCGAAGCGGTTGCGGCCCTGAAACTGGGCGGCGAGCAGCAGTTCGGCGTCAACATCATCAAGCGCGCCCTTGAGGAGCCGCTCCGCCAGATTTCGGCCAACGCCGGCGCGGAAGGCTCGATCGTGGTCAACGCCGTCAAAAACCAGAAGGGTGCCTACGGCTGCGATGCGGCCAAGGACGAATACTGCGACATGGTCAAGGCCGGCATCATCGACCCGACCAAGGTGGTGCGCAGCGCCCTGCAGAACGCCGCGTCGGTCTCCGGTCTGATGCTGACCACCGAGGCGTGCATCGCCGAAGCGCCGAAGAAAGACGCCCCGGCCATGCCCGCCATGCCCGGCATGGGCGGTGGCATGGACATGATGTAAGTTTCGAGCTGTTAGCGATTAACGAAAAGGCCCGCCGGTGACGGCGGGCCTTTCTGTTAGGGGAAGGCGTAAAGAGCGCGGGACGAAGGTCATCTTCACAAGAGGATCTTTTCCGATGCCACCCTTGGCAGCGGAGCAACCTTGAAACGCTGTTCAATGCCACCGTGGTTCGCACAGATTTCCACTTCCGCCAGTTCCTTCCCTTTGCTGTAGGAGGCGACGATGGCGCCGGCCAGCTGCAGGTCGGCGGTGTCGGGTATGCCGGAAACCACGCCAACCGGTCCGGCCAGCCCCGGTGTGCGCAGAAGGACATCCTCCGCTCTGGCTGCGTCAACCAGTGCGGAATTGTCGTCCTGGTTGCGCCCGAGGGCCAGCTTGGCGCGTTCCGAAAGGCGGAACTGACGGCCGATCTTGAGCAGTTCGACATCCTGGATAGTACAGTTCGGCTGATGGCTGACGAGGTCGCGCAGTCGGTCTGAGAAATGCTTTTCGGTGAGCAGGCAGCCGCCACCCGATGACGGATAGTCGATCAACCCCCACTCTTTTGCCAGGAGTTCCTGCCGCCGGCGCGTGCGCCCCTGGATGTCGAGCAGTTGCTCCCGGTCGACCAGCCCCTGCTCCTCCATCGGGGTGATCGGCAGCAGGCGCGCGCTCAGCGGACGCAGGATCCGGTCAGGATGGCCGGAGTATTTGGCCACGGCGCGCAGGGCGGAAAGGTTCTGGCTCATTGGCCGCTGGCCGAGCACCTCACCGGAAAAGAGCAGGTCGAATCCCTGTTCCAGCATGATTTCGCCAGCTATGCGGAACATCATGGCATGGCAGTCGATGCACGGGTTCATATTCTTGCCGTAGCCGTAACGGGGCTGTTTGACCATTTCCAGGTGGATGTTGCCGATGTCCTGTACCAGCAGGGGGATGCCGATCTTTTCCGCGGCGCGACGGGCCTTGCCTGCCCCGAAGAAGGGGGTGACAAAGGCGATGGCCGTCACCTCGATCCCCTGGCGCTTGAGGCACATCGCCGCCAGGCTGCTGTCAAGGCCGCCAGAAAGGAGGCCGAGGGCTTTGCTCATGAAATGCTCCACGTTGAGAAATCCATCTATAATCAAGTGATTACCATGAATTAACAGCTTGGGGCAAGCTGCGCGGGCGGGTGGCGGTTGGCTTGACACACGCAAACCGCTCTGCCAGAATGACCGCCGGCCAGGTGGATACGCTCCCTTGAGCCAAGACTGCGCGGGGGAAACCATGGCCAAAATCGATTCGCTGTTCCGGATGATGAAGCAGCAGGGCGCCAGCGACCTGCACATCTCGAGCGGCGCTCCGCCGATCCTCCGCCTCCACGGCGAGATGGAGAAGCTCAATTACCCGCCGCTCACCGACCAGCAGGCCCGCGCCCTGCTCTTTGAAATTCTCACCACGGAGCAGCGCGCGGCCTTCGATGCCAACCGCGATCTCGATTTTGCCTACGCCCTGGAGGACGTCGCCCGTTTCCGCGGCAATGTTCTGGAAACCCACCGCGGCATCGCCGGGGTCTTTCGCATTATCCCGACCAAGATCCTGACGGCCGACCAGCTTGGCCTCCCCGAAGGGATCCGCAAGCTGACCATGCTCAAGAAGGGGCTGGTGCTGGTGACCGGCCCGACCGGTTCGGGGAAGTCGACGACCCTGGCGGCGATGATCGACCTGATCAACAAGACCCGCCGTGAACATATTCTGACGCTGGAGGATCCCCTCGAGTTCATCCATGAGAACCAGAGTTCCCTGGTCAACCAGCGTCAGATCGGTGAGCATTCGCAATCGTTCAGCAATGCCCTGCGGGCCGCCCTGCGCGAGGATCCGGATGTCATTCTGGTCGGCGAAATGCGCGATCTGGAGACGATTTCCCTGGCCATGACCGCCGCCGAGACCGGCCATCTGGTATTCGGTACCCTGCATACCAACTCGGCGCCCAAAACTATCGACCGCATTATTGACGCCTTCCCCAAGGACACCCAGGAGCAGGTGCGCACCATGCTCGGCGAGAGCCTGAAAGGGGTCATTTGCCAGCAGTTGCTGAAGAAGTCCGATGGCAAGGGGCGGGTCGCGGCACTGGAGATCCTGATCTGTAATGCCGCCGTCGCCAACCTGATCCGCGAGGGGAAAACCTTCCAGATCCCTTCGATCATGCAGACGGCCAAGGGCGACGGCATGCAGTTGATGGACCAGCACCTGATGGATCTGCTCAAGGCCCGGCACATCAACGGCGAGGAAGCCTACCGCTGCTGCATCGACAAAAAGGCTTTCGAGCAGTATCTCCCTGCCCAGCCCGGTCAGCCCCGCCGTCCGCCGCCGC
>VEPG01000086.1 GCA_012026975.1 Desulfuromonas sp. | reverse complement strand
CACACCAGGCCAACCGGGCCGGCAAGATACTGACCGATCGTCTCGGCCGCGCTCTCACCGCCGAGCCGCCCCAGGCCCCGCACTGCAGCGGCACGCACCCAGAGGTCCTCATCCCGCAGGGCCAGCCGCAAGCCGTGGATGGCTTCGGGATTGTTGCTGGCACCGAGAAGCTCGGCCGCGGCACGGCGAACTTCGAGGTCTTCGTCCGTCAGCGCCAGCTGAATTGTTGGCAGGTGGTCGTCGGCAGCGGCCCCGGAAAGCGCCCTGATGGCGGCGCGTCTGACTTCCGCGGCGGGATCCTTGAGTGCCATGGCCAGGCGCTGGGCGATTGTCGCATCGTCAAGCCGGCCAAGAACGCTGATCGCCGCGCTGCGGCGGGCCGGATCGGCATCACTCAGCAGCGGCTCGAGCACCGCCAGCATCTCAGCGGGGAAAGCCGCCCCCAACGTCGCCAGGGAACGAGCAGCCGCATCGCGAACATCGGCGTCGGCATGGCGAAGGGCATCAGCCAAGAGTGCAAGTTCGGCAACACCGCCGAGCCGGCCAAGGGCATGGGCGGCCATCTGGGTCAGGCGCATATCCTCGCTGTTCAGGGCTTCACGCAGCAGCGGCAAGGCGCCGGTGCAGCCGGCTTCACCGTAAACATAGGCGAGATAGGCCCGCTGCAGCATCTGGGCCTGCGCCCACACCTCGATGGCGGGTTGCGGATGATGCACGGCAATATTGATCAGAGCCGGCAGCGCATCGCGCTGCAACGATTCCTCGGCAAGGATCTGGAGCAGCGGCAACAGTCCACGCGGGCTGGCCAGCCAACCAAGCACGTGCACCGCGGCCTGGCGCGCTGCCGCCGGCTGCCCTTCATCCAGATATCCGAGGACGGCATCGACCGTTGCTGAGACATTCCGGCTGGCCAGCACCTGACGCACCTCTTCCGGATAGCGCTCGGCCAGCGCCACCAGTCCCAGCAGGCTGGCATCGCGCACATTGCGCATCGGATCGGTCAGCCCGGCGAGCAGTTCGGAAACCGCACTGGCATCGCCGACCAGACCGAGGCAGTCGATCAGCGCCTTGCGCAGCAGTTTCTCGTCTCGAAAAGGCAGGAGACGGTTCAAGGGCACCGGCACGCCGATTTTGCCGAGGGCATCGAGGATGGTAAAACGCAGCAGCACATCGGGATGGCGCATGGCGTCGAGCAGACGCGGGACCGCTTCAGTGGAGCGAAGTTTGCCGAGATTTTCGGCAGCCGCCGCGCGGACGTTGCCATCCTCGTCGTCGAGCGCCTCCAGAAGTTTGGGGATGGCGCGCGGATCGGCAATCTCGCCGAGAATGTCGACGATAAACTTGCGCACGTCATGATCCGGACAACGGGCCTGATCGAGCAGCATCGGCACGGCATCGCGCCCCATGCGCACCAGAATATCGACCGCGGCATTGCGCAGGCCGGCATTTTCCTCGGCATGCAGCAGTTCGATGATCTCTCCGATCAGTCCCTGCCTGGCCGGCAGGCGCAGGAAGAGCTCGGTCGCCTCCTTGCGCACCCGCCAACTGGCGTCGCCAAAACCCTGGAACACCAGGTCGAGAAGATTCACGGCATCTGCCGAACCAAGCGACCGGATCCCCTCGAGACGGAGATCCTCGTCGGCGGATGCCATCAGCGCCGCGATCCTTTCCCTGCTGTTTGCCGTGGTCACCGCAATCCTCCGCTCAGAGGTTCAGTTCGCTGCGGCGGCGTTCCAGTAAATCGATGAACGCCGCTTCAAGAATTTTGGCCTGCTGGATGCGCTCATCGGGGAAGCGTTCCCGAAACAGCTTGCGCGCCTCCTGAACCTCGACAGCCAGCAATTCCGCCCAGTTGCCGCCACGATTCCCTTCGCCGACCCGTTCCTGGTAGTAGAGGGCAATGTCCGAAACAATGATCCGGGCCAACCGCCGGGCGCGTTCGCTGTCGGGGATCTCGCCGTCGCTGCCGACCTGGCGGTTTTCCGCCGACTGGATCTTCTCGTTGACCAAATGAATGTAGTCGAGGGACTGATCGGCGGCTTCCTGCTTCGACAGGACCTTGCCCGCCCGTTCCTCTTCCTGGGGAGCGGGAGCCGTCGCCGGTGCGGCACCGATCACCAGCCGATTGACCTTGGGAATCAGATCGTCGGGAATGTGGTGCTTTTCGATGTAGTCGTCGGCACCGTAAAGCGACGAGGGCGACCGTTTGTAAGCCATCTTGTTGTATACCGAGGAGAGGAGAATGATCTTCACCCCTCCCAGACCGGGACGGCGGCGCACCTTGTCGACCACTTCGAAGGCATAGAGCCCCTGCAGCGCGACATCCACCACGGCAACCTGTGGCGGGGTCGCATCCATCATCTTCAATACGGTCTGGCCATCATGACCGACTTGGCACTGCATGCCGGCCCGCTCCAGAATCCCGCAGATGGTACCGCACAATTCATGATCGGTATGGGCGATCATAACCAGGGTTCCCGGTGATTCGACCTTGCCGCGATGCGGCAGTTCAAGCTTGAAAGGGGCGCGGCAGCGCGCGCAACGAAGTGTCAGGCGCTTACCGGCGAGTTTTTCCCGGTCGATCCGGAAACGGGCCGCACATGCTGGACAAGAGACAATCATGCAAACAACCTCGGTGGGGACGTCAACTGCGGAGGGGAAGCGGCAACCGGTTATTCAGCGCCGGGACCGGAGTCAGGGACTTTCATCATTCCAGCTTCTGCAGGGCAATCTGTTCATCAGTCGAGAGGATCCGATTCAGGTCGAGGACCATCACCAGGTCGTCGCCGCGCCGTGCCACACCGAGGAAGAACTCCGCTTCCGGCCCCTTGAGAAACTGCGGGGCCGGTGCGACATCCTGGCGGCCGCAGCGGCGAACCTCGAGAACCTCATCCACCAGCAGGCCGACGATCCTGCCGCTCACCGAACAGATGATAATCCGGTTTTTCCGGTTTTCCTCGCCGCAGGGCTGATCAAAGCGCTTGCGCAGGTCGGCCACCGGAATGACGGCCCCGCGCAGATTGATGACCCCTTCGATGAAGCGCGGCGCCTTGGGGATCGCCGTCAGTTTCTGCGGCCGGATGATTTCACGGATGCTCATGATGTCGAGCGCGTAAAGTTCGGCACCGACCCGGAAACAGGCCAACTGCACCTCCTGACGCTCCGTCCCGCCTGTGTCGGAGAGCGATGAAACCGATGCGATCATCGCCATTGCGCTCAGGTCAAAAAGCGTTGAATGGTCTCGATCACCATGGCCGACTTGAACGGCTTGGTGATGTACCAGTCGGCGCCGACCTGCTCCCCCCGGGCCATATCCTCACGGCTTTTCTTGGCCGTCAGCATGATGACCGGGATATGCCTGGTCGCATCGTTGCTCTTGATCTGACGGCAAACTTCGAAACCGTCGATCTCCGGAAGCATGATGTCGAGGAGCACCAGATCCGGCTTCATGCTGCCGATGGCATCCAACGCGGCCTGGCCGTCGGCCACACCCTTGACCTCATATCCCCTGGAGGTCAGCAGAATGCTCTCCAGCTTGAGCAAGCTTTCCTCATCCTCGACGATCAGAATCTTCTTTTTCGACACGTCCGACTCCTTTCAGCAATCAGGCCAGCGCCACGTCAAGCACGTTGACCAGGTTCAAAAGAATAATCATGCGCCCCTGATAGCGCCCCACCCCATTCACCAGATTCCGGTCGACCCCGGACAAAACCGCGGGCGGCGGTTCGACTTTGTCGGCCGCAAGCTTGATCACCTGATTAATGCTGTCCACCAGCAAACCGGCGACGACATCCCCTTCCCTGCAGACGACAATGCGCGAAGCCGAAGTCAGCTGCTTCTCACCCAACCGGAATCTCTGGCGCAGATCGAAGACCGGTACAACTACGCCGCGCAGCGAAATCAGGCCGAGAATAAACTCGGGAACCCGAGGGATATCGGTATATTCACGCGGTTTGATTATCTCGCTAATTTGCTTGATGTCCAGCGCATATTCTTCCGGACCGAGTTGAAAAGCCAGAAACTGGGAAAAACCCTCCTCTTCCCGGGCATCCAGGGACGCCAGTGCGGTCTGGTAGTCCTCCTGGGTGGCGAACTGCAACCCGCCCGTTGCCGCAAAAAGCCGGTCCAGTCCGGAGGAGGAAGCCGGCGTTCCGGCCGCCGGCAGGGGGACGGTGAAGACCGCCTCCGACGGCAGCTCGACGGCCGGTTCCGGGACCGTTTCGGGGAGGGTTTCCGGAGCCGCAACCGGCAACGGCCCTTTTGCGACGCCGCCGGCAGTTCCCTTGGCTTTCTTGCGGATTTCAGCAATATCCATGTTTGACGACCGTCCCGTCTCAGCCAAGCGGCAAGGTTTCAAGCTCGAGCATGACGTTCTCCAGCACCGTTTCGTCGATTACCCGCGCCTCGCGCCCGAATCCTTCGAGCAAAGCCAGCGATGCGGCATGATTGATCTTCCGGGGGATCCCCCCGGAATACCGGTACAGCTGATCAATGGCCCCCGCGCTGAACAAACCCGGCGCGCCGCCGGCGGTCACGAGGCGAAAATCAAGATACTCCGCCAGTTCCCCCCGATCAAGCGGCTGCAGATCGTATTGCATGCCGATCCTTTGCCGCAGCGGCTCGTAGGCGCGGTGTCTGAGCCGCTGGCGCAGTTCGCCCTGACCGATCAGTACGACACAGAGCAGATTCCGGTCATCAAGCTGAAAGTTGGTCAGCAGGCGAATCTCGTCGAACGTTTCCTTGTGAGGCACCAGTTGCGCCTCATCGACCACCAGCACCGGACAGATCCCCTGCTCGTAAAAACCGTAGAGCGCGGCGCCGATCTGTTCCAGAAGATCGGTTTTAAAGCGTGCCGGGTCCGCGATGCCAAGCCGCAGCGCCAGGTTGCGTAAAAATTCCAGCGGCGTCAGGCGCGGGTTGATGATCAGCATGACCCGATACTGCTCGTCGAGCGTGTCGGTCAGCGCGCGGGAGAGCGTAGTCTTCCCGCAACCGATCTCTCCGGTGAGCAACACCATGTCCCGCTCTTCCACGGCATACTGCAGACGCGCCAGTGCCTCGCGGTGGCAGCGGCTCAGAAAAAGAAAACGCGGATCGGGAGTCTTGCTGAACGGCCGCTCGCGAAAACCATAGAACATCTCATACATGGTTGACCGACTCGCCGCGCAGGGCTTCACCCATCAGGCCGGCGACATCGAGCACCAGAATGGTCTTCTGATTGCCCAGCTCAGCCGCCCCGGCGACCCCTTTGACAAAAGAGAGAACCTTCCCCAGCGACTTGATGACCACATCCTGTTGGCCAAGCAGGTCGTCGACCACGAAACCGAGCCGTTTGTCGGCAAGGCCGACCACGGCGACGAACAGTTTCTGTTCCGCGGGGCGCTCGCCATGCACCAGGCTGAAGGTCCGGTCGAGTCGCAGCAGCGGCAGGGTGCTCTCGCGCAGTTCCAGCACCTCGCGGCGTTCGATGGTTCGCACCGTCGAACTGTCGATCATCAACGTCTCCTGCACCGAGTTGATCGGGATCGCATAGGTCTGGCCGGCAACCTTGACGATCAGCGCCTTGATGATCGCCAAAGTGATCGGCAGCGTGATCGTCATGCAGGTTCCGATGCCGGTTTCACTGGTGAGTTCGACCATCCCGGAAAGCTGGGAGATGTTGTTCTTGACCACATCCATGCCGACCCCGCGGCCGGAAAGATCACTGACCTCGTCGCGGGTGGAAAAACCGGGAAGGAACAGCAGTTCGTAAATCTCGCCGCGGGTCAGTTCCTGCCCTTCGCCGATCAGCCCGCGGGCCACCGCCTTGCGGCGCACCCGTTCAGGATCGATGCCGCGGCCATCGTCACGTACCTCGATGACGACGTGATTGCCCTTCTGGGCGGCCCACAGGCAAATCATCCCCTTTTCCGGCTTGCCGGCCTCCCGGCGTTCGGCGGGGGTTTCCAGTCCGTGGTCGATGGCGTTGCGGATGATGTGCATCAAAGGATCGGAAACATCCTCAATAATCAGCTTGTCCAGTTCGGTGTCGGCGCCGCGGATGTCGAGTTCGACCTTTTTCCCCTGCTCGTTGGAGACCCGGCGGACGATCCGGGTCATCTTCTCGAACAGCTGGCCGACCGGCACCATGCGTACGTCCATGACCCCCTTCTGCAGATCGTGGAGGCGCCGCTCCAGAATGCGGGTCGCCTTGGTGAGATCCCCGGCGAGCTCCTTTTCCCCGGAACCGCGCAACCGTTCGCAGATGCCGGTGATTGCCCCCTTGGAGAGCACCAGTTCGCCGACAATGTTCATCAGCAGGTCGAGCTTGTCGATGTCGACGCGCACCGTGCGGCTGATCGAGCGGAGCGATCCGGCATCGGCGGTCGCCGGCAGGGTTTCCCCACCGACGGCGGGAAGCGGCGGGGGTTCCTCGAAGATCATCCCGGCGGCGGGCGCTGCAGTAGCAGCCGGCGCGGCGGTCTCGCCGAAGGTGCGGATATCCAGGCTGTCGCGGCCCAGCAGGGCCCGAATGTCGGCCTGGTCGCGTTCGCTGCCGAACAGAACCTGGAATGCAATGCGTTCGCCGATATCGCCGACACAGGGAAGGGTGCTGATGACTTCTCCCTGCTGTTTGAGCTGCTGGGTCAGCTCGGCCAGTTCCTGATCGAAACTCGACAGGTCGAAATCAACCCGGACCAGGTGGAGGTTGCGCTTCTTCTTGACGTTTTCCAGCAGGCGGTGCTCTTCGTACTCGGTCAGTACGTTGAGAATGGCCTGATCGATGGCGAGTCCGGCCAGCGGATCGTCGCCGGTCGCGGCCTTGCCCAGGGCCGCTTGTTCGATGCGCTCGAAGCAGGACGTCAGGTCGAAGGTGAAGTGCTCGTCCTCGCTTTTGCCGTTGATCAGCCGGGAGAGGGTCTCAAGGGCATTGAACAGGGTGTCGACCGTGAGCTGATTGAAGGGAACCTTCCCCAGCCGCAACTGGTCGAGGAGGTTTTCCATGCGGTGGGCCAGCTGCGAGAGATCGTCGAAGCCGAACATCCCCGCCAGCCCCTTGACCGAATGGGCCCCGCGGAAGATGCCGTTGATCAGGTCCGGATCGTATTCGCCGCTGTCGAGCCCTTCGGCGAGCGTCACCAGATCGAGGTTGATCGATTCGACGATCTCCTCGGTTTCGCTGATGAACTCTTTGAGCGCTTCGGATGAGCGTTTGTCGCTCAAGGGTGCCTCCCGTCAGGCGAGATACTTGCGCACCAGCTCCTGGAGCTGCTGCGGGGCAAACGGTTTGACCAGATAGGCGTTGGCCCCAAGGGCGAGCCCCTTCTCACGGTCCCGTTCGCTCCCTTCGGTGCTGATGATGAATAAAGGGGTGGTGCGATAGCTTTCGTTGTTGCGGATGAAACTGACCAGTTCCAGGCCGTTGATATCCGGCATATTGATGTCGGTGATGATCAGATCGACCTTCTCGCGCGGCAGGATGCGCAGCGCCTCGAAGCCGTTGGCGGCTTCCACCGTCTCGAATTCGCCCATGGCGGCAATAGTCGAAACGATCAGCGAACGCATGGTCGGAGAATCTTCGGCGATCAGGATCTTTTTCGGCACGTTCACTTGCTCCTTACCGGATCAGCCGGCGGCACGACTGCTCATCAGCCGTCTCTCCAACAGCGCCTTCTCCATGGCCAAACCGGCCTGGGACAGGAAAATTTCCAACGCTTCGGTTTCGCCGACCGGCTTTTGTTCGGGAAGATTGTCCCCGTAAAGCACGGCCACCACCCGTCCCTCACTGATCAACGGGCCGAGAAAGATTTCCTGTGGCTTGCGGCCGCCGAACTGGTTGAACAGATAATCGTCCCACGGCCGGTCGGCAGCCGTCACCCGGATCGGCGCCATGCCGGTGAGCGCCTCGCTGAACAGGCTCGGTTCGCTGGTGGGGATGCGGGTGCTGCGTATCTTGACATCGGCCGATTCCCCCTGCAACTCGATGCCAAACTGGCCGAGACCGACGATCTCCTTCTCCTTGACCAGGAAGATCACCGCCCGGTTCATCAGTTCGCTGGCAAAGCGCAGGATCAGCAGGATGATGCCGCCCCCCAGCGACGGATTGTTCAGCTCCTCGAGCATGCCGCGCAGCAAATGCAAGCCAGGTGACTGGCGGGACTGCTGCGGCGTGAGGCCTGAGGCTTCGCCCAGTTCATGGTAGAGCTCGACACCGATATTGAACAGGTGCTTGTCACGGGTGACCGGCGCGCCCTTCTGGCCGGTCAGTGAGAACAGTGCATCCGCGAGTTCGTTCAGCGCCGCTCCGCCGCTGCCGTCGGCAACCTCGCCGCGGGTCGGCTTGGGGAGCAGGGCCGGTACGCCGAAACGGCGCACGCTCTCTTCGGCCTCGTTGCTCGGATGGTCGGTCATGACCAGCACGGGGAAATCCGGATAGAATTTCCTGACTTGCTCGAGCATTTCCAGTCCGCCGAGCACGCCGCTGCCATCTCTGCGGGGCATGATCAGGTCGATGACCAGGGTGGTCGTCTCCGCATCGGCCTGGTCGACCGCATCGAGAAACTTCTGCCCTTTATTGTAGGCTCGCACCTTCGCCCCGCGGGCCTGCAGCAGCTGGACGATCTGCTCGGTGGTGGCAGGGTCGTCGTCGACAATCAGAAAACCCCGCCTGAAGCCGGCTTCATTCTCGGCAACCGGCATGGTGGCGACGGTAGACGCCGGCGGTGGCGCCCCACCTTGGACCTCGGCAAGGAGCTGGTCGATGTCGACCAGCGATTCACCACGTTCCTCGATCTCTTCGCCGCGATGGCGCTTCTCGTCGATCAGCCGGCTCCCCTCCATCGCCAGCCACTGCGGGTTGAGCCCGCTGTCGAGCATGAACTGCAGGGGGTTGAGCGTCGTCGCCGCCAGTTCATCCGGTTCGCCGAGTTCAAAGGCAAAGGCGCCTTCGGTCCAGCCAAAGAAGCTGTAGACGATCCGTTCGATCTGTTCACGGACGACCTTGTCGATCGACTCGCGGTTGCCGCCGAACTCATCGGCCAGAATGTCGCCGATGCGCCGGCCGTCTGCCTTTTCCTGCTGAACGATCAGTGCCTGTTTGAGAGTGGCGAGATCGACCATGCCGCCGCGCAGCAGCAGGTCGCCGAGATTCTCGGGAAAGGTCGTGGCCGTGGCGCGAATGACCTGCCCGGACTGAAAGATGATCTTCCCCGAACGATCCCGGCTGTTCAGCTCGAGAACGCCCGATTTGCGGCTGAGGCTGACGATCTGCAGGATCTCGCCCAGGCCGAGGTCTTCAAGGTTGCCGACAAGGCTCATGAAATACGTGCCGTATGATGCCGCCGCAAGCTGCAAACGACGGCATAACAGTTCGAAATTAAAACCGAATAAATATATCCCACGGCCATGATGATGTAAAGCGGCATTTAGCGCTCGCGATCCTCCAAATGCAGGCGAATCGGGCATCCGGCGAAGCCGAACGCCTGCCGCAGGCAGTTGGTCAGATAGCGCCGGTAGGAGAAATGCACCCCTTCGGACTTGTTGACGAAAATGATGAAACTCGGCGGCCGGGTGCCGGTCTGGGTCATGTAGAAGAACTTCAGGCGTTTCCCTTGGTAAACCGGCGGCTGGTGCGCCTTCTGGGCCTCTTCCAGGACCTTGTTGAGGGCGGCGGGCTTGATGGTGCGCCGGTACTCGTCGCTGACCTTCTCGACATCGGCCATGATCTTGCTGACCCGCAGGCCGGTCAGGGCCGAGACGAAGTGGATCGGCACGTCGGGGAGGAACTTGAAGGCTTCGCGCAGGTTCTTGACGTACTGGCCGGCCGTGGTCTGGTCCTTCGGCACCAGGTCCCACTTGTTCACCACCAGCACCACCGCCCGACCGCGTTCGGCCGCATAGCCGGCGATCGTCAGGTCCTGCTCGGAAATTCCCTCGCGACCGTCGATGACCAGCAGGGCGATATCGGCCCGATCAAGCGATTTCAAGGCCTGGATCACCGAAAATTTTTCAAGCTTCTGCGACACCCGCCCCTTGCGGCGAATCCCGGCGGTGTCGATCAGTACGTAGCGCCGGCGGTTGTAGGCGAACGGTGTGTCGACGCTGTCACGGGTGGTGCCGGCCACCGGGTTGGCGACCATCCGCTCATAGCCGAGCAGGCGGTTGACCAGCGACGACTTGCCGACATTCGGCCGGCCGATGATCGCCAGGCGGGTTTCGTCATCATCCTCGCGACGGGCCGGTGCGGGGGGAAGCAGTTCCAGTACCCGTTCCATCAGATCGGAAATGCCCAGCCCGTGCTCGGCCGAGATCGTGCAGAGTTCGTCGACACCCATCGTGTAAAAATCGCCGACGACGTCTTCCTGTTTCGGCCCGTCCACCTTGTTGACCACAAACAGAACCGGTTTCTCCACCTGCCGCAGCATCGCCGCGACCTCCTGATCGGCAGGAGTCAGCCCCTCGCGGCCGTCGAGCAGGAAGATGATGATGTCGGCTTCCTCGATAGCCAGTTGCGACTGCTCGCGCATCTGGGACAACAGCCGGTCGTCGCTGGCCGGCTCGAAGCCGCCGGTGTCAACCAGGGTGAAGAGTTGCTCGAAACGCGTCACCTCGGCATAATTGCGGTCCCGGGTTACGCCGGGGAAATCCTCGACGATCGCCTGGCGGCGGCCTAGAATCCGGTTGAACAAGGTCGACTTGCCGACGTTCGGCCGGCCGACGATAGCGACGATTGCACTCATTTATCGTTTATCCGTTTCCGTTTATTCACCCAAAAGTCCGAATTCGCGCAGTGCCCGGTCGGAGCCGGTCCAGCCCGGCTGGACATGGACAAACAGCTCGAGAAAAACGCGCACCCCGAGCAGCCCTTCGATCGCCTGGCGCGCTTCCTGGCCGATGCGGCGGATCATCGATCCGCCCTTGCCGACGACGATGCGCTTGTGCATCTCCCGCTCAACGTGGATCACCGCCCGGATCACCACCAAATCGCGGTCGGGATCCTCTTCGAAGCTCTCGATCTGGACCGCCGCGCCGTAAGGGACTTCGTCCCGGGTGTGGGCGAGTAGCCGTTCGCGGATCAACTCGGAGGCGATGAAACGCTCGGGGAGGTCGGTCACCTGGTCGTCCGGATAGTAGGGCGGTCCTTCCGGAAGCTCTCCGAGGATCACCTCGACCAGACGCTCGCACCCCGTCCCCGCCAGGGCCGACACCGGGACGATGGCCGCAAACTCGCGCAGTTGGCCGTAGGCGGCCAGCAGCGGCATCAGCTGCGCGGGACCGGCCAGATCGCACTTGTTGACCACCAGCACCACCGGCGCCCCGCTCTGCTGCAGCGCCTCGGCCACCAGCGGCTCGTCATCGACCGGCCGGTCGGCTTCCACCAGCCAGAGGATCAGGTCGACCTCGCGGCAGGCTTCGCGCGCCTGCTCGACCATCAGCTTGTTGAGCCTTGACCGCGCCGCATGCAGACCGGGCGTATCGAGAAACAGCACCTGCCCGTCCGGACGGCTGAGAATGCCGAGAATCCGGTTGCGCGTCGTCTGCGGACGACTCGATGTAATAGCGATCTTCTGGCCGATCAGCCGGTTGAGCAATGTCGACTTGCCCACGTTGGAGCGGCCGATCAGCGCAACAAATCCGGAGCGGTAAGCGGTCGGCTCGTCAGTCATCGGTCGCTCTCCCCTCCCTTTCCAGATGTATCAGGGCACAGCGGGCCGCTTCCTGCTCGGCGCGCTTCTTGGTAGTTCCTTCGCCACGTCCCAGCATCTCGCCGGCCGCCAGCACCTCGACCTCGTAGCGGCGCTGGTGATCCGGGCCGTGGGCGGCGGTCAGCAGATATTCGGGCCGCAGCTGCCGCCGTGCCTGCAGCAGCTCCTGCAGGCGGGTCTTGTAATCCTGCCCGATCCCGGCGGCGGCCTGCAGAAGCGGGGCGAACAACCGGCAGACGACGGCTTCGGCCGCTTCGTAGCCGGCATCGAGGAACACCGCGCCGATCACTGCTTCCAGGCTGTCGGCCTGCAGGCTTTCACGTTCGCGCCCGCCGCCGCGGTCTTCACCGCGCCCCAGCAGCAGACTCTCGCCCAGTGTCAACTCCCGCGCCAACCGGGCCAGACTCGGCGTACTGACCAGTTCCGCCCGCAGCCGGCTCAGCTCACCTTCGTCGGCCGTCGCATGGATTACGTAAAGCCGATAACCGATGATCAGATCAAGAACCGCGTCGCCGAGGAACTCCAGACGCTCGTTGTCACCGAGCAGCTGATTGCGGCTTTCATTGGCATAGGATCGGTGCGTCAAGGCACGCGCCAGCAGCTCCCGGTCGTGAAACTGGTGGCCGATCCGCTGCTCCAGGGCACCCCATGTCGACTGCACCCGTCCTTCCATTCGCGGCAAAGCCCTTCCTCTAGTAAAAGTTTGTCATGCTACATCAGCGGAGCTCGCGAATCAATCGCCGGCGTCATTTTTAACCACGGCATTTCCCGGGTTTCTCCTTGATTCCCCGGCCGCCCCCCCCTATAATGGCGAGATTAAACTATAAAATACTGAATTCATGTCATTTTTCATCACTTTCGAAGGGATCGAGGGGAGCGGCAAGTCGACCCAGATCCAGGCGCTCCGGCAGCAACTCGAAGCGCGCGGCCACCGGGTGCTGGCCACCCGCGAACCGGGCGGTTGCCCGATCGCTGACGCGATCCGTGCGATTCTGCTCGATTCCGCCAACCGCGTGCTGGTGCCGCGCGCCGAACTGCTGCTCTATGCCGCGGCCCGCGCCCAGCATATCGAAGAGGTCGTCCGACCGGCCCTGGCAGCGGGGACCATCGTGTTGTGCGACCGTTTTGCCGATGCGACCACTGCCTACCAGGGCGGCGGCCGCCGTCTCGACGCCGGCCTGGTGGGAGAGCTTAATGCCATTGCGTCCTCCGGCCTGCTCCCGGATCTGACCCTGCTGTTCGACATGCCGGTCGCACTCGGCCTGTCCCGTGCCAGGCAGCGCAACCAGCAGGAAATGCTGCACGATGAAGGTCGCTTCGAGATGGAGGAACTGGACTTTCATGAGCGCGTGCGCGCGGCTTATCTGGCTCTGGCCGGGCAGGAGAGCCGCTTCCGGATCGTCGACTCGACCGGTTCCGTCGAACAGGTCGCCGCGCGGGTGACCGCCGTTGTCGATGCCTTTCTGACCCGAGGTGAACAACCGTGACCTTTGCCCAGATCATCGGCCACGAGCGCCAGAAGGACATCCTGCGCCGTGCTCTGGCCGGCGGGCGCCTGGCTCACGCCTACCTCTTCGCCGGCCCGGAAGGGGTCGGCAAACGCCTGATGGCCCTGGCCGTGGCCCGCACCCTCTTCTGCGAGCATCGGACCGGCTGCGGCGAATGCGCCGCCTGCCGCAAGCTCGATCATCGCAACCATCCCGATCTGCACGTACTCGAACCGGACGGCAGCAGCATCAAGATTGAACAGATCCGCGCCATACAGCGTGACCTGAGCCTGCGGCCGGTTGAGGGGAGCCGCAAGGTCTGTCTGATCGAGGCCGCCGAGGCCATGACCACGGCCGCCGCCAACGCCCTGCTCAAGACGCTGGAGGAACCGCGCGGCGACACCCTGCTGATCCTGCTCTCCAGTCAGCCGCAGCGGCTGCTCGAAACGATCCGGTCGCGCTGTCAGATCCTGCAGTTTCCCCGCCAGCCGACGGAACTGATCCGCGCCAGTCTGCAGACCCAGCTGGGGGTCGCGGATGCCGAAGCCCACGTGCTGGCGGCTCTCTCCGACGGGAGCTTTAAAAAGGCTTTCGGCAAGGATCGGCAGCTTTATCTCGAGGAGCGTCGAACGCTGCTAAAGACCTTGACGGCTCTCTCGGCAGGCAGTATTTTGCCCACTCTCGAGTTTGCCGAGCAGCTTGCCGGCGACAAGGTCGTACTTCCGGATATTCTCGAGATTTTTCAGGCCTTTTACCGTGACGTACTGCTGACGCTGCACGGCCGCGACAGCAGCGAACTGGTCAATCTCGACCTGGACGAAAAGGTACGCCGGGTCGCCGGCCGCGAAGATGTCGCCAGCGTGCTGGGCAAGCTGGAGGCCCTCAAAGGCGCCCGCTGGCAGCTCGAGCGCAACCTCAACCCGCAACTGGTCATGGAAGTTCTCCTGCTGCGTCTGGCGGCGTAGCGGAGCACTTGACCACGTTGATCAACGCCACGCCCTGACCGGGCTTGAACAGGATATTCATGCTACGGATCGTTCCCGTCAAATTTCATCACGCCGGACGTCAGTACGACTTCAATGCCCAGAATCTCGAACTGAAACCCGGGGCGCGGGTCGTGGTCGAGACCGACCGCGGCCGGGCCTTGGCGATCGTGGTCACGGCCCCGCGCGAGGTCCCCGCGGACCAGGCCCCGGAAGGGCTGAAGGCCATTCTGCGTCTCGCCACCGACGACGATCTTGCCCAGGCGGCGAGCAATGCCGCCCGCGAGAAGGCCGCCGTGCGCTACTGCCAGGAGCGCGTTCAGGCGCGCAACATGGAGATGAAACTGGTGCGCGCCGAATACGCCTTTGACGGCTCGAAAATCGTCTTCTTTTTCACTGCCGAGGGACGCATCGACTTCCGCGACCTGGTCAAGGATCTGGCCCACTACTTCCACACCCGCATCGAAATGCGCCAGATCGGCGTGCGTGATGAAGCCAAACTGGTCGGGGGCATGGGAATCTGCGGCCGCGAGCTGTGCTGCTGCTCGTTCCTGACCGAATTTTACCCGGTCTCGGTGAAGATGGCCAAGGAACAGGGGCTGGCTCTCAATCCGACCAAGATCTCCGGGCAGTGCGGCCGGCTGCTCTGCTGTCTCGGCTACGAATTCGAATCGTATTGCGAGCTACGCAAGGGGATGCCCAAGTGCGGTAAAAAGGTTTGTTGGGACAACCGGGAGTGGGAAGTCACCGGCCAGAATGCCCTCGGTCGTCAGCTGACCCTGCGCCAGGGTGACGGAACGATGCGCGTCGTCACCATGGACGAGTATGAGACCGGGCACCCGCGCGATGCCGAGCCGGCGGCACCCAAGGCCGCCGAACCACGGCGCCAGGCAGAACCCGCGTCCCAGAGAACGCGGCCGACTCCGCCGCGCGAGAAAACCGCCCCGGTACAGCCACCACAACCACCCCCACCGGCCGACTCCCCGGTGGAAACAACCGGTGAACCCGCCACCGGGGAAACCGAAAAGACCGGCGGCCGGCGCAAGCGTCGCCGGCGGCGGCGGGGCAATCGTCCGTCCACTTCCGGCGAGCAAGGAGAATGACCATGGCCGCGCAACGACGCTTCTGCCTGACCACGCCGATCTACTACGTCAACGACGTGCCGCACATCGGCCATGCCTATACCACCCTGGCCTGCGATGTCATGGCCCGCTACCAGCGCGGCCGTGGCGCCGAGGTCTTCTTCCTGACCGGCACCGATGAGCACGGCCAGAAGGTCGAAAAAGCGGCGCAGACCAGGGGGGAGACCCCGCTGGAGCTGGCCGACCGGGTGGTCAAGCGCTTCCAGTCGCTGTGGGAAAAGCTCAATATCGACTACACCGACTTCATCCGCACCTCCCAGGAACGGCACAAGGTGGCGGTGCAGGAGATCTTCCGGACCATCCAGGCCAAGGGGGACATCTACCTCGGCGAATACGAGGACTGGTACTGCACCCCCTGCGAGACATTCTGGACCGAGACCCAGCTGATGGACGGCAACTGTCCCGACTGCGGCCGACCGACCGAAAAGCTCAAGGAATCGTCCTACTTCTTCCGCATGAGCAAATACCAGGAGCAGTTGCTGGCGCACATCGAGGCCAACCCCGACTTCATTCAGCCCAAAAGCCGGCGCAACGAGATCCTCAGCTTCGTCCGCGAGGGGTTGCGCGACCTCTCCATCTCGCGCACCAGCTTCTCCTGGGGGATCCCGGTCCCCGGCGACGAGAAGCACGTCATCTACGTCTGGTTCGACGCCCTGACCAACTACATCAGCGCCCTCGGTTACCCCACGGATCCGGACGGCAACTACGCCGCGTTCTGGCCGTGCGACGTACATGTGATCGGCAAGGACATCCTGCGCTTCCACACCGTCTACTGGCCGACCTTCCTGATGGCCGCCGGACTGCCGCTGCCGAAGAAGGTCTTCGCCCACGGTTGGTGGACCGTCGAGGGGCAGAAAATGAGCAAGAGCATGGCCAACGTCGTCGAGCCGAACATGTTGATCGACAAGTACGGGGTCGATGCCATCCGCTACTTCCTGCTACGCGAGGTTCCGTTCGGTCTGGACGGCGACTTTTCCCACAGCGCGCTGGTGCACCGCATCAATTCGGACCTGGCCAACGATCTCGGCAACCTGGTGAGCCGCTCCACCGCCATGCTCAGCAAGTATTTCGGCGGCGTCCTCCCCGCCCCCGGCCCGCTTGCCGACTCCGAGTGCATTTTACAGGACCGCTTTGCCGCCGCCTTCGCCCAGGTTGACGCGCAGATGAATGAGCTGGCCTTCAACAAGGCGCTGCAATCGATCTGGGAGATGGTCGGCGCCGCCAATAAATACATCGACGAAACCGCGCCGTGGGCACTGGCCAAGGATTCCGCCCAGCAGGAGCGCCTGGGGACGGTCATGTACACCCTGCTTGAATCCGTGCGCCTGATCGGCCTGCTGGTCACCCCGTTCATGCCTGAAACCGGTGCCAGGATCGCCGCCATTCTCGGCCTTGACGATGCAGGGACCGCGAATTGGGGAGGGCTGCGGACCGGCACCACGGTCGCCAAGGCCGAACCGCTCTTTCCGAGGATTGAAGCGGAATAAACTCTTATGCTTACGCACAACGAAATGGGGACAGAATTCAATTCTGTCCCCATTTCTTCTCCGTCATAAACTTGATTTATGAATTCTTTTCTCGTCGATACCCACGCCCACCTCGACTCCGGGCAGTTCCGCGATGACGTGGAAGCCGTCGTTGCCCGCGCCCTCGATGCCGGCGTCGGCACCATCCTCACCGTCGGCTGCGACCTGCCGAGTTCCCATGCCAGCATCGGGCTGGCCACCCGCTTCGACAACGTCTGGGCCAGCGTCGGCATCCACCCGCACGATGCCGCCACCGTGGACGACAGGGTTCTGGCGGAGTTGAAGGAACTGGCCGGTCACCCCAGGGTCGTCGCCATCGGCGAAGTCGGCCTCGACTTCTACCGCGACCGCTCCCCGCGCGAGGCGCAGTGCCAGGCCTTTCGTACCCAGATCCGCCTGGCCCGGGAACTCGACAAGCCGCTCATCGTCCATGACCGCGACGCCCATGCCGAGGTGCTGGCGATCCTGCGCGACGAGGGGGCAAGCGAGGTCGGTGGGGTCATGCACTGTTTCTCCGGCGACCTGGAGCTGGCCAAGGCGTGCATCGCCATGGGCTTCTTCATCTCCTTTGCCGGGCCGCTCACCTACCCCGCCAACGAGGCCCTGCGCGCGGTCGCCGCGGGGCTGCCGATCGATGTCATGCTGGTGGAGACCGACTGTCCCTATCTCTCCCCGCAGCCGTGGCGCGGCCGGCGCTGCGAACCGGCCTACGTACGCACCACCGCCGAGGCACTCGCCGCCGTCAAGGGGCTGACCCTCGACGACGTGGCCCGCGTCACCAGCCTCAACGCCCTGCGGCTGTTCGGCATCGGCGCGGTCGATCAGGCGACCCGCATCGCCTACGTGATTCGCAACAGCCTCTACCTCAACATCACCAACCGCTGCACCAACCATTGCACCTTCTGCGCGAAGTTCAGGGATTTCACCGTCAAAGGGCACCAGCTCTGCCTGGAACGCGAGCCGACCGCCCAGGAGGTGATCGCCGCCATCGGCGACCCGGGCCGCTACGAGGAAGTGGTCTTCTGCGGCTACGGCGAACCGCTGCTGCGCTTCGAGCTGGTCAGGGAGGTCGCCGCCTGGCTGAAAGAACGGGGAATGACGGTGCGCATCAACACCGACGGCCAGGCCAACCTGGTGCACGGCCGCAACATCCTCCCGGAGCTGCAGGGGCTGGTCGACACCATCAGCGTGTCGCTCAACGCGCCGGATGCCGCCACCTATCAGCGCATCTGCCAATCCGCTTGCGGCGAGGCAGGTTATGCCGCCATCCTTGAGTTTTTACGCGAAGCCCCCCGTCATATCCCCACGGTGGTTGCCACCGCCGTCACCATCCCCGGCATCGACATCGCCGCCTGCCGCAAACTCGCCGCTGAACTCGGAGTAGAGTTCAGGGAACGGATTTTCAACGAAGTCGGGTGATCCTTCGACACCGTCCCCTTTCACAACGGGACGGATCGGTTATAATGGCTGCATTTCCCGGACGGGAGGACGCCATGCCCTACACCTTCAAGGCCCTGCTGGTCGAACAGCCCGAACCGAAACGCTTCATCCGCAGCATCGTCCAACGCACCTTGAGCGACCTGCCGGACGGGGAACTGGTGGTGCGCGTGCGCTGGTCGTCGCTCAACTACAAGGACGCCCTCTCCGCCACCGGCCATCCCGGCGTGACCCGCCACTTTCCGCACACCCCCGGCATCGATGCCGCCGGAGAGGTGGTCTCCGATGCCAGCGGCTGCTTCCGCCCCGGCGAACAGGTGATCGTGACCGGATATGACCTCGGCATGGAAACCGACGGCGGCTACGGCCAGTTAATCCGTATCCCCGCCACCTGGGCGCTCCCCCTGCCGAAGGGGCTCTCCCCGCGCGACGCCACGATCTACGGCACCGCCGGCCTGACGGCCGCCCTGCCGGTCCACGCCCTGATCCAGCACGGCATCCACCCAGAAGGCGGCGAGATCCTGGTGACCGGCGCCACCGGGGGGGTCGGCAGCGTGGCCGTGGCCCTGCTCGCCAAACTTGGCTACCGGGTGACGGCAGCGACCGGCAAGCCCGAGGCAGTGGCATTCCTGACCAGGCTCGGGGCGGAGTTGGTAATTTCGCGCGAAGAGGTCACCACCAATGTCGAACGGCCAATGCTCAAGGAACGCTGGCAGGGGGTCGTTGACTGTGTCGGCGGCGACACTCTGGCCGCCGCCCTCAAGTCCACCCGTTATGGAGGATACGTCACCTGCTGCGGCCTGGTCGGTTCACCGGAGCTGAACCTCAACGTCTACCCGTTCATCCTGCGCGGCGTGAGCCTGCTGGGGATCGACTCGGTACAGTGCCCGTTGGCGCTACGCACGGCCGTCTGGAACAAGCTGGGCGATGAGTGGCACCTGGCTCAGCTCAACGACCTTGTCGATGAGTGCTCCCTTGAGGGGCTGGAAGAAAAAATCGGGGCGATTTTGCAGGGAAGGCTGCAGGGTAGGACGGTGGTCAAACTCGATTAGCGAGGTAGCGGTTTGCTCTCTCGCTTCTTGCTATTTCGCTATCTCGCTGCCTCTAGATCAGCCCTCGACTCGACAACTCATCCTTCAGGTACGCATAGAAGACCGGGGCGGCGATCAGGCCGCGGAAGCCGAATACCGCCTCCAGGACCAGCATTGCCACCAGCAGCTCCCAGGCCTTGCAGCGGATG
>VEPG01000063.1 GCA_012026975.1 Desulfuromonas sp. | reverse complement strand
GCCAGGCTCACGTTCATCAGTATGACTTCCGCGACAACGTCATCGGCCTGTTCGTGGTCACCCGCTCCGATGACGCTGCCTTGATCGAGTACAACAACATCGCGGGCAATCGGCAATACAACGTCAAGCTGGGACTGGAGCAGCCGGGTAATGTCAGTTTCCCCCGCAACTGGTGGGGAAACTCCGAGGCGACAGTCATCGAACAAGCGTTTTTTGATGCCCGCCACGATGCGTCCCTGGGACGGGTGCATGCCCCGGAACCGTTGGCCGGACCGATTGATCCGACAGACTGGCAACCTAAATGAGCATGAGGAGCTGTAACATGAAGCCGATGCACCGAATTTTCCTGATTATTCTCGCCCTTGTTATCGGTTGCGGCATGACCGTCCCGGCTCGGACGAACGCCTGCGTCGGCAAGACGCTGGTGGTGGGCGCCCTCGACACCCCCCAGCAGCAGGTGCTGGCCAACATGCTGGCGATCCTGATCGGCGAGCGCACCGGGACGACGGTCAAGGTGGTGCCGGCGGCCAGCCATGCCGCCGCTCACGAAGCGCTGCTGCGCGCCGATCTCGACATGTACATCGAGTACACCGGCATCGGCCAGGTGCAGATCCTTGGTGCCGCGCCGATTGCCGATCAGGCCGCGCTCTACAAGGCGGTCAAGGAACGCTACAATCAGGAATTGAACCTGGTCTGGCTGGAGCCGTTCGGTTTCACCGATCCGAAGCTGGCGCCAAGTGGAACGGTCGCCGAGGCGGCGCCGGTGGTGCGCAAGGACACCCTCAAGAAGTTTCCGGCGCTGGCCCGGCTGATCAACAAGCTCGGCGGCACGATCAACCAGGCGACCATGCAGAAGCTGGAAGCCGGGGTCAGTGGCGGCAACGCCAAGGATGTGGCGCGCAAGTTTCTGAAGGAAAACCGGTTCATTTAGAGGCAGGCACAAGGTGCAAGGCTAAAGGCTAAAGGATTGATGAGTATGACCTCGTTTGATCGTCGCACCTTCGTCAAGGCCGCCCTTGCAGCCGCCGCTGTCGGTACTGTCCCGATCGTCGATCTGTTGCCCCGACCGGCTCAGGCTGCCGAAGGGCCGCCGCTGGCAGTACGGCGCGGTCAGGACATCCCGAAACTGGTGCGTGACACGGTCGGGGCGCTGGGCGGGATGAGCAGGTTCGTCAAGCCCGGCCAGAGCGTAGTGGTCAAGCCGAACATCGGCTGGGATCGCACCGTGGAACTGGCCGCCAACACTCATCCCGAGGTCGTGCGCACTCTGGTGGAACTCTGCCTGGAGGCGGGGGCGAAGAAGGTTCGCCTGTTCGACCGCACCTGCAACGATCCACGCCGTTGCTACACCCAGAGCGGCATCGCCGCCGCCCTCGAGACGCTCAAGTCCGCCCGGGCCGAGTTGGAGCACATCGACCCGCGCGCCTTCCGCGAGGTGACGATCAAAGGCGGCAAGGCGTTCCCGTCCTGGGAGTTCTACCAGCCGGCGCTGGAGGCCGATGTCTTCATCAACGTGCCGATCGCCAAGCACCACTCGATCTCGCGCCTGACGCTGGCAATGAAGAACCTGATGGGGGTGATCGGCGGCAGCCGCGGCAAGCTGCACACCGACATCGCCGAAGCGCTGGCCGACATCAACAGCGTGCTCCCCTCCGACCTGACGGTCATCGACGCCACCCGCATCCTGGTGGCCAACGGGCCGCAGGGGGGGCGGCCCGAGGACGTGCGCCGTCTTGACACCCTGATCGCCTCGCCCGACATCGTCGCCGCCGACGCCTATGCCGCGACCCTGTTCGACCTCAAGCCCGAGGATGTGCCGACCATCGTCGCCGGCGCCCGGCGCGGGCTCGGGATCATGGATCTCAAGCGCGTGCGGATGGTGTGAAAAGCTCGCGCTGGACATACGCCCGCCGCGCCAGTCAGACCCTTTGTCTGCTCGGTTTCCTCTGGCTGTTCGTGCAGACCGAGTACCGCGGCGTCGACGATCTGCCGTACCCGGTCGGTCTGCTCTTCCGCCTCGATCCGCTGGCCGCCCTGGCCGATGCCCTCGCCTCCGGTCCCTTCGGCTGGGGCCTGCTCTGGCCGGCCCTGCTGGTCCTGCTCCTCACCGCCGTCTTCGGGCGCTTCTTCTGCGGTTGGATCTGCCCGCTCGGAGCCACCCTCGACGGCCTCGGCCGCCTGATCGGGCGCGGCCGCCGGGCCTTCTCTCCCCCCTTGCGGCGGGTCAAGTACTATCTGCTCTTCGCTTTGTCGGCCGCCGCTCTGGGCGGCGTGCAGCTGCTCGGTCTGTTCGACCCGCTGGCGATCTTCCTGCGCTCCCTGGCCCTGGCCATCTACCCGGCCTACAACTTCGGCGTCAACCGGGTCTTCGACGTCCTCTATGCCGTTGACCTGCCGGTGATCACCCCGGCCGCGCAGAGCCTCTTCCCCTGGTGGCGTGACCACCTGATGGCCTTCCACCAGCCGGTCTTCGCCCTGAGCTTCTTCACCCTGCTGGTCTTTATCGCGATCATCCTCCTGGAAAAGGTTGAACACCGCTTCTGGTGCAAGCATCTCTGCCCTTTGGGGGTGCTGCTCGGGTTGTGCTCCCGCCATGCCCTTTTGCAGCGCACGCCGAAAACCCTCTGTGCCGGCTGCCAACAGTGCGACGCCCTCTGCCGCTCCGGGGCGGTGCGCGAAGGCGGGCACCGGCGCAGCGAGTGCCTGCTGTGCATGGACTGCACCGGCTTCTGTCCCGAAGAGCGCGTCCGCTTCGGCTTGCGTGCTCCGCAGCGCTCCGGCCCGGGCATCGATCTGGAGCGGCGCGGGGTGGTCACGGCGCTGGCCTGCGGCGCCCTGGCCGCACCGGTGGTGCGCATTGCCCCTTCCCAGGAGCGGACCAACCCGTACCTGATCCGTCCTCCCGGCGCGGCGGCGGAAGCCGAATTTCTCGAGCGCTGCGTGCGCTGCGGCGAATGCATGAAGGTTTGCATCGGCGGCGCCCTGCACCCGGCTTTTCTGGAGGCCGGACCGGTCGGTCTGTGGACGCCGCTGCTGGTGGCGCGGGTCGGCTACTGCGAGTACAACTGCACCCTGTGCGGGCAGGTCTGCCCCACCGGAGCGATCAAGCGGCTGGCCGTGGAGCCGAAGCGCAAGACCGTCATCGGCCGCGCGGTGTTCGACAAGAACCGCTGCCTCCCCTTTGCCAGGGGGATCGAGTGCTTGGTCTGCGAGGAGCACTGCCCGACCGGCGAGAAAGCGATCGTCTTCGAAGAGAAGGACGTGATCGTCGACGGCGTGACGCGCCGCCTGAAGTTCCCCAAAGTGGTCGACAAACTCTGCATCGGCTGCGGCATCTGCGAGACCAAGTGCCCCCTGGAAGGGGCCAGCGCCGTGCGCGTCATCAGCGAGGGGGAGAGCCGGCGCGAGCGGACCAAGCTGCCGGCCGGGCCGTACGGCTGACCGGTCGGTCAATCGGGGGGGCTGACTTCGACCCGGTTGCGGCCGTTGTGCTTGGCCCGGTAAAGAGCCTCGTCGGCTGCGCCGATCAGCTGGTCGATGGTAGTAATCGCGGGATGGGGGAGGGCGGCCACGCCGAAGCTGGCGGTCAGGCGCAGGTCGGTCAGCGGACCGGTAAAGGCAAGGGTTTCGACCTGCCGCCGCAGGCGTTCCGCGCCGCGCCGGGCGATCTCGAGTGAAGCTTCCGGCAGGATCAGAGCAAACTCCTCTCCCCCGTAGCGGGCCGCCAGAATATCGTCGCCGGGCTCGGGTCGGAGCAGATCGGCCAGCGCGATCAGAACCTCATCTCCTCCCTGGTGTCCGTAGGTATCGTTGATTTTCTTGAAATGGTCGATGTCGATCATGACCAGGGCCAGCGGAATCGACTTCCGCAGGCTGTGGCCGAAGGTATGCTCGAGGACCGTCATGAAGCGCCGCCGATTGGCCAGCCCGGTCAGGGGATCGGTTCGCGCGAGCTGCTCCAGGCGCCGGTTGCTTTCGCGGAGCCGATCCTGCAGCGACTTGATCTTGAGCTGGACCTTCACCCGCGCCACCAGTTCGCCGGAATCGAAAGGCTTGGTCACATAGTCGCAGGCACCCCGTTCCAGACCGAGAATCTTCTCTTCCTGGGTTTCGTGACCGGTCAGGATGATGACCGGAATCTCCCTCAGCTTGTCGCTCGCGGCAGCCCGGTCAAGGAAGCCGAGCCCGTCGATCCCCGGCATCTCCAGGTCGCAGAGGATGACGTCGACCTCGTAATGCTCAAGCAATTCCAACGCCTCGCCGCCGTTGCGGGCGACGTGCAGGATTGCCTCCAGCCTGGACTGGCGAAAGGCATCGAGGATCAGCTCGCGGGCCACGGCGGAATCATCGATGATAAGTATCGAAGCGGTCATGGTTCCGATCCCGGGCATTGATTATTAAAGAATACGGCATCGTTTGCCGTTATGCAAAGGGTCGATGGTTTTCTGGGTATTTTGGCGCCGTCGGGTATACTTGATAAAGATCACCATCGTCGACAAGGAGGTTCCCCATGTCACTGATCAAGACCTGGTACACCCCGGAGGCTGCCGCGGAAACCTTCGGCGTCACCGCAGGGCAGATTCTGGAGTGGGTTGCGGAAGGTCTGGTGCGCGTCGAGCAGGATGAGGGGAAGGTTTCTCTGGTCAACATCGACGATGTCCGCCTCGAAGTCGAAGCCATGGTCAACCGTTCCAGCTGAACGCCGATGTCCGTTCCCCATGGGTATGATGTCGCCCTGATCGGCGGCGGGATTGTCGGCTGCGCCACGGCTCTTGCCCTGACCGAGACCCATCCCGGGCTGAAGCTGATCCTCCTCGAAAAGGAAGGGCGGCTGGCCGCCCATCAGACCGGTCACAACAGCGGCGTGATCCACGCCGGCCTCTATTATAAGCCCGGCTCGCTGAAGGCCCGGAACTGCACCGCCGGCCGCGAAGCACTTTATGCCTTCTGCGCCGAGCACGCCATCCCGTTCGATCGTTGCGGCAAGGTGGTGGTGGCGGTCGACGAGCGGGAAGTCCCGGCGCTTGACGAACTGGAGCGGCGCGGCCGGGCCAACGGTCTGGACGGGCTGAACCGCCTGGACGCCGCGCAGGTGCGGGAGCGTGAGCCGCATGCGGCCGCGGTGGCCGGGCTGTTCGTGCCGCAGACCGGCATCGTCGACTACACCCGGGTGACCGAAACGATGGCCGGACTGGTGCGGCGGCGCGGCGGGGAGATTCGTCTGGGCACACAGCTCCACAAGGCGCGGGGAACAACGGACGGGGTGCGCCTGACCACGACGGCCGGCGAACTGAAGGCCCGTTTCCTGGTCAACTGTACCGGTCTGCACTGCGACCGGGTGGCGCGCCGCTGCGGGGTTGAACCGGGGGTGCGCATCGTGCCGTTCCGGGGGGAATACTATGAGGTCAGGCCGGAGCGCCGTGATCTGGTCCGCCACCTCATTTACCCGGTTCCTGATCCGACCCTGCCGTTTCTCGGCGTGCACTTCACCCGCATGATCGACGGAACCGTTGAAGCCGGGCCGAATGCGGTGTTGGCCTGGAAACGCGAAGGCTACCGCTGGCACGATATCTCGCCGCTCGATGTGGCCGACACCCTGGTTTTCCCCGGATTTTGGCGGTTGGCCGGGAATTTTTGGCGGATCGGTCTGGCCGAGTATCGGCGCTCCTTCTCCAAGCGGGCCTTCGTCGCCAGTCTGCGGCGCCTGGTCCCGGAGGTTGCCGCCGCCGACGTGGCCCGCGGCGGAGCCGGGGTGCGCGCCCAGGCGGTCGGCCATGACGGCAGGCTGGTCGATGATTTCCGCATCGTCACCGGCGAACGGATGGTACACGTCCTCAACGCCCCCTCCCCGGCGGCCACGGCCTCCCTGAGCATCGGCCGGGTCATTGCCGGGGAAGTCGGCAAGCTGCTGGACGGGTGAATCAAAAAGGGGACGGAATTGGATTCCGTCCCCTTTTTTTTGGTGCCTGCGAAGCCCGCTTCGCGTTTCTCAGGCAGTTTCCCCTTTGCCAGCGGCCCGCTTGTAGGCTTCCTTCCCTTCCTGGAAACCTTCCTTGAGAGCGTCCTTCTGGGTCTTGGCATACTCCCTGGCATGCTCGTACTCGTCGTAGACGCGGTCCTTGGCCTTGCCGAGCCCTTCGGCGATTTTGTGCCGGGTCTCCTTGCCGGATGCCGGAGCAAAGAGCAGGGCCGCTACGCCACCGGCCACCGCCCCGACCAAAAAGCCCAATAATACGTTGCCGGTTTCACGATTCATGATGAACCTCCTGTTTTGGTTAGTTGTCTGCGTCGCCCGCGGCGGCCTGCCGCCGGTTGTGCAGGAAGTGCTTGAGAGTCGAGTAGGCCGTTTTGATCCCGGCAAAGACGGCAATGGCCGATCTTATCCTGCCGAACAGGGACGGATGCTCGCCACCCTGCCCGGCAATGCCACGGACGTGGGCGCTGAGCGCGGCGATAGCCGCGGCCACGCGGGGCCCTTCATCGAGCAGATGCCGGGCCGCGACCACCGTGCCGGTTGCCTCCTCCGACAGGGTCTTCAGCGAGACGAGCAGATCGTCTGCCCGGTTGATGGTCGTGTCGAGACGGGCGACCGTACGGTTGATGCGCACCAGGACGATGATGAAGTAGATCAGGGTGGCGATGCCGACTCCGGCAACCAGGGTCAGCAGAAAGGCCGTATAGCTGATGGTGACAGTCATGGGCTCCGATCCGTGTTTGAGTTTTTCAAGTATAGAAGGTGTTGCGCCGGCTGCAAGCAACGTGGCAACGATTTTTCGCTGACCTCAGCAGCTTCCTCCGCAATCGCAGGAAGGTGCTTCGCCGGTCAGCCAACTGTGAATGATGGCACTGGCGCAGCCGACGCCGGCCTTCACGGTCAAGGCCGCCACCGGACAATTACGTGCGCAGGCGCCGCACTCGATGCAGGCATCCCGCTCGATTATGCGGGCCTTGCGCTCGCTGACGACCAGAACACCATGCGGGCAGACGGACTGGCACATGCCGCAGCCGATGCAGGTGACCGCATCGAGTTGCAGGGTGGCGACGTTGTCGAGATAGCGCAGAGTGGTCATGACAAAAACACCCCCGTCAGCCAGCAGCCCCCGCCGGCGAGCAGCGCTGCCGCCTGAAACGGGAGGGTGCGGCGCATCTCCTTCTCGACCCCGGACGGGGAGGTAAAGGTTGACGCGCCGGTGAAATGCATGGCGTGCCAGGCGGCCACCGCCGGCAGGGACAGCAGCAGGGCGGCGCCGTTCAGGCCGCCGAGCCGGTCGCCGAAGGCCAGCAGCCCCGCCAGGGCCACCAGCAATCCGGCAAGGCTCCCCTTGACTGCAAACATCCGTCCCGGCACCCACGGCAACAGGAGCGGTACCAGTACGGTTCCGGTCAGCACTCCGGCCAGACCGGCGGCGACGGCCGCTCCGCCGCGGCTCACCGCCATTTCGGGCGAGAACAGCTGTGGGCCGATGCCGCCGAGGAACAGGAGCAGCAGCGCGCAACCGGTCAGGGTTTTCCAACGGCTGACGAGTTCAACGGGGGTGAGCGCCAGCCGCTCGCCGGTGGTGAAGGTGACCCGCCGCATGGCCGGGGTGGCCTGCATCCCGGCGGCAAGAAAGGCCGGCACGTCGGCGGCGCGCACCGGGCCGTAGACCACCTGGAAGCCGCACCGCTTCCGGACCTCGTGGGCCGCCACGCCGGGAGCGCCAAGCTGCGGCAGGATCAAGGTGCGGTGACTGACCAGCTCCTTCAGTCGGCTCGCCAATACCTGGCGGATGACCTCCTCGGTGCCGAAGGTCCCCTTGCCGGCGGCGCACCAGACGTTGATCCCCTTCGTGTCGAGAACCAGCAGCCAGGCGCTCCTGTCGATCAGTTCCCGGCGCAGCAGATCGAAGGTCATCTTGTAGTTGGCGGTTACCAGCACCGCGCTGCCGGCATCCGGAGCGCCGACGGCATACAGGCCGGGGGCCGCCCGGTAGCGCATCCGCCCCAATCCCCAGCGCATTTGCCAGTGGCCGAAACGGTCGATTGCCGTCAGTTCGGTGCTTACCCGGGGGATCGGTCCTACCGTAGTCGGCAGCGTGCCGCGCAGGAACGGCCAGTCACGATAGGCGAAAGGGATCGCGGCAGGTTCCGGGCAACAGGAGACAGCCGAAGCCGTCGCGGACGGTTCGCAGGAGGAGGGTTCCGCTGCTTGCGCCGCACCCGGCGGCGCCTTCGGCGGTCAACAGGGGGGCGGCGCGGCCGCGGTCGGTTTGTCGGCGGGATCGCTCATTGGTCTAGCCGTTGGCGAGATGGCGGCCGCCCATCCGCCTAAGGGCGGCATGGGCATGACGCAGCATCCGTTCGGTGGTTTCCCAGCCGACGCATTTGTCGGTGATGGAGACCCCGTAGCGCAGCCGGGTCGGATCACCGAGGGGCTGGTTGCCGTCCTCGAGAAAACTCTCGATCATGACCGAGCTGATGGTGCGGTTGCCGGCGGCCAGTTGCTCCAGCACGCTGTGCAGGACTTCCTCCTGACGGGTGTGGTCCTTGCAGGAGTTGGCGTGGCTGCAGTCGACCATGATCGACTGCAAAAGGTCGGCCTTGGCCAGCAGTTCCCCGGTTTTTTGGATGTCTTCCGGAGAGTAGTTGGGGCGGTCGTTGCCGCCGCGCAGCACAATGTGCACGTCCTGGTTCCCCAGGGTCGAAACGATCGAGGTGCGCCCGTCGTTGTTGATGCCGATGAAGTTGTGCGCATGCAGGGCGGCTTTCATGGCGTCGACGGCGATCTGCAGGTTGCCGTCGGTGCCGTTCTTGAAGCCGACCGGGAAGGAAAGGCCGCTGGCCATCTCGCGGTGCGTCTGCGACTCGGTGGTGCGGGCGCCGATGGCTCCCCAGCTGATCAGATCGGCCAGGTAGTGGGGAGTGATCGGGTCGAGCATCTCGCCGGCGATCGGCAGACCGAGGTCGTTGATGGCGCAGAGCAGGCCGCGGGCAACGCCGAGCCCCTTGGAGATCTGGTGGGTGCCGGTCAGCTCGGGATCGTTGATCAGCCCCTTCCACCCGATGGTGGTGCGGGGCTTCTCGAAGTAGACGCGCATCACCACCAGGATCTGGTCTTCGATTTCGCGGGCCAGTTGGGCCAGGCGTCCGGCATAGTCGAGGGCGGCCTTGGGGTCGTGGATCGAACAGGGGCCGACCACCGCCATCAGCCTCGCATTGCGGTTATGCAGGATATTGGTCACGCTCTCGCGGGCATGGGTGACGAATTCGGCGCCGCGCTCGGACAAAGGGAAGACCTGCTTGAGATCGGCCGGCGCGATGATCGGGGTCAGGGCGCGGACGCGGAGATTGCTGGTGCGGATCATGGAAACCCCCTATGGATAGTCTTCGGGAGGGCCATTATCGGCGCAATTGTCCGAATAAAGCAATGTTTTTGCCAACCTCGGCGCCGCGCGGGATTTGACTGGGTATCCGACGCTGGGTTATATATAGCGATTAGGTACGGTTCCCCCTGATATTTCAAGCGATTTTCGCGAGGTGACAGGCACATGCTCTGGGGTTCCCTTTATCAGGTGGTGAACCTGGCCTTTCAGGTTTACATCTTCATTGTGGTGGCACGGGCCCTGGTCTCGTGGGTCGGCCCCGATCCATACAATCCGATCGTCCGGTTCCTCTATCGCGCGACCGATCCGGTCCTTGACCGGTTGCACCGATGGCTCCCGCTGCAGTTCGGCGGTATCGATCTGACGCCGATTGCCCTGCTCCTGACACTGTATGTGCTCAAGGATCTCCTTCTCAACCTGATTGTCCAACTCGCCCGAGGTTAACGGCACCATGCGCATAACCCCCATTGACATTCAGCAGCACCAGTTCCGCTCCCGCCTGATGGGTTACGACAAGGCCGGGGTCGACCAGTTTCTGGAAGTTCTTGCCGGCGAGATCGAACGGCTGTTCAGGCAGAACCAGGATCTTCAGGAGGAGCTGGCCCGGACCAAAAGCACGCTTGCCGAAATGCGTGAACGGGAAACCAACCTCAAGGAGACGCTGCTCACGACCCAGAAGGTTACCGACGAACTCAAGGCCAACGCCCGGCGCGAGGCCGAACTGGTATTGACCGATGCCGAAATGCGTGCCGAACGGGTGACACGCAATGCCGAGGATCGACGTCTGCAGTTGATCGAGGAGATCCAGGAGATCAAGCGCCAGAAGATCGACTTCGAGACCACTCTGCGCTCCCTGCTGGAAAAGCATGTGCGCATGCTCGACCTCAATGTTCTCTCGATCAGTGAAGACAAGGCCGAGGCAAAATTGCTCGAAGAGCCGCTGCCGTTCGATCGGCAGCCGCCGCAGGCAGTTCCCGCCCGCGGCCCGGTAACCGCCGCCACCGCGGCCGCCCCGGCGCGACCTGCCCCGGTTCCAGCCGCCCCGGTGAAACCCGTCGCCGAAGAGGATGACCTGACGTTTGACATCCCCCTGATCCCCGACCCGGAGCGGAAACCCTGAGCGTGGACCAGCCCTGGCTGCGGCCGGTGCCGGGCGGCACCGAGCTGCGCATCCTGGTCCAGCCGCGCGCCAGCCGCGACCAGTTGGTCGGGGTGCAGGGGGACGAGTTGAAAGTCCGCCTGGCCGCTCCCCCGGTCGACGGCGCCGCCAACGCCGCCTGCTGTGCCTTCTTCGCCAAGCTGTGCAAGTTGCCGAAGAGTCAGGTGACCCTGGTTACGGGGGAGTCCTCCCGGCACAAGCGCTTGTTGTTGAACGGCGTCGAATCCGCGACGGTCGCGGCGATTTTGGAGCCGTTTGCGGGGGTTGACTTGAACGCCGCAAGTGATTAAGTTACCGCCGTAATCCAGATTGGAGGAAGCGAGAGTCATGCCTGTCTACGAATACAAGTGTCACGATTGCGGGATCGTCTTCGAAGCCCGCCAGAAGTTTTCCGATGCCCCCCTGACCGCCTGCACTACCTGCGGCGGCCGGGTCGAGAAGCAGATTTCCCTGGCCGGCTTTGCCCTCAAGGGGGGCGGCTGGCACCAGTCCGGCTACAGTGCCGGCGCCAGTCAGGCGACCGCCTGCCCGAGTGCGGGTGGGAGTGGCTGCAGCGGTTGTCCAAAGGCCGCAGCCAACGAGTAAGCAGGGTCACCAACCGCCAGGCAAACGACTCCCCGGCCGACTGTCCGGGGAGTCGTTTTTTTCGCGGTCCCCCTGGTTTCCCCACCTTTACAATCCCCCAGCCCTTGTTTATAGTCAGATTTTCAATTTTCGGGAGGTGCGGCACATGGAAAAGATCATCGACGGCAAGGCGATTGCCGCGAAAATCCGTGAAGAAATCGCTGCCGGCGTGGCGACGCTGAAGACGAAAGGGGGGACGCCGGGGCTGGCGGTGGTGCTGGTCGGCGAGGATCCCGCCAGCCGGGTCTACGTGTCGATGAAGGAGAAAGCCTGCGCCGCCGCCGGGATCTTCTCCGATGAGCACAAGCTCCCCGCCGAGACCACCGAGGCCCAACTGCTGGCGCTGATCGACGAACTCAACCGTGACGAGAAGATCGATGGCATCCTCGTCCAGCTCCCCCTGCCGAAGCAGATCAACGAGAGCCGGGTTCTCGAGGCGATCTCGCCGAAGAAGGATGTCGACGGCTTCCACCCCTACAACGTCGGCCGCCTGGTGACCGGCAACCCGCTGTTCCGGCCGTGCACCCCCTATGGGGTGATGAAGATGATCGAGCACACCGGCCTCGACCTGACCGGCAAGGAAGTGGTCGTCGTCGGCCGCTCCAACATCGTCGGCAAGCCTGTGGCGCTGATGTGCCTGGCCCAGCATGCAACGGTGACCATCTGCCACTCGCGGACCAAAGACCTCGCCGCCCAGGTGGCCAAGGCCGATGTGCTGATCGCCGCGGTCGGCCAGCCGGAGATGATCAAAGGGAGTTGGGTCAAGCCGGGGGCGGTGGTCATCGATGTCGGTGTCAACCGGGTCGGCGAGAAGAAGCTGGTCGGCGACGTCGAGTTCGATGCGGCGCTGGAGCGCGCCGGGGCGATCACCCCGGTTCCCGGCGGGGTCGGGCCGATGACCATCGCCATGCTGCTGTACAACACCCTGGAAAGCGCCAAGAGGCGGGCTAAAGGCTAAAGGTCAATTCGGTACCTTTAACCTTTTGCCTTTAACCTTTGACCTTGATTTCCCATGATCATCAGCGAAGCCAAACCTCTCGCCGAACTTGAAGAAGCACTTGCCCCCTTCGGCAAGCTCTTCCTGGTTGGCTGCGCGGCCTGCGCCACAGCCTGCAAGGCCGGCGGCGAGGAGGAGGTTTTTCGCTTCCAGGAGTGGCTGGCGACGCAGGGCAAGGAAGCCACCGGCAGCGTGGTGATCGACGAAGCCTGCCATATCCAGCGCGCGGCCCGTGACCTGCGCCACCATGCCGAAGCGGTCAAAGCCGCCGACGCCCTGGTGGTGCTGGCCTGCGGTTCCGGCGTCCAGTCGATTTCCAGCAATACCGACAAGCGCGTGGTCGGCGCCCTCAACTCCCTCTTCCTCGGCAACGTGCGGCGCTTCGGTCACTACGAGGAGATGTGTTCGCTCTGCGGCGACTGCATTCTCAACGAGACCGCCGGCATCTGCCCGCTGACCAACTGCGCCAAGGGACTGCTCAACGGCCCGTGCGGCGGGATGCGGGACGGGCATTGCGAAGTCGATGCCGAACTCGATTGCGCCTGGAAGCTGATCTACGAGCGTCTGCAACGTCAGCAGCGCCCCGGGGTTTTCGCCCGTCGCGTACCGCCCAAGCAGTGGAGCCGCCGGCGCAAGCCGGGCCGGCATAAAATCCGGTAATTATCGCATTTTCTTGTAGGGGCGTGATTTATCGCGCCCCGGGCGCAATGAATTGCGCCCCTACGGAAACGCATGTCCCTGCTCTCCCAAAATCTGGCCGCCGGTAGCTTCGTCGTCACCGCCGAGGTCGCCCCGCCCAAGGGGATCGACCTCGCGCCGGTATTGGCGGTCGCCGAAAAGCTCCAGGGGGTGACGGCGGTCAACGTCACCGACAACCAGGGGGCCAATATGCGCCTGTGCTCCCTGGTCCTGGCCGGCGAACTGCGGCGGCGCGGCATCGAGCCGGTACTGCAGCTGACCTGCCGCGACCGCAACCGGGTGGCGCTGCAGTCCGATCTGCTTGGCGCCGCGGCGTTGGGGATCGAGAACCTGCTGCTCCTCTCCGGCGACCACAGCAAGTTCGGCGACCATCCCGATGCCCGGCCGGTCTTCGATCTCGATGCCGTGCAGTTGCTCGAGGTTGCCGCCGGCTTGAACCGCGGTGTCGATATGGCAGGCAAGCCGCTCACGGGGGTGCCGAGCTTTTTCCCCGGTGCGGCAGTCAATCCGGCGGCCGAACCGTTCGAGCTGGTGCTGCAGAAAGTGCGCAAGAAAGTTGACAGCGGCGCCCGCTTCTTCCAGACCCAGGCGGTCTTTTCCCGCAGTGAGCTGGAGCGGCTGGCGACGGCGGTCGCCCCCCTGGGTGTGCCGGTGCTGGCGGGGGTCCTGTTGGTCCGCAGCGCGAAAATGGCCCGTTTTCTCAATGCCAACATCCCGGGGATGCGGGTGCCCGATGACGTTATCGCCCGTTTCGACAGTGCCGCCGATCCCATGCTCGAGGGGATGGCGATGGCCCGTGAGACGGTCGGCTGGGCGCGCGAACTCTGCCAGGGGGTGCACCTGATGACCCTCGGGCATGAGGAGAAGATCCCGGAGATATTGTAACCGCAGGGGCGCGATTCATCACGCCCGGGGCGCAATGAATTGCGCCCTTAAAAAGGATAAGCCATGACTGATAACACCATGAAACAGACCCCCCTTAATGCAGTCCACAAGGCGCTTGGCGCGCGGATGGTCCCCTTCGGCGGCTGGGAGATGCCGGTGCAGTACGCCGGCGTCATCGAGGAACATCTGGCCGTGCGCGAGCGGGCCGGGCTGTTCGACGTTTCCCACATGGGGGAAGTCGAGGCCTCCGGACCCGAAGCCCTGGCCCTGGTGCAGAAGCTGACCACCAATGACGCTTCAAAGCTGGTCGACGGCCAGATTCAGTACAGTGCGCTCTGCTACCCCGACGGCGGCGTGGTCGACGACGTCACCCTCTACCGCAGCAGCGCCACCCACTTCCTCTTCTGCGTCAACGCGTCCAATACTGACAAGGACTTCGCCTGGATGCAGCAGGTGCACGGGGAGAGCGGGATCAAGGGGGCGGCCCTGACCAACCGCAGCGCCGAATTCGCTCAGTTGGCCCTGCAGGGCCCGAAGGCGGCGGAGATCCTGGCGCGGCTCACCGCCGTGCCGCTGGCGTCGCTCCGCTACTATCATTTTTCTCAAGGAGAGGTTGCCGGGGTGCCGACGCTGATTTCGCGTACCGGCTACACCGGCGAGGACGGCTTCGAGCTGTACATCCCGGCGGCGGCCGCGGTCGGAATGTGGACCCGTCTGCTGGAAGCGGGGCAGGCCGACGGTCTGCTGCCGATCGGCCTGGGCGCCCGCGATACCCTGCGCCTGGAGAAGGGCTATGCGCTCTACGGGCACGAATTGTCCTCGACCATCTCGCCGCTGGAAGCCGGGTTGGGGTGGATCGTCAAGCTGGAGAAGGGCGACTTTGTCGGCCGCGACGCCCTGCTGAAGCAAAAGGCCGCCGGCATTCCGCGCCGGCTGGTCGGGCTGGCCATGGTGGAGCGCGGCATCCCCCGCGAAGGCTACCCGGTCTATGCCGGCGAGAAGCAGGTCGGCACGGTGACCAGCGGCACCATGTCGCCGTCGCTGAAAAACGGCATTGCCCTGGCGCTGGTCGAATCCTCCAGTGCCGTTCTGGACAAGGAGCTGCTGATCGGCATCCGCGACCGCCGGCTGCGTGCAAAAATCGTCAAGCCGCCGTTTGTGAAACGATAAATCTGGGCGCAACACGTTGCGCCCCTACATTGGGTAATCCGAGGCTGATCAAAAGGGTCCAGATGCAAGGCGCCCGATAGCCAAGGAGTGAGGCGTACCGGAAGGTACGTCGCAGCGACGAGACTGAGGGCAACGCCGCAGGTGGGCCCTTTTCATCAGCCTTCAAGGAGGACACCATGGAATTCCCGGAAGAGTTCAAGTACACCGAAGAACACGAGTGGGTACAGGTCGAGGGCGACCTGGTCATCGTCGGCATCACCGATTTCGCCCAGGATGCCCTGGGGGATGTGGTGTTCGTCGAGCTTCCCGAGGTCGGCGCCGAGGTCACCGCCGGCAAGGCCTTCGGCGTGGTCGAGTCGGTCAAGGCCGTTTCCGACGTCTATGCGCCGGTTTCCGGGACTGTCGAAGAGATCAACGAGGAGCTGCCGGATGCGCCGGAAGTGATCAACACCTCCCCCTATGGCGACGGCTGGATGATCAAGATCCGCGTTTCCGACCCCGCCGAACTCGAAGGATTGATGGACGCCGCCGAATATCAGGCCCATGTCGCCGAGGAGCATTGACCCCATGCGCTATATCCCGCATACCCGGGACGATGTGGCGCAAATGCTGGGGCGTATCGGCGTCGGTTCCCTGGAGGAGCTGTTCGTCGAAATCCCGGCGACCGTGCGTCTCAAGCGTCCGCTGCAGTTGCCGGCCCCGCTCGCCGAGCCCGAACTGGTTCGCGATCTGAAAGCCCTTGCCGCGCGCAATGCAACGCCGGAGAACCATGTCAGTTTCCTGGGGGGCGGCGCCTATCAGCACTTCATCCCCGCGGCCGTCGATCAACTGATCTCGCGCAGTGAATTCTATACCGCCTACACCCCCTACCAGCCGGAGATCAGCCAGGGGACGCTGCAGGCGATTTTCGAGTTCCAGACGCTCATCTGTCAGCTGACCGGCATGGACGTGGCCAATGCCTCGATGTACGACGGGGCCTCCGCCTGTGCCGAAGCGGCGCTGATGGCGGTGCGCCTGACCCGCCGCCAACGGGTGCTGGTTTCCAAGGCTCTCAATCCGCGCTGGCGGGAGGTCGTCACCACCTATTGCCGCTACCTTGACCTCGACGTGGTCGAGGTCGGCTACGGCGCGGATGGCCGCACCGATCTCGATGATCTCGCCGCCAGGCTCGACGGCCGGGTTGCGGCCGTGATCGCCGGCTACCCCAACTATTTCGGTGTGGTCGAGGATCTGGCGGCGCTGGCCCGACTGGCTCAAGGGGCCGGCGCCAAGCTGGTGGCCGGCGTCAATGAAGGGATCGCGCTCGGCCTGCTCAAGTCGCCCGGGGAACTCGGCGCCGACATCGTCGCCGGCGAGGGGCAGAGCTTCGGCATCCCGGTTTCTTTCGGCGGGCCTTACGTCGGCTTCTTCGCCGCGCGGATGAAGGATGTGCGCGCCATGCCGGGACGGCTGATCGGCGAGACCGTCGACCGCGACGGCAAACGCGGCTTCGTGCTGACACTGGCCACCCGCGAGCAGCACATCCGCCGCGAAAAGGCTACTTCCAACATCTGTTCCAATCAGGGGTTGTGCGCCCTGACCGCCACGGTCTTCCTCAGTCTGCTCGGCAAGCAGGGGCTGCGCGAAATGGCCGGGCAGAACCTGGCCAAGGCCGCCTACGCCCGCGAGCAGCTGGGGAGGATCAAGGGAGTGGACCTGCCGTTTGCCGCCCCGGGCTTCAACGAGTTCGTGGTGCGCACCGCCCGGCCGGTCAAGGAGGTACTCGCCGCGCTCGAACAGCAGGGGATCCTCGGCGGCATCCCCCTTGGCCCCGACTATCCGGAGCTGGCGGACGCTTTCCTGGTCTGCGTGACCGAGCAGCACCGCCGTGCCGATATCGAGGTGCTGGCGGCAGCCCTGGCGGGAGGTGCGGCATGATTGTGGGAACTTCAGGGCTGGTGCTGAACGAAAAGCTGCTTTTCGAGCATTCCGACGCGGGCCGCAAGGGGTACAGCCTCCCCGCTCTCGACGTGCCGGCGACTGAGCTGCCGGACGGACTCTGCCGGCAGGAGATCGCCGGTTTCCCGGAGCTCTCCGAAGTCGACGTGGTGCGCCATTTCACCCGGCTTTCCACCTGGAACTACGGGGTCGATTCGGGCTTCTACCCCCTGGGGAGCTGCACCATGAAGTACAACCCCAAGGTCAACGAGCTGGCGGCGCGTCTGCCGGGGCTGGCGGATGTCCACCCGGCGACCCCCGACCATCTCGCCCAGGGGGCTCTGGAGATGATGTTCCGGTTGCAGGAGGCGCTCGCCGAGATCTCCGGATTCGGGGCGGTGACCCTGCAGCCCGCGGCCGGTGCCCAGGGGGAACTGACCGGAATGCTGGTGGTACGGGCCTGGCACGAAGCCAGGGGGAGCAAACGCCGCAAGGTGCTGATTCCCGACACCGCCCACGGCACCAACCCGGCGACGGCGGCGTTGGCCGGCTTCGATGTGGTGCCGATCGCCTCCGAAGGGGTGCTGACGCTGGCCGAGGTCGAGGCGCACATGACCGACGAGGTGGCCGCGCTGATGGTCACCAACCCCAACACCCTGGGGTTGTTCGAAACCAACATTGCGGCGATCTGCGAGGTGGTGCACGCGCGCGGCGGGCTGGTCTACTGCGATGGCGCCAACCTCAATGCTCTGCTCGGCATCGCCCGCCCCGGCGACATGGGGATCGATGTCATGCACTTCAACCTGCACAAGACCTTTGCCACCCCGCACGGCGGTGGCGGGCCGGGTTCGGGGCCGGTGGGGGTGAGCGCCGCGTTGGCGCCGTTCCTCCCCGGGCCGTGGGTGATTCAGGACGGCGATCGGTACCGGTTTGCCGGCAGCAGCGAATCGATCGGCCGAATGCTTGCCTTCCATGGCAACTTCGGCATTATGCTGCGCGCCTACGCCTACATCCGCAGCATGGGGGCGGCGGGACTGAAGCACGCCACCGAAATGGCGGTGTTGAATGCCAACTATGTGCGCGCCCGCCTGGAAGGGGGCTATCATCTCCCCTATGCCACCCGTTCCCTGCACGAGGTGGTCTTTTCCGACCGCGATCTGCCGAACGACTGCCACACCCTGGATGTCGCCAAGCGCCTGATCGACTACGGCTATCACCCGCCGACCATCTATTTCCCGCTGGTGGTCAAGGGTTCGATCATGATCGAACCGACCGAAACCGAGAGCCAGGAGACCCTCGACGAGTTCTGCGATGCCATGCTGGCCATCGCCAAGGAAGCGGAGATGAACCCGGATCTGCTGCACGCCGCCCCGGTCCGCACCCGCGTCCGGCGTCTCGACGAGACCGCTGCGGCACGGCAGCCGCGGCTGCGGTGGGAGGGGGTCGGGGAAAAGGGGTAGAGACGCACGGCCATGCGTCTCTATATGAACAACCAGTGAAACCAAAAGGGGACAGAATTAATTCTGTCCCCTTTTGGTTTGAAGGTAATTCCGTCCCCGCCTTTTTGCGGTGCTACTTGACAACCTTCCACGTGCCGTCGGGCTGACGGCAGGCGGTGCCGTAGGCCTGCTGCTTCTCCCCGGCAACCACTACGGTCTGCGTGTATTCACGACAGTACTGGCCGCTGGCGGTCTGATAGGTATCGACCGGGGTAATGGCGCCGTAGTTGCCGCTGTCCGGGTTGCGCCAGGTGGTGGTGGCGTTGGTGCGGGTGTTTTCCAGGGCGTACTGGGCATTGCGCTCCATCGCCAACTGGTCGGCCCGGTCAAGGGATTGACCGACCCCCTGGCCAATGAGGGCCCCCGCCAGCGTGCCGATGGCGACGGCGACGACCCGTCCCGTCCCGTGGCCGATCTGTGAGCCGATTGCCGCGCCGCCGGCGGCACCGAGCAGAGCCCCGCCGGTTTCCTTCGGGCCCATATTGGGGACACAGCCGCTCAGAGCCAGTGCCATGACCAGTAGACTTGCCAGTATCCGTTTCATGTGTGACCTCCCCTTGCTGCCTGTCGTGTGGCGGAAAGCTTCCTGTCTCGTTTCAGTATAGCGCACCGGGCGGAATTCGAAACGGTCTGACCGCGCGATTGCCCGCCGCGGGCGGGAGCCGGCAATGGAAGACGGGAGCCGATGGCGACCCCGTCGGTTGCGAGGCAGCGCGGCCAGCAATCATTCCCCGGTGATCCGCCCCGGATATTTGATCCCCCTGCTGAGCGAATAGCGGAAGTGGGCCATGATGTGGAGTTGTTCGTTGGGGTAGGCGGCCGGCAGCGGACCATAGGGCTGCCCCTTGCGCACGGCGCGCATCGCCTCCTCGTCGAGGTAAAAGGAACCGGAACTCTCCAACAGCTCGACGTTGTCGATCGTCCCCTGCCGGCTGACCGTGATGCGCAGCAGGCAGGTCCCCTGCTCTTCGAGCTGCCTGGCTCTTTCCGGGTAGTTCCAGACTCGGTAGATCCCGTCCTTGAAACGCTTGAAGAACGAGATCAGCAGGTCCTGTTCGGTGTCGAGCCAGACCGTATCGCCCTTTTGTACCCCTTCACGATACTTGCGGCGCCAGTCCTTTTCGATGCGGGCCATGGTGGTCGGCGTCAGGGTGGTGAGCTGGTCGAGGGTTGGCCGTGAGCGCCTGCCGGCCGGTGCCTGTGCCGGCGGGAATTCCCCCGTCGGCGAGGTCGGGCGGGGAGGCGTCTCGCTGCCGGCGACCGGCGGGG
>VEPG01000024.1:1648-3729 GCA_012026975.1 Desulfuromonas sp. | reverse complement strand
AACCGTACCGCCGTTGGCTCCATCATCAAATTTAATTAACTTCTTCGCGGCTTTGTCCATTTCCGCCAGTATACCCGCACAATTCCTATCTCGTTGCAATTCGAAGGTCTTGGCCATCCGTGTCTGACTGCTCGCCTCGGTAAACGGAACGGAAACCTCAACCCGCCGGCAGACGTTTTCTATGTTCAACCCGCCCTTTTTCAAGCCACGCAGATTCTCCACGGCTTTTTCGATGGTCTCGGAAACCCGTATAAAAATTCCGTCGGAACCCAGGCATTGGGGAGCCATGGTGCGGACGGTGTTTTGCCAGCGGCTTTCCGCGTCGAACTGCAGGCAAAGCTCCTGCTCCAGGGGATTTCTGGAGTCCGGGTTATTGCGCAACTGATGGAATCGGCCGCGGGCGGCGGGACTCCACAGAGTGGCAGCGTCCTGCTCGGGGCGCAGCAGGCCGCGGATGGTTTCCAGATTCCGGCGGGGAAATCCTTCCAAATGATCTTCGTCAACCTCGTCCTTGCAGGTTTCCTGCTGTAATACCGCATCGATCAGGTAACTGTATGCGCTGGCGCGAAACTCCGGCTCGCCCAGTTCGTCGGCGCCGACGGCATACAGGTCCACCGCCCGGTCGACGTCGTAGAGGACCTTGTCGAGAACCACCTGGCAGCCGACGGCGTCTTCCTTGCACTCGCACCGCAAGAAGCAATCCAGTCGCTCGGACAACAGGTTCCGCTCGAGAACCAGGCGCAACAGTCGTTCTTCCCCCTGGCCCAAGCCGGTGTTGCCGTACAAGCCGTAGAACAGGATGGGCGGCCGGGCGATCCGCATGAGCCGGAAACCGCCGGCGGTCTCGAAGGCGTTGACGAACAGCAGCAGCGCATCCAGGAAAGAGGTCAGCGGCGGCAGATCGCCCTCGACTTCCGTTTGGGCGATGACGATCAGCCGGCGATACCGCTCCAACTGCAATTCCGCCGTGGCTCCCAGTTGGCGCAAGCCTTCGGAACTGCCATGGCTGGCCCGTTGAATCAACTCGTCCATGGATCGGGAAAGTTCGCCCTCCACCAGCAAGGATCGCAACTCGCCCTGGCCGCGCTTTTCCAAGCTCGCGAACAGTTGGCGGTAGGCGTGCAAGCCCCATGAGTAGTTCTGCCCGTAGGCTTCCGGGGTCGAGCCGGCCAGATTCCGCAACGCCAGGATCACCGCGTCGCGCCGCATTTGCAGGTCGGCATAGGGAACCTGAAGCAGGTAGCGCCCGCCGTTGAATCCGATATTGGCGAGCGCCTCCCCCATCATGACCAGCAGCACCGCAGCCACTTCGTCGAGACTTTGCGCGAACTTCCGGTACGTGAGGTTCAGCGTCGGGGTGAGCGCGCCGACCAGCCTGGCCAGCCGGGCGTAGCCGCCCAAGGTTCTGCGGATGCCGAAGGCCTTGTCGCGCTGGCGGGGATCGAGGGAGAACCTCGCGGCCATGGTTCCCTCCGCAATCGCCGTGCGGACCGCCTGACCCCAGCCTTCCAGTTCGACCGTGACGTCCTTCAACAGGGAATTGGTGGTCAATTCGCGAACGTCCCGTTCTACGTCGTCGATCGCTTGCTGGAGTTCGGCATGGGAGGAAGTCGGCGCCTGCGCGGGAAGCGTGGTGGTGGCCGTGGACAGCAGGAACGGCAGCCCTGCGGCCTCCTGCCGAATCGCCCCCGCACGCGGGTCGTTCTTGAATCGGTCCAGCAACGCGCTGGCAATTTGCTGCGGGTCGCCAGGATCGCTGACTTTGAGCTCCCGCCGGATCAGGTTGTCCAGGGCCATGCTTTGATAGCCGCCAACCGCCAATTGGGTATTGGCGGTTGAGCCTGCGCCGTAGAAAGGCTTGCTCGATGCGGAAGTCATAACTTCACCTCATAGAAGTCGGAGAGGGTTCCTTGCCGGTCTCAGGCCGCCAGGCGTTGCGGGCTCGCGATGGGGCCGGCCCGCATGCCGTTGAGAAGGTCAACCACCAGGCGCGCCAAGCGCGCCGGCGCGATCCGCCCCTCCGCCAAGGCATAGCCGGCGGCGCTCACCCGCCAGCGTGTCGGCATCGCCGACCTCTGGTT
>VEPG01000024.1:0-1638 GCA_012026975.1 Desulfuromonas sp. | reverse complement strand
GCGCTCACCAGCCAGCGCGGCGGCAGCCCGACCGGGGCTCGGCCCTGCTGCAGGGCCTGGGCGCCGGCCCGGATGGTCCGCTCGTCTTCGGGGCTGAAGCGGATAATGTCCGCCAGCGCCCGCTGGGCCAGGTTGCGGCGGGTCTGGAAGGCGATCTCATCCACCACTTCCGGGATGAGCCGGCCGGAACTGGCCAACAGCCGCGCCGGCAAGCGGTTGAAGCGGCGCGGGTTGTAGAGGTCTTCCCACACGCCGGCCAGGCGACGGGCCTCGTCGCCGAAACCCAGCCGCCGCAGCATCTCCGCCAGGATATGGACCCGCAGATACGCGGTGGGATGGGCGCCGCCGGAGCGGAAGGTCACCACCCGCGGGGCCGGATTGGCCAGAAAGGTAGCCATGCCCCAGGCCGCCGCCGGCCCGCCCAGCAGAATGGCGGCCAGGTCGGCGAAGATCTCCTTGTGCCACAGCCCGTAGGTGCGGGTCAGGCCGGGATCGGAACTGGCGCGCATCACCCGCCGCACGACCGCCTGGCGGTTTTCCTGCCAGATGCCGAGGTCGGCCTGCAGGTTGTGGGAGACCTCGTGCAGGAACACCGGCTGCCAGGGATTGTCCCGGTCCCAGGGCACCCGCACGACGGGAAAGGGATTGGGCTCCCCCAGCAGGCGGTTGAGCAGCACGCCGCGGCGCATGGTGGCCGGCGAAAAACCGTGCTCCATGTAGGTGAGCGGTTTCAGCAAGGCCCCCCGGAACACCCGCGGCGCCGACTCCCGCACCGCCCGGTAGCAGTCCTCGGCGATCGCGTCGTGGGCCGCCAGGGTTGGCGCGAAGGCACTGCCGCGCTGGCTGAAGATTTCGAAGAACAGCCCGAAGGCCCGCCGAGCCCGGTCGATTTCCCGCTCCACCAGGGCGATGTCTACCAAGACCCGCTGCTTGGGCTGGCTGCTCCAGGACTGTTCGAGGTGGCCCAGGCGCCGGGCGATCTGCTGGTCGATGGCGGCCAGACGCCGATTGGCGGCCTGGAAATGGGCCTCGGACGGGGCATAGGGCCGGTCCTGGGGCCGGATGCCTACCCCTTCGGCGTCGATCCGCGCGAGCCGGCGCGCCCGCGCCGCCAGCGCCCGAATCTTGGTCCTCAGAAATTGCCGTGTCAGCATGATGCCGCCCCTGTTCCACCCGCAGCCCGCTCAGCGTCCCCGCACATTGATGCCCGCCAGGCCACGCAAGGCATAGCGCTGGCGCTGCCGGCACCGGGCGCAGAGGTGACTTGCCGGCGCCGGCCGGCGCGCCGCAACCGGCGCCAGCCGCACCAGCCGCCGCACCATCCGGGGGCTGCCCGCAACCCGCACCGCAGTTTGGCGGATGGCTTGGGGAACGCGGCGCGGCGCGATCTGACCGCGGCGCACCCCGCGCTGAACTGCCCGTACCACGCCGGGCACGGCGCGCGCCGCCTGCGGTCCCTGCCGGCGTACCACGGCTCGGGTCGCCTGGGTCACACTGCGCACCAGTTGCCGCCTTTGCCCGCGCGGCAACCGGGAAACGCCGGGCATGGCGGTGCGGATGGTGAGACCGGCGATGACCGGCGCGGCGGCGTCGATATCGTCGTCCGCCAAGTCGTACATCTCGTCCACTGCCTCGAAT
>VEPG01000003.1 GCA_012026975.1 Desulfuromonas sp. | reverse complement strand
CTTTTCCGCATTTTTTGGCGGGGGCGGCGGGGGCATCGCCGTACCGCTGATCATGATGATGCAGCACTCGATGCACCGGGCGGTTGGCAACTCCAGCGGTCTGATGGTCATTTCCGCCTTGACCGGCACCGCTTCCTACATGATCCATGGCTGGGGGGTCCCGCAGCTTCCGCCATTCTCCATTGGCTATGTCAATCTGCTGGTCACGGTGCTGGTGGCCCCCTTCACGATCGTCATGGCTCGTGTCGGCGTGCGGATTGCCAATCGAACCAGTCATGCTAGACTGGTGAGGGTTTTCGCCGTGTTGATCATCCTGGTGGGGATGCGCATGGCGGCCAGTGCCTTCTGGCCATGATCCGCTATTGAGGAGGCTGCCATGCTGCGCTCTCCCGCCGTTGCCGGCCAATTCTACCCCAAGCATCCGGCCGCTCTCGCTCATACCGTCGACCAGCTCATCCCTCCCGTCACCCAAAAGATAGCGGCGTTCGGCGTCATGGTGCCGCATGCCGGCTATGTCTACTCCGGCAGCGTAGCCGGCAGGACCTTCGCCGGCGTGACGATTCCGCCCGAAGTGGTCATCCTCGGCCCCAACCACCATGGTGCCGGTCATCAGGCCGCGGTCTATCAACGCGGCGGGTGGGAGATCCCGCTCGGCACGGTCCCGATTGCCGAGGAGTTGACCGGGGCCATCCTCGCCGCCTGCCCGGCGGCTGCCGGCGATATCCAGGCCCACCTTTACGAGCATTCACTGGAAGTTCAGGTGCCTTTCCTTAAAACCCTGCTTGCGGAGGTTGCCATCGCGCCGCTGTGCATTGGGCGCGTGCCGTTGGAAACCCTGCTCGCGCTTGGCGACGGGCTGGCGCGGGCACTGCGTACCCGGCCGCAGCTTCCGCTGATCGTGGCCAGTACCGACATGACCCATTACGAATCGGGGGAGGAAGCCCGCCGCAAGGATCAGCTGGCCCTACAACAGGTTCTGGCGCTGGACCCCGAAGCGCTCTACCACACGGTGCTCGACCACCGCATCAGCATGTGCGGAGTCCTCCCCACTGTCATCATGCTGCGTGCCGCGCTGGCTCTCGGTGCGACCAAAGCCGAGCTGGTGGCCTATGCCAACTCCGGGGAGGTGACCGGCGACCAGCATGAAGTGGTGGGATATGCCGGGGTGGTCATCAGCTGAACCCTTGTCATTCCTGGCGCTTTCCGGTATAAAGCGGGGCGTTTGAGCACGTCCCGCTTGCCATTTTCGGCCCAAGGAGATCCTCCGCATGTCCGACCTGCGTGTTCGTTTTGCCCCGAGCCCGACCGGCTACCTGCATATCGGCGGGGCCCGCACCGCCCTGTTCAATTACCTGCTGGCCCGTCAGCAGCGCGGCACCTTCATTCTGCGCGTCGAGGACACCGATGTCGAGCGGTCCACCCAGGAATCGACCGATGCCATCCTCCAGGCAATGGAATGGCTCGGCCTCGACTACGACGAAGGGCCGATCTTCCAGTCCGACCGCTTCGACTTGTATAAAGCCAAGGTTGCCCAACTGCTTGCCGAAGGGAAGGCCTATCGCTGTTACTGCAGTGCCGAGGAGTTGGAGAAGAAGCGCGAGTTGGCCATAGCCTCCGGTTCGAGCAGGCTCGGCTACGACGGTACTTGTCGCAATCGCGCCGACCATTCCGCGGGGGCGCCCCACGTGGTGCGCTTCCGTACCCCGCAAAGCGGGACGACCACCTTTGTCGACCGTATCAAGGGTCCGATTTCCTTTAATAACGAGGAACTTGACGACCTGATCATCCAGCGCACCGACGGCACCCCGACCTACAACTTCGTCGTCGTGATCGACGACGTCGACATGCGCATCTCCCTGGTGATTCGCGGCGACGATCACATCAACAACACTCCGCGCCAGATTCACATCTACCAGGCCCTCGGCGCCCCGGTTCCCGAATTCGCCCATGTGCCGATGATTCTCGGCGCCGACAAGAAGCGCCTGTCCAAGAGGCACGGCGCCACCTCGGTGATGGCCTACAAGGAGATGGGTTATCTCCCCGAAGCCCTGGTCAACTATCTCGTTCGTCTCGGCTGGTCGCACGGTGACCAGGAGATCTTTACCAAGGCCGAACTGATCGAAAAATTCAACCTGGAGAGCGTTGGCCGCGCTGCCGGGGTCTTCAACCCCGACAAACTGCTCTGGCTCAACGAACATTACATCAAAACCGGCGATCCGGAGCGGCTCGGCGGTTTGCTGGCGGAGATCCTGACTGCGCGTGGTGTCGACGTTGCCGGCGGGCCCGGGCTTGCCGCGGTAGTGAGCACCCTGCAGGATCGCGCCAAGACCCTGCTGGAGATGGCGGACGGCGCGGAATTCTATTTCCGCCGTCCGGCGAGTTACGATGCCGAGGCTGTCGAGCGCCAGGTCGGTCCCGAACAGATTGCCGCGCTCGAGCAATTGTGCACGGAACTTGAGGGGGCAGGGGATGCTGACCATGCCGGGGTGGAGGCTGCGTTCCAGAAAGTGCTGGCAACCACCGGCCTGAAGCTCGGCAAGCTCGGTCCGGCGGTGCGCATCGCCCTGACCGGCGGTACGGCCAGCCCGAGCATCTACGAGGTTGTCACCGTGTTGGGGTGCGCCGAAACCGTCAAGCGACTGCAAGGCGCTCTGAAGGTTTTCCGGGCGACGTTAAAAACCGCTTGACAGCCGGGGCGTCTCTGTTTATAAACACCTCCTGCCCTTGGGGTGTCGCCAAGCGGTAAGGCAGCGGACTCTGACTCCGCCATCCGTGGGTTCAAATCCTACCACCCCAGCCATACAGAAAGGGCTTGAAGCCCAGAGAAATAGCAGCAAGAAGCATTTAATGCGCCCATCGTCTAGCCCGGTCTAGGACACTGGCCTTTCACGCCGGCGACAGGGGTTCGAATCCCCTTGGGCGTACCATTTTCTGCTTCCCCGCGGGGAAGCGCGACGGAGTCTTCGGACTCCGTTTTTTTTGTTCAAGGTGTTGGCTTGACGGCGACATCAAGGTATAAAGACATGTCACTCATTTCGACAACGATGGATGCCCGATGTTGAACACTCCGATCGATAAGCCTGCCCAGGAGCGTTTCACCTTCTGGATGCCGCCGCGGGGGGCCGTGGTTCTCGCCGGCGCCGAACGGCACCCGGTTCCTCTTCCCGAATATCCGCTACCGCTGCACAAGGGTGATCCGGCCGACGGACCGCCTTCCGACACGGCCATCGGCCAGGGAGTCTACGACTACCTCCGGCAATTTCCCGACTGCGATGGCAACACGGTTTATGCCGAACTGCTGCGCGATGCCTATCCACATTTTATTAGCGACCTCGCTTCGCATGCCGTCATGCTCGATGCCAAGCAGGTCGAGTCGGCCTATGTTCTGCGCAAGCTCACTTGCCTGAAAATTCTACGACTGCTTGATTCGCACAATTACGGACTCCTGCTGCAGTTGGCCCGCGGCTACTTTGAACTGGCCCTTGATTTCGGCGAACTTGCCAGGTGCCGTCAACATCTGCGCGAAGCCATGCGCTTCGGCCAGGAGCTTCTGGCGATTGCACCGGCAGATCCATCGGGCCTGTCGCTGTTGGCTGAAATCGACTATCTCCTTGGCGATTACCCGTCCGCGGCCATAAAGTGGCAGCGACTCGCGGCACACATCGAGGACTCTTCGGTTCGCGAACGCATCGCGGCACGACTCGCCGCCTGTCCGGACGTCGGGTCTTCTGAAACTGCCCTGGTTGATGACCTGGAAGCGATTGCCGAAGCCATGCGCCTGCATGCACTTGGCGACAATGCCCAGGCGACCCTGCTGCTTGAACGTCTGGAAGAAGAGGGGCGATTGATCTCAATGCTGCCTTCGGCCGACTTTTACTGGCTGTTGGGGATCTGCCGACAAGACTGTGGAGACGCCGGTGGGGCTTTCCGGGCGTTGCATACAGCCCTCGAACTTGAACCCGGTCACCCGGCAGCTCAGGCCGCATTGGCAGCCCTGTAAGGAGTTGTCATGAATCATTTTTCCGCAGGCGACATCTTCTTTGTCATCTTCATTCTCGGCGTCATTCACGGCATCATGCTGGTCTTGGGTTATGTGCGCCGCCGCAAGGCCAGGAAGCCCCGCGCCTGAAGAAGGTGAACACCGCTACTCCCTCGACTTTCTTGCGGCTTTCCTTTCATTCCGGTTGTTTTCCCACGTTGGTCCGTGATAAAATTTCCTGATTAATTTTGTTTTTCCATTTAACGGGTGAGTGTGGCATGTCACGATGGTGGTTGCTACGAATTCAGCTGCTGTTGCTGCTCTTTGCCGCCGGGTCGGCCTGGGCCGGCGAGGCGACCGTTTTCACCCTCTGGCCCCTGGTCGACTACCGTTCCGACTCAGACACTGATTATCGCACCCTCCATATTCTCGGTCCGCTGATCAAACTCGAAACCAAGAGCGATGAGCTTGAATACGCGGTGCGGCCTTTCCTTTACCGCGCCGCCGATGACGCCGGTTTTTCGCAGACAGAGGTTCTCTATCCACTCGCGGTTGAACGCAGTCAGCCCGACGCCGATTTTTTCAATACACTCCACCTGCTGAATTACGATTTCGGCGACAGAGAGCGGGGAAGTTCCAATCAGTTTTATCTTTTCCCTTTTCTGTTCTACGGCGAAGATCCGGAGCGGGGGAGTTATGCCGCCGTCTTCCCGTTTGGCGGCCTGCTTTACGACTGGTTCGGTCGTGACCGCATCACCTTTGCACTATTTCCTCTTTACAGCCACACCGAGACCGAAACAGCTCAAACTGATCATATCCTTTGGCCAATCTTTTCCCGGACCACCGGCGAACGCGAAAGCGGCTTCGCGTTCTGGCCGCTCTACGGGCAGAGTCGCAAAGACGGGGTCTATCAGAAAAAGTTCTTCCTTTGGCCATTCTGCTTCAGCGAACGGACCGGGCTCGATACCGGCGCTCCCATGACGCGGCTTGCCGTCCTGCCGTTCTGGTTCGAGCAGGAATCCCGCGACTATTCCCAGCAGACAGTTTTATGGCCGTTCTTTTCCTGGACCCAGGACCGCGCCAGGGAATATGAACAGTGGGATGCCCCATGGCCGTTGGTTCGTGTTACCATGGGAACTTCGCGCCATGGCTTGCGCCTGCTGCCGTTCTATGCCGATGAAACCATCGAGGCGCGGCGCAAGCGCTGGTTTCTCTGGCCGGTTTACCAGATTGAGGATATCAATACCGAGTTCCTTGCCCGCCAACGTCACCGCGTGCTGTTTTTCCTTTACTCCGACCTGTTGGAAAGAAAGCTCGATACAGGTGCGGAAAAACGCAGAATTGACTTCTGGCCGCTATTCGGCTACCAACGGGAAAATGGCGTCAGCCGGTTTAACGCCCTGGCACTTCTCGATCCGTTTTTTCCGGAAAACGAAGCGATCGAACGCTCCTGGTCACCGCTCTGGCGCGTCTACCAGCAGCGTTGGGACAGCCAGGGAAATCTAGTGGTCAGCGTGTTGTGGAATCTCTACTGGCACGAGCGCCGGGGGGACCATCTGGCATTGGAATTGTTCCCCCTGTTCGACTACCGGGAAGATCAGACGAAAACCCGCCTGCGTCTGCTCAAGGGGGTGGTGAGTCTTCGCAGCGAAGCGGAACAGAACTGTCTCTCCCTGTTGTTTTTGCCGTGGGAAATGTGCTGGGACAGCCGGTCGACGGCCCCGGCCATAACCGCCGTCATTGAGACGGCCGAGGCGCAGCCTTAGCCCTATGCGTTCAATCAGCATCGTCGGTCAGAAGCTGCTCAACATGGCTCAGGCGGCGGGCGAAATGCTCGCCCTGTTGGCGGAGACCCTCTATTTCACCAAGGAAGCACCGCGCAACCTGCCCAGCATCACCCGCCAGATGAGTGATATCGGTATCGGCACCCTGCCGATCGCCATGTTGCTGTCGCTGTTCGTCGGTATGGTTTTGTCGCTGCAGACCGGTTCGGAGCTGGCTCTGTACGGTACCCAGGAGGCCATTGGCTCGATTGTCGGACTCTCCATGGTGAGGGAACTCGGCCCGATGATGACCAGCCTGCTGGTCGCGGGGCGCATCGGTTCGGCTATGGCTGCCGAGGTCGGGGCCATGAAGGTCTACGAAGAGATCGATGCCTTGCGCACCCTCGAGATCAACCCGGTGCGCTACCTTGCCATGCCGCGCCTCATCGCCTGTGTTTTTGCCGTTCCGGCCCTGGTGATCTTCGCCGACCTGGTCGGCATCGTGGGCGGCGGCATGATTGCCGCGGTTAATCCGAAGATCAACGTGCCGTTCAGCGTCTACTACGACAACCTGGTACGTTCGCTGGATTACATGGAAGTGCTGAAGGGATTGTTAAAGTCGTTCGTGTTTGGCGGTATCATCGCTCAGGTCGGCTGCTATGTCGGTTTCAAGACGACCGGCGGCGCCAGGGGGATCGGCGAGTCGACCACCCGTTCGGTAGTCGTCTCTTTCGTGCTGATCATGATTGCCAACTATTTTCTGACCCGTTTCATGATGTAGGCAAAGGGATATGGCCGACAAACAGGACCCTCGCAGCCCGGTGACCAGATTCCTGGGTGCCCTTGGCAATGGCACCCAGGTCGGCGACCTGTGGACCAAGCTTTCGCACGGCTTCACCGCGACGCTGATGGAGGGCCAGGACAAGCTGATCCGCTATGAGGATTCGCACGGCGGGCTCGGCATTCACATCGAGGCGCTCAATAAGTCATTTAACGGCAATCCGGTTCTCAAGAACATCAACCTGGAGATTCTGCCGGGCGAGACCTTTTCCCTGATCGGCCCGTCGGGAACCGGCAAAAGCGTATTGCTCAAACATATTGTCAAATTGCTCATGCCCGATTCCGGGAAGATCTACATCGACGGCCATGATATCCATTCCCAGGAAAGAGCCCCGCGCAACTATCGCTACAGTATGGTGTTCCAGTCGTCGGCACTGTTCAACTCCCTTACCGTCGGCGAAAATGTGGGGCTGTGGCTGCGCGAAAAACGGGTCTGCGCCGAGAAGCAGATTCGCCAGATCATTCGCGAGAAGCTCTCGCTGGTCGGACTCGACGGGAAAGAGGAGATGATGACTTCCGAACTGTCGGGAGGGATGAAAAAGCGCGTGGCGATTGCCCGGTCATTGGCTATGAATCCCGACCTGATCCTCTACGACGAGCCAACCGCGGAACTCGATCCGGTGACGTCCGACGAATTGGCCAAAGTGATTATCGGCCTCAAGGAAAAGGTTCGTCTGACGACGGTCATTGTCAGTCACGACCTCAATTTCGCGCTTTATCTTTCCGACCGGATTGGCATGATGCATGATGGACAAGTCGTCGAAATCGGCACCCCGCAACAGATCAAGCAGAGTCAGAACCCCATCGTGCGCGGTTTTATTTACACCACGACCAAAGGGATCAAAGGGGAGGATCATTGAAAATGGCGGGCAGCACTGAGCAAAAAGTCGGTCTGTTCTTTTTGGTGTCCCTCCTCGTTCTCGGCATTATGATCGAATTGGTCGAGGACTGGCGACCCTTCGAAAAACAGTACGGCTTCCGCGCGTATCTCAAAGCGGCAGTCGGATTGATAGTGGGCGATCCGGTTCGCGTTGCCGGAGTTGATACCGGCAAGGTTCGCAAGATCAGCATTGAGGACAGCCGGGTGCGTATCGATTTCTACGTAAACGACGCCAACATGCTGCGGGAAGACAGTCTGGCGCAAATCCGTCAGACCAACCTGCTTGGCGGGGTCTTTCTCGGTCTGGATTTCGGTTCTCCCGATCGCCCGGCGATTCCGGCCGGTGGCGAGGTCCGTACCCAGGAAGGGACCAATATCGATCAGTTGATCAGCAATATCGACCGCAACCAGGACCGGGTGCTGCGCCCTCTGGGCGATCTGGTCGAAGACAGCCGCGAACCGCTGGCCGAGGCCATCCGCCGCCTCGAACGAATTGCCACCAAGATCGACGAGGGGCAGGGGACCATTGGCCTTTTGGTCAACGACCCCGGGCTTTATGATCAGGTAACGACCCTTTCTTCCCGGCTGGACACGCTTCTGGCCCGACTGGAGAAGGGAGAAGGGACGATGGGGAAGCTGCTGTCCGATCCTTCCCTGTATGATAATCTGAATCGCACCGCGAATAACTTCAGTCAGATATCGGAGCAGGTCAAGACCGGCAAGGGGACTTTAGGGAAACTGGTCAATGACGAAAAGCTTTATGACGAGGCGACGGGCGCCCTGACCAATGTCCGTACGATTGCCGACAAGGTCAATCGCGGTGAAGGAACTCTCGGCAAACTGGTCAATGACGATGAGCTTTATCGCGATGTCCATGAAGGGGTGGGGCGGATCAACAGCATTGCCAAAAAGATCGACGAGGGACAAGGGACGCTGGGCCGCCTGGTCAACGAGGATGACATTTACCGGGATACGAAAACCACTCTGCACAAGGTCGAGAAAACCGTCGACGGCATGGGTGATACGGGGCCGCTATCGGCTCTCGGGGTGGTGCTCGGCACGCTCTTTTAGTCCCAGCGTTTCTACCGCTGTTTTTTGCACGTAAATTGCATATATTTACCTTTGGAAGTCTGCAAAGCATTTTCTGGGGTATTTGACAGATATTCTACTGTTTTTTGACGTATCAGGGGGGTTGGGTTGAAGTTGAAGCAATTCACACTGTTATTAGGTATGATCCTGTGCGCGGGGATGGTCTGCCTGGTTCCCGCAGCCGGGGCGGCACCGCCACCCCCGCCGTTGGTTGCTGTCATTCTTCCGCAGAACAATGCACGTTTTCAAAGCATTCACACCGCCTTTCTTGAGCGTTTCAACAAAATAACAACTATTTCCGGCAAGCCGCGCCTCTATGTTCAGTCGCCGAACTCGGACCTGATGTCTCTGCGCAACAGTATCCGCAAGGCCAATGCGCTCGGGGCCGACCTGGTCGTGGTTTACGGGACGAGAGCGGCAATGGCGGCCAAGCAGGAAGACTTCACCGAACCACTGATCTTTGCCGATGTCTTCGAACCCGTCGCCATGGGCCTGGTCCCGTCGCTCAAGCGCGGCGGCGACCTGATCACCGGGGTCAGCGGTCACGCGCCGGTCCAGACGCTGCTCAAGGTTCTCCAGGAAACAATCGGGACGGGGCGTCTTGGTATTCCCGTCGAGGCGAAAAATCCGGCGGGGAAAATTCAGGTTGAGGTGCTGAAGAAAGCGGCCTGTCGACGCGGCGGGCCCGCGGACGACAACGACAAGCTGAAGCAATCCGGAGATTTCTGCTCGCTGGAGATCGTGCCGACCGACATGCAGTCGCCAACCGGCGCGACCAAGGGGCTCAAGGCGGCCGAGGGGAAAATCGATTCCATTTTTCTCACCGATCTGCTGCCAACCGATGCGCATGTCGCCGAGATTCTCGACTACGCGAGCCAGGCCGGGCTGCCGGTCATCAGTCAACTCCCCGGGACTGCCGAACAGGGCGCTTTCGCCACCCTGGAATCCGATCCACAGGAACAGGGTCAACTGCTTGGGGAAATTGCCAGCCGGCTGATCGAAGGGGAACTCCCGGAAGATATCCCCTTGATGATTCCGCGGCGCATCTCTCTGGTGGTCAATCTCGACGTCGCCAAAAAGTACGATATTCAGGTGCCTTTTTCCGTACTCAGCCAAACCGCCCGTGTCGTTCGCTGAACTGTTTTCATCGTACCCCTCCGCCGACAATACATCCGACCGCCATCACTGAGCTGAACCTTACCGACCTTGCCGCCACACGCGAACCCGATTGACAAGACTTCCCTGCTCCTGCTTAAATACGCGCTCGGCTAATTGATGAACAATATCTCATGCTGCCTTGCAGCGCGAAAGGCTCACCCATGAACCCCTTGGCCAAAGAACTCAATGAACTGATTGCCCAGACCAACCCTCATGTCCTCGACATGTTGTCCGACCTCGGCAAGAATCTCTTCTTCCCCAAAGGGATTCTGACCCAGTCGGCCGAGGCCAAGGAGAAGGCGCACAAGTACAACGCGACCATCGGCATCGCGACCGAAAAGGGCGGGCCGATGTATCTGGAGTGCATCCAGCGCAAGCTTTCGGCATTCGATCCGAAGGATATCTTCCCCTATGCGCCTCCCGCCGGCAAACCGGAGCTGCGCAAGCTGTGGGTCGAAAAGATGCTGCGCGAAAATCCGAGCATGCAGGGGAGGCAGTTCTCCAATCCGGTGGTGACCTCGGCACTGACCCACGGCCTGTCGATCGTCGGCGACATGTTTGTCGGCGTCGGCGATCACGTGGTGCTCCCCGATATGCTTTGGGGGAACTACAACCTGACTTTCGGCACCTGTAACGGCGGCATCATCAAAAAGCACCCGACCTTCACCGCGCAGGGCGGCTTCAATGCCGATGCGTTCCGCGCCGAGTTGAAGAAAACCGCGGCGGAAAAGGGGAAGGCTGTTGTGCTGCTCAATTTCCCCAACAACCCGAGCGGCTATACGCCGACCGTGGCGGAAGGCGACGCCATCGTTGCCGCCATCCTGGAAGTGGCCGATGCCGGCTGTAACGTGGTGGCCGTCACTGACGATGCCTACTTCGGGCTTTTCTACGAAGATTCGATGAAGGAGTCGCTGTTTGGCAAACTGGCCAACCGTCATCCCCGCGTCCTCGCGGTCAAGCTCGACGGCGCCACCAAGGAGGAGTATGTCTGGGGCTTCCGCACCGGCTTCATCACCTTCGGCGCCACTTCGACCGAGCCGCAGCCCAAGATGCTCGAAGCCCTCGAGAAGAAGACCATGGGGATCATCCGCGCCAAGATTTCCAACTGTCCTCACCCCAGCCAGACTTTCGTCATCGAGGCGCTGCAGTCCCCCGATTTCCTGCCGCAGAAGGAAGAGAAGTACCAGGTCATGAAGGGGCGGGCGCTGAAGGTCAAGGCGGTGCTCGACAGCGGCAAATACAACGATGCCTTTACCTATTATCCGTTCAACTCCGGCTATTTCATGTGCCTGAAGCTGCAGACCGTCGATGCGGAGAAGCTGCGTGTGCATCTGCTCGACAAGTATGGCGTCGGCGCCATCTCAATCAACAGCACCGATCTGCGCATTGCCTTCTCCTGCATCGCCGAAGAGAATATTCAGGAGTTGTTCGACATCATCTATCAGGGAGTCAAGGATCTCGCCTGACCTCTTGGAAATAAAACCAATTGTGTTATCCTCTGGGGGCGGATTGAATCCGCCCCCAGGTTTTTTATGAGCACACACCCCGCCGACAATCTGCTCGCACTCCCTTCTCTGGCAACGCTTGCCGGATGCATGTCCGGATTCCCCCATATCGACAGGATTTATCTGGTGGGTGGTGCCATTCGTGATCTTTTGCTCGGACGGTCGCCCGTCGATTTCGATTTCGCGTCGGAGCACGATCCGACAGCCTTGGCCCGGGCTTTTGCGGCACAAGGGGGAGGGCACTGGTTCTGGCTTGACGAGGAGCGGCGGCAAAGCCGGGTGGCCATCGCGGATGGCACCTTCGATTTTGCCCTCTGGCGGGCACCGACCCTGGCCGCCGATCTTGCCGCGCGCGATTTCACCATCAACGCCATGGCTATCGATCTGAAGGCTTTCTCGAACAACAGGGCATTGATCGATCCCCTCGGCGGGCAGCAGGACCTTGCGGGGAAAATTTTGCGCTGCGCCGGACCCAATGTTCTGCAGGACGACCCGTTGCGGGTTCTGAAAGGGATCCGCCATGCCGTCGAACTGGAACTGGCGGTCGAACCGGCAACCCTGCAGGCGCTTCGGTCAGCCGCCGCGAAATTGCCGGCCAGCGCCCCCGAGCGCCTGCGTGTCGAGATCTGGCGCATACTCGCGGCCCCGGCAGTCTGCCGCGGACTGGATCTGCTGGTGGCATGCCGGGCCGGCGAGGTCTTGTTCGGCAAGGAGCTTTGTGCCGGGATAGCAGGAATACAACACGTCGTGTTGAGAATGCGTGCGTTGTTTGCCGCGCTGGCTGAAGGCAACCCGAATGTCGCCTTGTGGCTGAAAGAGCCGGTAGAGCAGGGACTGGACCGCCGGACGCTGCTTTACTGGTCCACTGCGTTTGGCGTCGTCAACGTCGAACTGCCGCTGATGACGGCACATCGCTGGCGCTTCAGTCGCACGGCGCTGCTCAGAATAGCCGCCTTGCGCAACCTGTCAGCGCAACTTTGGGCGGAATTGCTGAACCTTCCGCCCCGACCGCGGCCGATTGCCCTGTGGGCGCTGCAGCACGGGCCTGATCCGATCGATCTGCTGCTGGCGCTGGGGGCACTTCAGCATGGCGAAGCGGACACCGTGTGCCAACAGCTTGCACCCATACTGGAGTTGGTGGCCGAATTGCCCGAGGTAAAGCAGGTCCCCCCGCTCATCAGGGGCGATTGGCTGAAAACGGAGTTGGGAGTGGAAGGGATTGAGCTCGGCGCCATCCTGGCCAGCCTTCGTCTGGCCGAGATCGGCGGCGTTGTCAGCGACGCTGACGAAGCCCGTCAATATCTGCGTTCCCGTTATCCGGAAAAATGTTGACAACCTCCCGACCGGTTCCTATAATTCCGGCCTGTTCGCGGGAATAACTCAGCGGTAGAGTGTCAGCTTCCCAAGCTGAAGGTCGCGGGTTCGAATCCCGTTTCCCGCTCCAGAAATACAGGGTTAGGCTGAATGGCCTAACCCTTTTTCTTAATGCATGCCTGCAGGCTGGAGCCAGATATGACCCGCGTTGAATTCGTCAAACTTGACCGCCCCGAAAAAGCCCGGCTGCTCTCTGAGCTGGCCGAAGAGTTCTTTCTACAGGGGATGAGGGTGCTGGTGGTCGTCCAGGACGACAACCAGGGGGTCACGCTCGACCAGTTCATGTGGACCTGGAAAAAAGGATCGTTCGTCCCGCATGTCTATGACAACGGCGCAGTCGAGTGCCTCGATGAGCCGATCGTGATTGCTCTCCGGGAGGAAAACGCCAACGGGGCCCAGGTGTTGATTGCCGGCCGTCCCTGCTCGCTTGAATTCGCCCGCCAGTTCCAGGTCGTCCTCGACTTCGCCGAGATCTACGACGAAACGCTGCGCGACGCCTCGCGTAGCCGCTTCAAGGCCTACAGGGAGGCCGGCTTTGCCCCCGTCATGCGTTAACGGCGGGGGGCAGGGGAGCCTCCTGCAGTTACAGACCATCCCTGTGTGCGAGCAGGAGATCGACCTGGGGCGGGAAAATCTGCCGGCACTTGAGCTATGGAACGCTCGTCCCGGAGAAATTCTGACGGCCATCGATCCCGAGCGCGGCTGCTACCGGGTACGCCTTACGGACCTCGCTGAAGACCCGCGCGGCGTCCCTTTTGTACGGCTTCCCCGCCCGGTTGAGAGCCGGTTGGCCATTGATGTCTATCAGGCGCTCCCTGAAAAGGAGCGGTTTGAGTTAATTTTGCAGAAGCTCACCGAATTGGGAGCTTTCCGCATCGTCCCGGTCGAGACCGCGCGCTCCATCACCTTGGTTGAACGCGATGCGGAGCAGGCCAAATCGCACCGGTGGCCGGATATCGTACTGCGGGCGGCAAAGCAATGCCGGCGGGCCATGCTCCCCGAACTGTTCGCTGCCGCCGGTTTCAGCGCGGCCCTGCAGTTGGCTACCGATGCGGAACTCAAGCTGATGCTGTACGAAGGCGAAGAGACCTGGTCCTTTGCCGAGGCGCTTGGCCGGCTGCGGCCCGAGCGGGTGGCTTTGTTGGTCGGCCCCGAGGGCGGCTTCGCGGATACCGAGGTGAACGAGGCGCGTGCCGCCGGTTTTTTGCCGGTCAGTCTGGGGCCGCGCATCCTCCGCACGGAAACCGCCGCCATTGCCGGGGTCACACTGCTGCAGGGATTGCTCGGCGACCTTTGCTGAAACAGGAATGCTGATGAATTTTCATAATCTGTCTGTCGTACTGGTCGCACCGAGCGGCGCCCTCAACATCGGTTCCGTGGCCAGGGCCATGGCCAATTTCGGCGTTGCCGACCTGCGCCTGGTGGCACCGCAGACCGATCATCTTCAGGACGAAGCCCGCAAGATGGCGGTCAAGGCCACGCCGATTCTCGAGCAGGCCACGATCCATGATGATCTGGCGGGTGCCCTGCACGACTGTCATTTCGCTCTCGGCACCACGCGCCGGTTCGGCAAGTACCGCGAAAACCTGCTGCATCCCGACGAGGCGGCCCACGCCTTGCTGCCGCTCCTTGGCAAGGGCCGGGTGGCCCTGGTCTTCGGTCGGGAAGACCGCGGTCTCAAGACCGAGGAACTCGATCTCTGTCAGCGACTGATCACCATTCCCACCAGCGAACAGCTGCCGTCGATGAATCTGGCCCAGTCGGTGGCGGTCTGTCTGTATGAAGTGGCCAAAACACACGGCTCCGGCAATGTGACCGGCACCGGCCGCAAACTGGCGACCGTCACCCAGCTCGAGGACATGTTCGAGCATATGCGCCGTTCCTTTCGAGAGATCGGCTACCTCGATCCGCAAAATCCCGAACATATCCTGCGCGCCATCCGGCGCTTTCTGGGGCGGGCCGCCCTTGATCCGCGGGAAGTGCGCATCCTCAGGGGAATGCTCAGCCAGATCGATTGGGTTGAAGAGGAGCGGCGCCGGCTGGCCGGGGAGGGGAGTGATGACCCGGTTTCGAACTGAGCGGCTGGACAACGGCGTCGTGCTGGAGTTTTTCGATCGGAGCAATCGCTACTTCGGCGACTATCACCGGGTCTGCGTCGAAGTCCGCCTGTACGTATCGATACCGGACCGGGCAGAGCCTCCGGACAAGGTGTTCACCCTTGAGCGCATGGGCGTTGCCGGTGCCGAAGTCGAGACGACCCGCAACCATCTGGTCGAGGATTATTGGCGCAATGCCGCTCGCTATCTGGGCCACGCCACGTACCCGGCAAAGCTGATCGCCGCGTCGGCAGCGCCCCGTCGCCGATTGCACCCGGCTGGATGCCGCGACGATGCTTCTTGAGCTGGAAATCGAGACCCTGACCTTCGGCGGCCGCGGGCTGGGCCATTATGATGGCAAGGCGGTCTTTGTACCCTACACGGCTCCGGGAGACCGGGTACGCTGCCGGGCGACCCGCGAACGCGCGCATTTTGTCGAGGCACAGCTTTGCGAAGTGCTCCAACCCTCCCGCCTGCGTCGTACCCCGCCCTGCCCGGTGGCGGGGAAGTGCGGCGGCTGCGACTGGCAGCATCTCCCTTATGTCGAACAATTGGCCTGGAAGGAACGTTTGTTTCACGACCAGCTCCTCCGCTCCGGCGTCGCCTCCGTTGAGGCGCTGCTGCCGATTGCACCGGCGCCGGACGAGTGGGCTTACCGCAACCGCATGCAGTTCAAGTGCCGGCAGACACCGGCGGGTTTTGTCGCCGGCTTCTATCGTCACGCCAGTCATTACGTCGTCGATGCGCCCCGCTGCCTGCTGGCCATGCCGGCCATTCACGCCGCCTACACGTTCCTGCGCTCAGTGCTTCCGACGGCGCCGCGGCCGGAAGCCATCCCCCAGGTTGACATCTCCTGCAGCGACGATCTTCATCCCGCGGTTTTGCTCCACGTCCTGCCGGACGCTTACGCTGACGTGCGCGGGTGGCTGCGGGAGACGACCGGGCAGGGTGGCTTTGCCGCGGCCATTCAGTCCGGCCGCAAGGATTCGATAGAGACAGTCGTCGGTGATGCCGGGCTCGTTACCGCCGTCGATGCGCCGCCGTTTTCCCTGCGGGTCGGAGCCGGCGGCTTTGCCCAGGTCAACCCGGAGCAGAACCGCAGACTGGTCGATGCCGTCGTGGCCGCCGCTGCTCTATCAGGAACGGAACGGGTTCTCGACCTGTATTGCGGCGTCGGCAATTTCACTTTGCCGCTGGCGCGCCGGGCCGGTTCTGTCATCGGCGTCGAGAGCTATGCGCCGGCTATCGTCGACGCCGTTGCCAATGCTTCGCGTCATGCCGTTAGCAACATCGCTTTTCACGCCGAACCCGCAGAGGGTGCAGTCTTGCGCCACGGGCCGTTTGATCTGGTGCTGCTCGATCCGCCGCGCACCGGCGCTTATGCGGTCATGCGTGACCTGCTCGAACTGCGGCCGCGCCGCATCCTGTATGTCTCCTGTGATCCCGTGACCCTGACCCGCGACTTGCAGCCGCTGGTGCATAACGGCTACAAGGTCGCCTCTGCCCGACCCTTAGATCTCTTTCCACAAACCTGGCATATTGAAAGCCTGACGGTTTTGGAACGACAGAATTGACGGTCTTGCCTCCAGCCATCCTCGTCCATATACATTTTCTCCTTGCCTTAAGCGGCTTTCTCTGGTATTTAATGGCTGTTACACTGTTCACTGGAAAGTGAGCTCGCAAGGCTCGCTTTTTTTATTTTCGCAAGGTGATACATGGCTGCGGAGCTCCTGTCCAAGATCGAACAGCTGATCCTGCCGATCCTTTCCGGCTACGGACTGGAACTGGCCGACCTGGAGCTGAAGGGTGAGGGGCGCGGGCAGATTCTGCGCATTTTCATCGACAAGCCCGGCGGTGTGACCCTGGATGACTGCGCCGAGGTCAGCCGCGAGGTCGGTGCACTGTTCGAGGTCGAGGATCCTATCGCAGCAGCCTACACCCTTGAAGTGTCGTCGCCCGGGCTGGATCGGCCGCTGAAAAAGGCCAGGGATTTCGAGCGCCACACGGGGCAGCTGGTCAAGATCAAAACCACGGCGTTGGTCGATCCCGACGGCCGGGGACACAGCCGCAAGACTTTCGTAGGCGAACTGCTGGGGCTCGAAGGTGATCGGGTCCGCCTGCGCCAGACCGACCGGCGCGGGGGTGAAGTGCTTATCGCTCTGGCCGATATTGCCAAAGCCAATCTCGAAATCGATTTCTGATCGCGCCCTTACCGGCGCCGACACCATAGGGGGAACGGAATGAACGTCAACCTCAATCACATCATCGACCAGGTAGTCAAGGAGAAGGGGATCGACCGCTCGGTTCTGGTCGAGGCGTTGGAATCCGCCGTTCTGACTGCCGCTAACAAGAAGTATCGCAACACACGCGAACTGGAAGCCCACTTCAACGACGAAACCGGTGAAGTCGAGCTGTACGAGTTCGTCACGGTCGTTGATGAGGTGCAGAACTCCTACCAGGAAATCGGCCTCGACGAAGCCCGGGAATCGGACCCGGAAGCGCAGGTTGGCGACTCTCTGGGGATGCTGCTCGAGGATGCCGGCAACTTCAGCCGCATCGCCGCGCAGACCGCCAAGCAGGTGATCATTCAAAAGGTTCGTGAAGCCGAGCGCGAAGGGATTTACAACGAATTCAAGGATCGGGTCGGCCAACTGGTGAACGGCATCGTCCGCCGCTACGAAAAGGGCGACCTGATCGTCGATCTCGGCCGGGCCGAAGCCTTGCTGCCGCGCTGGGAGCAGGTGCCGCGCGAGAACTACCGCCAGGGTGACCGGGTCCGTGCTTATGTCGCCGAAGTGCGCATGGCGACCAAGGGTCCGCAGGTGATTCTCTCCCGCACCCATCCGGGTCTGCTCGCCGAACTGTTCCGTCTCGAAGTTCCGGAGATTGCCGAGGGGATCGTCGAAATCATGGCCGTGGCCCGTGAGCCGGGCAGCCGCGCCAAGATTGCCGTCGTATCTCACGATTCGGACGTCGACCCGATCGGTGCCTGTGTCGGCATGCGCGGCTCGCGCGTACAGAACGTGGTCTCCGAGCTGCGCGGCGAAAAGATCGATATCATCAACTGGACCCCGGACATCGCCAGGTTTGCCTGCGCCGCCCTGGCCCCGGCCGAAGTGACTCGCGTCTACGTAGACAACGAAGAGCAGTCGCTGGAGATTATCGTCCCGGATGACCAGTTGTCGCTGGCCATCGGCAAGAAGGGGCAAAACGTCCGCCTGGCCGCCAAGATGACCGGTTGGAAGATCGACATCATGAGCGAGAGCCGGGCCGCCGAGATCGAGCTTGAGGAACAGTCCGGCGCTTCGCGCGGTGAAGGTGCCGCGGAGGCAGCCGCCGGTGCGAGGACTGCCGACCTGTCGGCCAAAGAGGCGATCGCTCTGGTCAAGGATACTGCCGATCTCGAGACCCTCGAGCAGTTGCTGGCGGGTGAAGAACGTGTCACCGTATTGCGCGCCGGCGATGCCCGCAGGGCGGAGCTGGGCGCACCGGCGGAGGGCTGATCGTTGGTTGAAGGGCGTCATCGCCCGCAGCGCACCTGTCTCGGTTGCCGTCAGGTCCATGACCAGGCCCGACTGGTACGCTTTGTGCGCTCGCCCGACGGGACAGTGCTGGTTGATTACCGGGAAAAGCTTCCCGGTCGCGGCGCCTATACCTGCCTGAATGCCGAATGTATCAAACAGGCGGTGAATCGTCGACAATTCGACCGTGCTTTCCGGACGGCCTGTCAGCCGTTGTCCGCGGAGGTTCTGACGAGTGAGCTGACGGCTGCCCTGCATGAACATCTTGCGGCTCTGCTCGGTATGGCCCGCAAGTCCTCCCAGGCCGTTTCCGGGAGCAACCTGGTACTTGACGCCCTGGATCGCCCCGAGAAACTGGCGGTGGTCATCCTCGCCGAAGACGTATCCGAGGGCGTGGCCGAAAAAATCGAACGCAAGGCACGGGGCCGCGGGGTTCCCTGCTTTCGTTTCTCAACCAAGGCCGATCTTGGGCAACTTTTGGGCCGAGGTGAACGCAGTGTCACAGCGTTGACAAGGGGACGCCTCGCCGAGGCCTTCCTGGTGGAGTGGCAGAAGTCCAAAGAGATTTCAGGGGAATGTTGATGTCAAAGATCCGTGTGCATGAGTTGGCCAAGAAAATGGGGATCGAGAGCAAGGATCTGATCGATCAGCTCAGTCGCGCTGGCGTCGATGCGAAGAGCCATGCCAGCGTTCTCGAAGACGCCGACCTCCAGAAATTCGAAGCGTCCAGGACAGCGTCCCACGCTCCGTCGGCGGCCGATGTCAAGGTCGACGAACAGCGCATCGGCTCCGGTCTGATCCGGCGCCGCGTCAGCAAGGTCGCAGCGCCTGTCGAAGAGGCTCCGGCCCCGGCTCCAGTCGTTGTTCCGGAACCTGTCAAGGCAGCCGTTGAAGAACCCCGGCCGACGGCAGCTCCCGAAGAAAAGCCTGCCGTAATGGCAGATATCCAAGCACCATTGGTCGAGCCGGTCGTTGAGGCAGCCGCCCCCGCCGAACCTGCCGTGGTGCCTCCCAAGGCGAAAACCGCGTTCGTTCCTCCTCCCAAGGAAGTTGGCACACGGGCCAAAATTCTTGGCCGGGTTGAACTGCCGAAGACAGTTTATGAGCCGCAGCGCTCCGAACGTCCTGCTGGCCAGCGTCCCGACCAGCGTCCCGGCGGCCCGCGCCCCGACCAACGGCCCGGTGGTGCCCGCCCCGATCAGCGTCCCGGTGGCCCGCGTCCCGAGCGTCCTGCCGGTGCCCGTCCTGATCAACGTCCCGGCGGTGCTCCGCGTCCTGCCGGTGCCCGTCCCGACCAGCGTCCCGGTGGTCCGCGTCCCGCCGGTGCCGGCCCAGGCCGTCCCGGGATGGCCCCCACGCCGGCGCCCGGTCGTACTGC
>VEPG01000090.1 GCA_012026975.1 Desulfuromonas sp. | reverse complement strand
CGTGTCGGGCGCGACCCGGCCGCCGTGGCGAAGGCTGCCGCCCGCTACCCCCTCCGGCTCACCCCGCATCTGCTGGCCCTGATCGACCGGCCCGACGATCCCCTCGGCCGGCAGTTCCTCCCCGATCCGCTGGAGTTGGCCGACGACGGACTGCCGGATGATCCCCTCGCCGAAGGCCGGCTCGCTCCGCTGCCGGCCATCGTTCACCGCTACCCCTCGCGGGTACTGCTCCTGGCCGGCAACAGCTGTGCCGCCTACTGCCGTTTCTGCACGCGCAAGCGCCGGGTCGGCTGCGCGGCGTTCAACCTGCCGTTTGCCGAATTGCTCAAGGGGGTGGACTACATCGCCGGGCACCCGGAAATCAACGAAGTCATCATCTCCGGCGGCGACCCGTTATTGTTGCCCGACGAGGCTCTCGCCGAGCTGCTCGGCCGACTGCGCAGTATTTCGCACCTCGATGTGCTGCGCATCGCCACCCGGACACTCACCGCGCTCCCCGAGCGGATCACGCCAGCGCTGGCCGGCCTGCTCGGCCGTTATGCGCCACTGTATCTGACGACCCACTTCAATCACCCGCGCGAGCTGACTTCCGAAGCCGCCGAGGCTTGTGCCCGGCTGGCCGGCGCGGGTATCCCGCTGGCCAACCAGACCGTGCTGCTGCGCGGCGTCAATGACGATGCCGACACCCTGGTCGCCCTGTGCGCCGGCCTGCTGCGACTACGGGTACGCCCCTACTACCTGCACCAGCTCGACCCGGTACGCGGCACCGGGCACTTTCGCGTGACGATCGAGCGTGGATTGCAGTTGGTTGGAGTGCTGCGCGAGAAGGTTTCGGGGTTGGCGGTGCCGCACTATATCCTCGATCTGCCGGGGGGGCGCGGCAAGGTGGCGCTGACGCCGGAACGCATTGTCAGTCTGGGGTCAACGGCGGTGATTCGCCTGGCAGGGGATGAAACGGTCGCGGTGCCGAACGGCTGAGGGCGGTTGGTCCGGCTGTTCAGCGATGGTCTTTAGGCCGGCGCCCCACCCTCCAGAGCCACCCGGGTGGAACAATCCTCCAGCCATTTGCTGATTTCAGGGAGCCTGAACGGTTTCTTGAAATACTTCACGCCGAGCTGCTCCAGTTCCTGCTGCAGTTCGTTCGAGCCATAGGCGGTGATGATCGCCTTGTTCCCCTTGATCGCCCCGCAACCGTGCTCTTCCAGAAGTTTCAGGAACTCGAGGCCGTTCATGTTCGGCATGAAATAATCGATCAGCATCACGTCGGCGCAGTGAGGACCCTTCGGGCAATCGCACTCCAAGTCCTTGATGATCGGAGTGGCGGTCGGGTCCAGGTAGGTGTCGACCTGATGTCCCTTTGCGGACAAAATGATCCGCAGCATGTCGCAGATTGCGGGATCGTCATCGACAACCAGAATTTTCATGGTGCGGCCTCGGATCAACATGTTTCTTAAGAGTCTATCACGAAAGTAGTAGATTTCATCAAGCCGCAAAATGTGCTCTCATGACCGGCGCCCTTCCCGGAGGTGGTGGAAGGCCCGCCGCGCCGTGGTTTTTCTCCCGCAACGGCTAGCCGGATCAGCCCTTCAGGGACTGCCGGACAAAATTCAGGGTGCCTCCCGCCAGCAGGTGCTGCCGCTCCCGCTTGGATACCTGCAGCAAGGTTAGGATCCGCCGCCCGCCGATTTCGACCGGGATTTCGCTGTCCCCGGCCATCAGTCGCTGTCTGATCTCCGGCAGCGCCACCCGGTCGCCGGGATTGATGGAGTCGTAATCCCGCGGGTTTTTAAAGGTCAGCGGCAGAATGCCGAAATTGCACAGGTTGGCCTTGTGAATGCGGCCGAAGCTCTTGACGAGCTTGGCGCGGACCCCGAGAAAACGCGGTGCCAGCGCGGCATGCTCGCGGCTCGACCCCTGCCCGTAGTTGTCGCCGCCAACCACGATGGCATTCTCCATCCCCTTGATCCGGCCGACGAACTCCGGATCGACCAGGTTGAAGACAAATTCGCTGATCGCCGCGATGTTGGAACGCAGCGGCAGCACCTTGTTGCCGGCCGGCATGATGCCATCGGTGGAGATGTTGTCGCCGACCTTGATGGCCACGTCGGCCACCAGGGTGTCCGGCAACGGCGCAAACTCCGGCAACGGCCTGATGTTCGGTCCGCGGAAGATTTCGGTCCGGCGCAGTTCGTCGCTGGGGAAAATGATCGAACCTTCGTCGACCAGATAGGTCGTCGGATCTACGATGCGTGGATAGGCCATCTCCCCACCCAGTTCGCGGGGGTCGGTGATCACACCCTTCAGGGCCGCCGCGGCGCCGGTCTCCGGCGAACAGAGGTAGACCTGATCATCCTCGGTGCCGGAACGCCCCGGGAAGTTACGCGGGAAGGTGCGCAGGCTGACCTGGCCGGTCCCCGGCGCCTGTCCCATGCCGATGCAGCCGAGGCAGCCGCTCTGGTGGATGCGCGCCCCGGCCAGCAGCAGTGCCATCACCCCGCCCTGATCAGCCACGTTTTCCAGTACCTGCCGGCTGCCGGGGTTGATATGGAAGGCCACGCCGGGGTGGGCATGCCGTCCTTCGACGATCCTGGCCGTGACCATCAGGTCGCGGAACGAGGAGTTGACGCTCGAACCGATGATGACCTGGTCGACACGGGTGCCGGCCACCTCGCGCACCGTCTTGACGTTGCCGGGCGAGGTGGGGCAGGCAATCAGCGGCTCGACCGTGCTCAGATCGAGATCGGCATGCTCGTCGTAGGCACACCCGGCATCCGCCTGCAGTTCCCGCCATGCGCCGCCGCGTCCCTGGGCCGTCAGATACTCGCGGGTACGGGCATCGGACGGGAAGACGGTGCTGGTGGCGCCCAGTTCGGTCCCCATGTTGCCGATCGTTTCCCGGTCTGTCGCTGAGAGGGTCGGCACCCCCGGACCGTAGTACTCGATCACCTTGCCGACGCACCCCTTGACATCGTAGCGGCGCAGCATTTCGAGAATCACATCCTTGGCGCTCACCCATTCGGGGAGGCTGCCGGTCAGCATCACCCCGAATACCTTGGGGCAGGGGAGATAGTAGGGATGGCCGGCCATCGCCAGGGCGACATCCAGACCGCCGGCGCCGATGGCCAGCATCGACACGCCGGCCGCACCGGGGGTGTGGCTGTCGGCCCCGAGCATGGTCAGGCCGGGACGGCCGAAACGCTCCATGTGCACTTGATGGGAGACGCCGTTGCCGGGACGCGAGAAGTGAATGCCGAAGCGGGCGCAGGCGGTCTGCAGGTAACGGTGGTCGTCGGCGTTCTTGAAGTCTGTCTGCAGCAGGTTGTGATCGACATACTGGGCGGCGAGCTGTGCCTTGACCTGCTCGAGACCGAGCGCTTCGAACTCGAGCATGGCCATCGTCCCCGTCGCGTCCTGCAACAGGGTATGGTCGATGCGAATGCCGATCTCTTCACCCGGGGTCAATTGCCCTTCGACCAGATGGGCGGCCAGGATTTTTCGGGTCAGATTCTGTGGCATGGCTGAATTCCTTTGCGGGTTTCTTCGACTGTAGCACCTCCTCCCGCATTGGCAACTTCTCCCGCCCGGCGCAGCCCTTTCATTCCCCGTGAATTTCAGACGATATCGCGCCCGAAGTTACGGAAGTCGCCCTGGTTGCTGAATTCTCCCCACGCCAGATAATGGTTGGGGGCGTTGGCGAAGTCGTAGAGACTTTCCAGTTCCTCCACGTGCTGCTGCTCATCCCTGGCCACGTCGGCGAGAAGTTGTTTTGCGACCGGCTGCTTCTCCGCTTCCGCTGCGCTCTGGTATCGCCGCAGAAGCTGCCGCTCGGCATCAAGGGCCAGACGATAGGCCGCAACGTCATCCTCCACGGTCAACCGATCCTCCTGCCCCCTCAACTGCTCGAACACGTTGACACTCACGTCAAGCGCTTGCGCATCGACGGCTTCGTCTTTGGCGGCCCGGGCGACATGCCGATTCAACAGCTCGCTTTCATCGTCGGCAAGCAGCTCGAAAATCCTTCTGACCCCGGGATTATGCGTGCGCGCGGCCATCTCCCGGTAAAAATTTCGTGCACTCAGATCGATCTCTTTTGCAACTTGCATGATTCCCATGGCCCACTCCTTCCCCGGCGCGATGTCGCTGGACCGCAACGTTGCGCCATTAACTGTCTGATCAGTTGCTTTGCTCCTGCATGTCCATCATAGCACACAAGGGAATTTCGAGATTATTCGAAGGGTTGCATGCAAAGCCCGAGCGAAAGGCCGAGGGATGCCGCACCCTGGCGCAGGCGCCCGGCGGAGTCATTTGCGACACAATTTCAGCAGGAGAAGGGGAGGGGATTTATCTTCGCCCGCCGGAGTAGCGGGCGTTGTGACGCTCAAGATCACGAGCGAGTTGGTCGGCCTCGATAACGGTCAACAGGCCGCTATCGATGAAATACTGGCCCAGACGCTGCTGGCGGGAGCGCTGGTGGCGGAGCAGGGCTTCTACCTGCAGCGGCGAGAGCATCCCCAGTTCCACCGCCTTGCGGCCGAAGCGGCTGCTGTGACCGCGGTGGCCGAGAATCTGCCGTACCCTGGCATCGTTCAACCATCCCCACCGGCAGGCGATGGCGCCGATGGCCGGACGCTGGCGGCGCTGCCAGACCAGGGCGTCGATCAAGTCGCGGTAGTCGATCTTTCCATGGTAATAGGCAAAAAGGCCGAACTCCATCGGCAGCGGTGGTACGTTGTGTGCTTCGGGACGAGGCGGTGCGGTGCGGTGCGGCTGCTGCCGGGAAGCACGCGGCGGTGTTTTGGGCGGCGGCGCGGGGAGCCGGGGGAGACGGCGCTGTTCAAGATATCTGTTGAGCAGATGATAGGCCTGGTGGATCTCGCGGAACCGCTCGGTCTGAAGTGTTTTTACCTCTGGGGGCGCGCCGGCGAAGCAATCCGGGTGGTGCCTTTTCGCCTGGGTGCGAAAGGCAACCTTCGCCCCGCTAGGCTGCAGGTAGGCGAGAAATTCCGGGCCGAGATTGACCCCCTCGCCGAACAGCGTGCGACAGGCATCGAGCAGGACGAATTGAACAGGTGGCATGAAATGAGGCTCCCCTTGGCCCCACTTTTTTTATACCTGTTCCGGGCCTGCAAAGACAAGGGGCTATGGCCGCCGGCCGAAAAACCAGCGCTCGAGCACCGGTTCCGGCAGCCGGCGCAGCAGGCGTGCAATCAGGTAGGTTGCCGTCAGGGCGAAAGCGGTGCGTCCGGCCAGGGTGCCGGAGAGATGGCCGCCGATCACCAGCATCAGCAGCGTATCCTCGATGAAGCTGTGGCACAGCCCCAGCAGCGCCAGAGCACAGAAGACGTCATGGCGGGAGAGCTGCCCGGCACGGGCTTCCTGAATGATCAGCCCGCCGCCGTAGGTCAGTCCCAGGGTCATGCCGACGATCGCCAGCGGCGCGGCGCGGTCGCTGATCCCCAACAGTGTCAGCACCGGTCGCAGCAGGCGGGTCAGCCCGGTGATGATGCCGATTCGTTCCAGCAAGCGCATCAGGATCAACAGGGTGAGGATGATCAGAAAGATGTAGACCAGGTTACGTGCTTCGCCACCAGCCCAGCCGAGCCAGCTCGGGTCGCGCGGCGGCGGGGTCCACAGGGCGGTGTTGGGTTGTTGCAGCGTGTTGCCGGCAAGATAGGCGAGGTTGAGAAGGAATCCTGCAACCAGGGCGCCGCCGATGCGCAGGACAGCCATGGCGCGGAAACTGGTGCCGGCCTGGCGGGCGATGCTCGCCTCCACGGGAATCGCGTGGGCGATCAGCATCATGGTGGCCAGCACCGTGACCTGGGCGACGGTCAGCCCGGCGCCGGGGGCCACCCCGGCAAAGACCACCATCCCCCCGTAAATATTGGTCACCAGCGTGGTCGCCCAGACCAGCCCCATGCTCCCCGGCAGGCCGACCAGGGCCATGACCGGTGCCAGCAGCCGTCCGAACAGGTCTATGACCCCGGCCAATTCCAACAGGCGCACGCCAATGGCGATCGGTACGATGATGCGGAACAGCGCATGACTGGTCTTGACCGCCTGGCGCAGGCACTCGCCGAGCAGGGTGAAAAGATCGCGCAACCAGGGGATGCTCACAACTGCTCCGGGGTGAAGGCCACCACCGCGTCGATCGTCGGCGCATCGGTCAGCAGCATCACCAGGCGATCGATGCCGAGGGCGATGCCGGCACACGAGGGGAGGTTGGCCAGTTCGGCAAGGTAGGGCTCCGGCAGGGGGCGCGGTGGTTTGCCGGCGGTGCGCCGCGCCGTCTCTTCGGCCACGAAGCGTGCCCGCTGCTCGACCGGGTCGGTCAGCTCGGAGAAGCCGTTGGCCAGCTCCAATCCGCCGAGATACAGCTCGACGCGCTCGGCGGTCGACGGATTGTCCGGCTTGAGGCGGGCCAGGGCGGCCAGGGGCGCCGGGTAGTCGGTCAGAAAGAGCGGGCCGGGGCCAAGCCGCGGCTCGACCTCGACGATCAGGATCTCGTCGAAGCGCTCCGTGGCCAAAGCTTCGTCGACGGTGCATGAAGCATGACGGCGGAAGGCCTCGGCCACGCTCAGCCGCGGCCAGGGCGGCGTCAGGTCGATGCTCGATCCTTGCCAGACGAGGCATCCGGCCGGGACGAGGCGCAGCAGCAGCGCTTCACAGTCGTTCATCAACGTGGTGTAGTCGGCGTCGCGGCGATACCATTCGAGCATGGTGAATTCGGGGAGATGACGGCCGCCGCGCTCGCCACTGCGCCAGACCCGGCAGAGTTGGAACAAGTCGGGGTAGCCGGCGGCGAGGAGGCGCTTCATCGCCAGTTCCGGAGAAGTCTGCAAGACAGCCTCGCCGGCCTCGGTCGCATCGATATGCAATTCGGGGGCATTGGCCGGTATCCGCTGCGGTGTTTCAACCTCGAGCAGTCCGCGCTCGACGAAAAAGGCCCGGACCTGCTGGAGGATCCGGGCTCTCTGTTCGAGACGCTGCTGCTTGCGGGCAAGCTGCCAGTTGCGCTCGCTCATCCTACTCCTTGACGCGCGTGTAATACTCGCCGGTGCGGGTGTCGATCTGGATCAGATCGCCTTCTTCGACGAAGGACGGCACCTGCAGGGTGTAGCCGCCCTCGACGGTGGCCGGCTTGTTGTTGCCGGCGGCGGTGTCGCCCTTGACCCAGGGGTCGGCCTGTACGACGCGCAGGTTGACGAAGTTGGGGAGAGTCACGCCGATGCCGCGCTCGTTGAAGAGCAGGACCTTGACCTGCATGTTGTCGACCAGGAAGTAGTGATCATCGCCGAGGACGTCCTCGGCAATGGTGACCTGCTCGTAGTTCTTCTGGTCCATGAAAACGTAGCCGCTCTCGTCCTTGTAGAGGTACTGCATGTCGCGCTCTTCCAGTTGCGCCGGTTCAAAGCTCTCGCCGGAGCGGTAGGTGCGCTCGAACAGCGAACCGTTCAGCATGTTGCGCAGCTTGCATTTGTAGAGAGCCTGCCCCTTGCCGGGCTTGGTGAAGTCGAACTGCACGATGAGGTGCGGGTCGCCGTCGATGATCAGTTTGAGACCTTTTTTCAGGTCGGCACAGCTGTACATGGTGGTTGCTCCTTGGAGATCGCGTCGGGTTAACGGCTGAAAAGGCGCGTCATTTAAGCATAAGTTGTGACGGATGTCACCGGAAAATCGTTGAGCACCCCGACCCTTGATGCTATAGTCACGCCGCTTTGCGGCGAGGCCGCAATATCCACGACATAGTGAGGGTCTTCCATGATTGCCACCAACGATTTCAAGCGCGGCCTGGTCATTCAACTCGACGGCGCCCCCTGTCTGATTCTCGAATTCACCACCCAGTCGCCATCGGCGCGCGGCGGGGCCACCCTGGTCAAGACCAGATACCGCAACCTGCTCACCGGTCAGGTGTTGGAGAAGGCCTTCAAGGCCGGCGACCGGGTTGACGAGGCCGATTTCGAGAAGCGCAAGGGGCAGTTCCTCTACCCCTCCGGTGAGGGCGCGGTGTTCATGGATCTGGAGAGCTACGAGCAGTACGAACTCGGCGCGGAACTGTACGAGCCGATCAAGGGCTATCTGCTTGAAGGAATGGAGGTGACCCTCGGCCTGTTCGAGGGACGGGTGGTCAGCGTCGAGGCGCCGATGGTGGTCGAACTGCTGGTCACCGATACCGCGCCGGCCATCAAGAACGCCACCGCCCAGGCGCAGACCAAGGAGGCGATCCTGGAGACCGGTCTGGCCATCCAGGTGCCGGCCTACCTGGAGTCTGGAGCAAAAATCAGGGTCGACACCCGCGAAGGCCGGTTCGTTTCTCGCGCTTGAGTCAACATTGACGGGTCGAAATAGCTGGACATCGGCACACCGCGGAGCTTCGCGACACCGCCGGAAAGTTGCCGCGCTTCAAACAATCCGGCGGTTCTCGCGCTTCTCCGCCGCATGTCGATACAGTCTGTGAAGATAAAGAACCCTCACGCGCCACCCTCTTCGGGTGGCGCGTGATTTTTTTGCATTCCTGCAAAAAGCTTTGTTAAAGGTTGCATCGGTGCAAATCCGTTCGCCGAAACGCCGACAGGGCCCTGGGCCGTGCCTCGTAAATTCGCTACCAAAGCGGGTTTATCCAAATTGAACGGTATTCAGCGAAACTGAACGTGAGGTTCTTGTCCTGTCTCCTGTTTTGCATTTATGCAAATCAGCCCTTCATCATCCTCCAGTCAATCCTTCTGCTATTCCTTTTTAAGCAATTGAAATTATTGATAAAAAAATATTTCTGCAAAAGCTAGAACATTGGTATGCCGGTTGCGAAGGGAAATGATCAACGCACGGCACGTCGGGTGCCGGGCACCGGAGCAAACGGGAGGCGACGATGATGGCATTCGGGAAAAAAGGACAGAGTGAACCGGCCGTCATCGATTTCAATGCAAAGTGGCCGTTGGTATTCCGGGTAAGGATGTTGACCATTCCGGGTTTGACTTTAGCTACCCCGATCTCAAGGAGGCAATCATGAGCACGACCAGTATTTCCTATCGTCGCGGCTGGACCGTGGCCCTCTCCGGCACGGCCATCAATCTGGCGCTGGGCGTTCTGTACGCCTGGAGCATCTTCAAGGGTGCGATCACCGATTCGATCAAGGCTGGTGGTGAAGGGGCCTTCACCTGGGACAAGGCATCGGTCAACGACCCCTATGCCCTGGCCTGTCTGGCCTTCGCCTTCTCGATGATCATCGCCGGGCGCATGCAGGACAAGATCGGCCCCCGCGCCACCTGCATCATCGGCGGCCTGTTTGTCGCCAGCGGCTTTCTGGTCGCTTCGACGAGCACCAACTACTGGATGTGGATCGTCGGCTTCGGCGTGCTGGTCGGTCTGGGGATGGGTTTCGGCTACTCCGCCGCCACCCCGCCGGCGCTGCGCTGGTTCCCGCCGGCCAAGACCGGCCTGATCGCCGGGATCGTCGTCTCCGGCTTCGGTCTGGCCCCGGTCTACATTGCCCCGCTCTCTAACTATCTGCTGAAATCGTTCGGGATTCTGCAGTCGATGCTGATCCTCGGCATCGCCTTTGGCATCATCGTCTGCGCCTTCGGCATGCTGCTGAGCAACCCACCGGCCGGCTATGTGGCCGATCCGAACGCCAAGGCGGTCGCCAAGAAGTCGGCGGTGGAAGACAAGACCCCTTCGCAAATCCTGAAAACCGGCAGCTTCTACACCCTGTGGGTTTGCTTCTTCATCGGCGCCGGCGCCGGCCTGATGGTCATCGGCAGCGCCACCGGCATGGCCAAGGCCAGCCTTGGCGAATGGGCCTTCCTGGTCGTCGCGGTCATGTCGATCGGTAACGCCGCCGGCCGGATCATCGCCGGCGTGGTCTCCGACAAGATTGGCCGCGCCAACACCCTGGTGATCATGCTGGTCTTCCAGGCCGCCCTGATGTTCGCTGCCATCCCGGTGGTCGACGGCACCTACTCCAACGCCCTGGTGCTGGTCCTCATGGTCACCTTCATGGTCTTCAACTACGGCACCAATCTGTCGCTCTTCCCCTCCTTTGCCAAGGATCTCTGGGGGGTCAAGAACTACGGAATGAACTACGGCGTGCTCTTCACCGCCTGGGGCGTCGGCGCCTTCGCGCTGGTCAAGGTTGCCGAGATCCTGAAGGCCAAAACCGGCAACTTCACCATGTCGTTCGTGGTCGCCGGCGTACTGCTGATGATCGGTGCAATGCTGGCCAACTCGCTGCGTCCCAAGGCCGCCGAGAAGACCGCCTCCGTGCCGGTCGCACTGGAAGAAGAATTGGTTCTGGAGTCGGTCAAGGCCGAGTGATTACCTGCTCCATCAGCGTTTGATTGAACAGCAATGGCCCCGCGGAAACGCGGGGCCATTGCTGTTCTGGCTTCAGGTCATGATCCGGCCCGGTCCGAGGCCGGATTTAACGCTCTTCCTGCGCAACAAAGGAGAGCTGATCCTGTGCCGAGGTTTTGAGTGCTGCAATCACGGCCTGCAACTGCTCGGCCTGCGCGGACAGTTCCTCGGCCGTGCCGGCCATCTCCTCGGCAAAGGCGGCGTTGTGTTGAATCACCAGGTCAAGCTGTTGCATGGCGTTGCTGATCTGTTCGGCGCCGGTGTCCTGCTCCCGGCTGGCGGCGGCAATTTCCTGCACCAGTTCGGCGGTGCGCTGGATGTTTGGCACCATGATGCCGAGCACATTGGCCGTTTTGGCGGCGACATCGATGCTGTTGACCGACAGAGCGTTGATGTCCTGGGCCGCGGCCTGGCTCCGCTCGGCAAGCTTGCGCACCTCACCGGCCACCTCGGCATAACCCTTGCCGTGCTCCCCGGCCCGGGCGGCTTCGAGGGAGGCGGTCAATGCCAGCAGATTGGTCTGCCGGGCAATTTCGTTGATGATCCCGATCTTCTTGGAAATTTCCTCCAGGGCCCGGATCGTTTCATTCATGGCCGCGCCGCCTTCCCGGGCATCGACCGCGGCCTTGACGGCAATCTTCTCGGTTTCCAACGCATTTTCGGTATTCCGACGAATATTGGCGGTCATCTCGACGATGCTTGAGGAAACCTCCTCAACGCTCGAAGCCTGTTCGATCGCTCCCCGCGATTGCCGGGTGGCATTATCGCTGACGGCCTGGCTCTTCTCGGCGACCTGCTCGCTGGCACCCCGAATGTGACCGACCAGTTGGGTCAGTCGCTCGTTTGACTGGGCCAGCGGCTCGCGGATCAGGCCGGTGGCCTTAAAGGTGAAATCCCCTTCGGCAAGTTTTTTGAAAGCCGTGAGAATTTCACTTTGCAGGTTGTCGGCGAAGGCGTCCATGGCAACGGCCAGTCGGCCGACTTCGTCCTTCCCTTGGAGATTGAGGCGTCGGTCAAGTTCGCCGCGGCCCATCCCCTCGAGCATGTCAACCGTCTGGCGAAGGGGGGTGCTGATCCCTCTGGCGAGCAGATAGCCGAAGAACAGGGCCAGGCAGGTGACGACGGCGGCAATCAGCAGAATCCAGCCGATCATATTGTTCAGACCACTGGCGACGAGGGTGCGCGAATCCATGAAGTCCGCTTCAGGGAAGTCGGCGACAATGATCCAGTCCCACGGCTTGAAATAGGTGAAGACTGCAAACCGGTCTCCGGAATCGCCTCCCTTGCCCCCGGCGGCGGCATAGCGTACCGTCTCGACGGGGATCGATTCCCCCTCGCTTTTCAGCGCCAGGGCCTTGGCGACAATCTCCTGGATATGATCCTGATTCGCCGCGGCCTGCAGCTCCAGTTCGGTCCCCCGCGGAGCGACGAGGAAGCGGCCTTTCTGGTCGCCGGTCCCCCCCAGCACGAAAACCCGCCCGGTCTTGCCGACGACGATGTCCATGATCCCCTTGCGCAGACTCTCGACGTTCTCCTGCTTGATGCCGACATAAAGAACCCCTTCCACCCGGCTGCGGGACTGGTTCCAGATCGGCTGGTAGGCAGTGACATACCAGGCGTTCACCACGAAGGCGCGGCCCTTGAAGGTTTCGCCGCGGAGGACGCTGGCGATCACGGGATTGGGTTTGCCATCGGGGTTGAGGCGGGGGATGTAGGTGCCGATGGCGCGGGTGCCGTCGAGTTTCTCGACGTTGGTTGATACCCGCAGCATGTCGCCATCCTCGTTCATCCGCTGGAAGATGGTGCAGGTGCTCCCGGCCAGGCGCTTGACTTCATCGACCACCGGGCTTGACACCTTGGCGTCGGAGTTCTGGCCGAGCCACTGGCTGCCGACCATCATCTTGTTAAGGGCGACGGCACGGCGCTCATTGTTGAATTGATTGGTAGCGGTCCAGGCAACCATTTCCTTGCTGAAGGAGACGACGCCGGTCCGTTTGAGGATGTCGTCGGCAATCTTGAGACTGTAGCCGACCGACTGTTCGACCGATTCGCGCATCGCCTCGCACATCAGATAGACATCCTGGGCCGTTTGGCCGGCTTCGTCGACAGCCAGGCGATCGATTTCCCTGCCGAGGTCCTTGCCGAGAACCGTTTTTTGGAGGAGCGCGATGCCGACAATGGAGAGTGCCGTAAACAGGACGAGGACCAGTACCAAACCGGCGATTTTCATTTTTATCTGCATGGTTGTGACCTCCTGGCGGATCGATCCTTGTACAAGCGTTTCGGCGGGGACGGACAGTTTGACGGCGCAGAGCATTTTGCGTGAGATTTTTTTAAGGATATTTCCTGCCGGACAGGACGTCAATAAAATTCGCGGAGCATGCATGTTACTGCCTCCGGGAGAGACGGAGCGCCACGACGATAAATAATTTATCAATACAGTCAGATATTTTGACTTCGATCATGTTTTGCCAGCCGTGGTTCGCCTATTCTCTAGTCAACGATTGAGGGAGAAAGGGAGCGAAGCTTATGAAACTGCCTCGGGAAATTGGTGACCAGGCGATCAACCGGGTGATCGAGCAGCACCCGGCAATCGGAGAAATCCTCGGCATGTACGACTTCGGCTGCGTGACGTGCGGCGTCGGCATCTGTCTGGTGAAGGACGTCGTTTCCATCCACGCCCTGGGTGAAGAGATCGAGCAGAAAATTGAAGCGGAAATTATCAGCTACCTGTCCCGTACCGATAACATCAACCAACCGGAAGGAGAAAAATCATGAGCACATTTGCCTGTGGCTGCCCCGGCGCCCAAGCCCGTACCGTGGAACGTCCCGCCAATGAATCCGCCGCGCCATCCGGTCGCCTGACCTCGGAACTGCGCCAGTGGCCGACCCAGTTGCACCTGGTGCCGCCCTCCGCACCATATCTGCAGAATGCCGACCTGCTGATCGCCGCGGACTGCGTGCCCTTCGCCTATGCCGAGTTTCACCGCGATTTCATCAAGGGGCGCGTGTTGGTCAATGCCTGCCCCAAGCTGGATGACACCAGCCCCTACGTGGACAAGCTTGCCGCGATCATTGCCCAGAACGAGATCCGTTCGGTTACGGTCACCATTATGGAAGTGCCCTGCTGCCGTGGTCTGGCCATGCTGGCTCAGGAGGCCATCAAGCGCTCGGGGAGGGATGTGGCGCTGGAGATTGCGGTAATCGGCATCAACGGCGAGAGGAGAAGCTGACATGAAAACCGACGTGACCCGGGTCATGATGGATGAGCACCAGCTGATCCTGCGCATGATCACACTGGTGGAGCAGAACACCGCCCTGCTGGAGCAGGGAAAATTCCGCGACTGGCGGTTTTTTCTCGATGCCGTAGACTTTATTCGTAACTATGCTGACCGTTTCCATCATGCCAAGGAGGAGGATGTGCTCTTCAAGGCCCTGGTAAATAACGGTATGCCGGCCAAGCAGTCGCCGATCGAAGCGATGCAGATCGAGCATGAGCAGGGGCGGGCGCATGTGCGCGCTCTGGAGATCGCGGCACGGCAGGCGCTGGCCGGCGCTGTCGGGGAAATTCCCGTGCTCGCCGCGCATGCCAAAGGCTACGCGCAGCTGCTGCGCAGCCATATCGACAAGGAAGATCACATTCTCTACCCGCTTGCCGAGCGGATCCTGCCGCAGGAAGTGCGCGCCGATATGCTGACCGCCTACCGACAGGCGGCAGCCGCAACCCCGGGACTCGAGATCAGGTATCAGGAGATGGTTGCCCGCTACGAACGGCAGGTCGCCGCCTGACGTGACGTTGCCCGCCAAGGAGCCGCATCATGAGCGTGAATGAACAACCGGATTTGCAGTGCATCATTGTCGAACAAGCACCCGATGCCATCCTTTTTGCCGACGGCGGCGGCATCATCCGACTGTGGAATCGCGGCGCCGAACGCATCTTCGGGGTGGCCGCCGCCGAGGCCATCGGCCAGTCGCTGGACCTGATCATTCCGGAGAAGCTGCGGCAACGGCATTGGGACGGTTGGCACAAGGTCGTGCAGACCGGGGAGAGCCGCTACAGCAAGGAACTGCTGCGCGTTCCCGCCATCCGGCATGACGGCAACCAGTTCTCTTCGGAATTTTCCATTGTCATGATCAAGGATGAGTGCGGCAAGGTTCAGGGGTTCGCCGCGATCCTGCGGGATGTCACCGCACAGTGGGAACGGGAAAGGGAACTGAAGGCGAAACTGCAAGAGCTGACCCGCTAGAAGCAAGCCGCTTGCCTTAAGATTAATTTTCTCTATAATGGTTGCCGACCGGCTGCAATTTCCCGCAGTCGGAATGAGAGGTAACCATGCCTGTATTTCTTGCCAGAATCCCTGTTGCGATGGTCCTGCTGTTTGGCCTGCTTGCCTGCAATGAAGGTGGCGAGGCGGTCCGGGTCGATCTCGACAAGCGCACGTCTTCCTCGACCATCGCAAAACCCGTGGCAGCCCCGACGCAGATCACCCTCGGCATCGGTTCGATGATTACCCCCAAGGAAGGCTACATCTACTACCAACGGCTGGTGGAATACCTCGAGAAGCACCTGACCACCCCGGTCATGACCGTCGACCGGGGGAGCTACCAAGAGTTCAATCAGCTGCTCAAGGATGGTGAACTGGATCTGGCCTTTGTCTGCGGCGGGCCCTACGTCGAGGGGAAGGACAACTTTGGTCTGGAACTGTTGGTCATGCCGGAAACCCTCTCCGGAGAGACGGTCTACTATTCGTACATGATCGTCCCGGTCAAGAGCCCGGCGAAGAGTCTCGAGGATCTGCGCGGCCGGAACTTCGCCTTTACCGATCCGTTGTCGAACAGCGGCAAGCTGGTGCCGGAATACATGCTGGCACAGCGGGGGGAGACTGCGGAGCACTTTTTTGGCATGGTCATCTATACCTCCGCCCACGACAAGTCGATCCGCGCAGTGGCCGAGGGGGAAGTCGACGGGGCCGCGGTGGACAGCCTGATCTACGAGTACCTGATCCGCAAGGATCCGCAGTTGGCCAAGAAAATCAGGATCCTGTCCCGCTCCGCCCCCTATGGCATTCCCCCCGTGGTGGTGCGTCCCAATATCCCGGCCCCGTTGCGTGAACGTTTGCGCACGACGCTGCTGTCCATGCATGAGGATCCCGAAGGGTCCCTGATCCTGCAGGGAATGATGCTCCGCCGCTTCGTGCCGGCAAGTGATGCCGCCTATGGGACGATTCGCGAGATGCGCGACTTCATCAACAGCAAAAGCCATCGCTGACCCTTATGGGCGTCAATCTCCCGTTGCGTTTCAAGCTGCTTGCCCTGACCCTTTCGGTCGTGGTCTGTTTCGGTGCGGCCATCGGTTTCTATGTGGCCGCCCGCGTGTCCAGCGATCTCAGCAACGAACTGCTTAAACGCGGAATCTCGATCGCCCGGCACATTGCCGAGCTTAGCACCGAAGATTTCATCGAACACAACCATCTGCACCTCCAATACCTTGCTCACGAACACCAAACCGCGGAAGCTGACATCCGCTACATTTTGATGGTCGATCGTGACGGCGGGTTGCTCGCCCACTCGTTCGGCACGAACTTCCCTGCCGAACTGACAACGGTGAACCGTTACGTCGGCGGCGAGGAAGCCGTCGTCAAGCGTCTGGATACCGGTAGTGAGTTCATCTATGACATTGCCGTGCCGGTGCTTGACGGCCGCATCGGCAGTTTGCGGATCGGTATCTCGGCCGAGCCGATCAACACGGCGGTCAACACGCTCATTCGGGAAATCCTCGTGGGCATCCTGCTGATCGGCATCCTTGCCTTTGCTCTGACCCTGCCGGCGGCCCAGGCCATTGCCCGCCCGCTTACCCTCCTGACGCGAGCGATCAACGGCATGTCCAAGGGGCGTCGCGACCTGCAACTCCCGGTCGACCGTCGCGACGAGATCGGCGCGCTCAACGATGCCTTCAACCAGATGACCACCGACGTACATCAGGTAGAGAAGCGTCTGGCGGCCCAGGTGAATTTCCTCCAGGTACTGATGGATGATCTGCCGGTGCCGGTCTTCTACAAGGATGCCGGGGGGAAGATGCTCGGCTGCAACCGGGCGTTCGCTGATTTCTGGGGGAAAGGCGTCGGCGAGATTGTCGGTCGCAGCGCCGCGGAACTCTATCCCCCGGAAGACGCCAGTCTGCACCGGAGCAAGGATGCTGAAGCCCTGCGGGAGGAGCGTTCCGTCGTCTACGAACATGCCGTGACCGGTGTCGATGGCAAACGGCATGATATCGTCTTCCACAAGACGTTGTTCCGTGACGAGGACGGCCAGCCGGCGGGGATTATCGGCGTCATGCATGATGTGAGTCCGCAGCGTGAGGCCAGCCGCATGAAAAGCGAATTTGTTTCCACGGTGGCTCACGAGTTCCAGACGCCGCTGGCGGCCATTCTGGGTTTTGGTGAAATGCTGCAGGCCAACGCGCTTGAGGAAAATGACCGTGCGGAGGCGCTGAAGACAATAATTCGCAAGGCGGAAACCCTCTCGCAAATGGTCGATGAACTGCTCGAGCTGGCGCGTCTGGAAAGCGGCCGGAAAATGACCGTCGAGAGGGAGAAATGCGATGTTTCCGGATTGCTCGCGGAAGTTGTCGACGGCTTCCGCAAGCGCGTGGCGACGCATCATTTTCATTTCGAACCGTCCGCCGTGCCGCTGGAGATTCAGGCCGACTGCAAACGGCTCCCCCAGGCGATCGAGAATTTTCTCAGCAATGCCGTCAAATATTCCGGCGCTGGGAGCTCCGTCCATGTCAGTGCCAACATTGTCGGAGATCGCTGTGGCATCATCATTCGCGACGAGGGGGTCGGCATGTCGCCCGAACAACTCGCCCACGTGTTCGACAAGTTCTATCGCGCGAATGTGACCAGTAAGGCGCCTGCTGGCACCGGTCTGGGCTTGTTCATTGCCAGGTCGATCATCGAGGCCCATCACGGTGAGGTGCGCATGGCCAGTGCCCTCGGCCGGGGCACCACGGTGACGGTGCTCCTGCCGGTGCAGGCAACGGATTGAAACAGCAGGCTGGCTTTCACGAGGTCGTACAAACAGGAACGGCCGCTCCCTTTGGGGAGCGGCCGTTATTTATATTTCGGACAGGTTTTGGACTCAGGGCATCGGCAATGGCGGCGTTGGCATTTCATCCATGCCGGCGGCGGTGAACTGCAGCATCTCGGTGAAGGTCATGCCGTCAGGCTTGACCAGGAAAACCGCCATGATGCTGACCAGAACGCTGGCGGCCACCCAGTTGAGCATGGCCGTGCGCATCGACCAGTCGGGGATCAACCGGAAAGGAACCGGCGCTCCCTCCTCGCGGGGCGGGAGCTTTGCGGCCATTTGCCGCATGATCCTTCCCGAGCAGAGGAAAATGACCGCGGAGATGGCATAATGCGGAAGAATCTCCATCGACACCTGGCCGGTAACGATCAGCCCGGCGTAAAAAACCATGACGCCGAGTCCGAGCAGTGTCATTTGCAGGCTGAGTTTCGCGTTCATGATCCCCTTGGTCGATTCAATAGCTCTTTGAGGAATTCTAAAGGGACAAACCTGTCTCTGTCAAGTTTCGGCAGGACGCCATTTCCCGTGAATTGCCAAAGTGTTTGCCTGCTCAGCGAATCCGCTGGGCCTGGTGGGCCTGTTGGGTGCGGCCGGGGGTCAGCAGGTCGCGCAGTTCCTGCCAACTCTGACGCACGCCGCATAACAGCGCCGGCAGGCTGCAGGCAAAACCGAGAACCGCCGCCGTATGTTTCAGGGCCACGCTGCCGGTAATGTGGGACAGGGCCAACATCAGAAGAAACGGCGCAAGCAGGGAAAACACCAGTTGGCAGCTACGGTTGAGGCTGCCGGAGTTCTGGACGAGGATCAGGCTGAACACCCCCCACATGGCGAAATAGCCTCCCTGCGGCAGCGGACCGGGGAGTTTGCCGTAACCGGCGGTCGGCAGCAGTTCGACAGCCAGCAGTGACAGCCAGAACAGGCCGAAACCGGTAAAGGCCACGGCGCGCATGGGGTTGATGCGCAGGGCGGTCAGGCCGGTGATGATCTGGCCGAGCGAGGCGGCGATCATCATCAGACTGAGAAGGTAAATGTCGGGTTGCGGTACCGGGAGCTGTTTGAAGGCAAACAGGACGGCGGTGATGCCAAAGCAGAAGAGTCCAAGCGCCGGGACATGGGTTGCGCGTGGATCGCTCTGGGCAGGTTCAATCCAGGTGGCCGAGATGCTCGCCGCGACCGGCATCTGCTCGCCAAGGCGATCGGCCAGTTCATGGTACTTGTGGCAATCATTATACTGGGCCGAGCAAAACTTGATGATCATCTTGGCATCGTGCGGCGAGATGTAGCCGCAGCCGACATCGCAGACTTCTTCGTCGCAGCCGTAATATGGGCAAACAGTCCGGTTGTTCATCGCAGCCTCCGTATGGACAGTGGAACCCGGCCCTCATGGGGGGACGTTTGGACCGGGTTCCTCAACAAGGAGTGTCACTTCTTGCTTCAGCAAGCGCCGTACCAATCAAGAGACGAAGTCGCTCTTAAATTATAAAAACCAATAATAACAGGTGCTTATAAAATTTATGCGGTTATGGCTGCGGATTGGTTGGACGATTTAGACTTGCAGAAATGCAAAAAACCGGCGGGAAAGGAAAAGCGCAAGCTGCAGAGACAGGAGCAGAATACCATGTATCTTTATAAAATCATTTGATAACAAATAGTTATGTGAAATTTTCGGTAAATTTGCATTCTTGCAGAAATGCAAAACCGCAATTCGCATTCCTGCAATTACAAGGGGTAACGCCTAGTCCACATCCTTCTTGCGGATCCCGTATTTTTTCAGCTTGCGATAAATGGTCGCCATGTTCATGCCGGCCTCGGCGGATGCCGCTTCGACATTGCCGCCATGTTTGCGCAGCAGTCGGGTGAGATATTCGGTTTCAAAACGGGTCAAGGCGGCTTCGTAGTCGGCCTGGGAGGGCAAGGGTCCGGTCTGGTCGGTGACGATAAACTGAGAAAGAACCGGCAGGCCGAGATATGCACCGCTCTCGATGGTCATCGCCGCCTCGATCACATTACGCAATTGACGGATATTTCCCGGCCAACTGTACGAACAGGCCGCCTCCATCGCCTCGGGGGTCAGCCCTTTGCACGAGGTGCCGAACTTGTCGTTCTGCTCGCGGATGAAATGTGCCACCAGCAGCGGAATGTCATCCCGTCGCTCGCGCAGCGGCGGCAGATGCAGATTGATGACGTTGAGCCGGTAGAACAGATCTTCGCGGAACGTTCCTTTGACGACTTCGGCGGTCAGGTCGGAATTCGTGGCCGAGATCAGGCGGACGTCGACCTTGGTCGGATTGGTATCTCCCAGGCGCCGGAACTCCTGCTCCTGCAGGAAGCGCAGCAAGGTTTTCTGCACGTTGAGCGGCAGGTTGCCAACTTCGTCGAGAAACAGGGTGCCGCCGTCGGCGGCTTCGAGCAGGCCCTGGCGGTTCTCGGTGGCGCCGGTAAAAGCCCCCTTGCGGTAGCCGAACAGTTCGCTCTCGAGAATGTTCTCGGGAAGGGCCCCGCAGTTGACGGCGACAAACTTGCGATCGCGCCGTGCCGAGTTGTGGTGAATGGCCTGGGCGATCAGTTCCTTGCCGGTTCCCGATTCGCCGGTGATCAGCACGCCGGTGTCGCGCACCGCCACTTTGGCGACCCTCTCCAGGAGGGTCTGAATCCCTGCCGAAGCGCCGATGATCCGGTCGAAGCGAAACTTTCCGGTCAGTTCCTCCTTCAGTTCACGGTTCTCCTCGACCAGGGCGTGGTGCTGCAGGGCATTCTTCACCCGGTAGATCAGTTCATCCGGTTCGAACGGCTTGGTCAGCATGTCGTAGGCGCCGCGCCGCAGGGCCTGGATCGACATCTCCACGGTGGCGAAGGCGGTGATCATGATCACCGGAATCTCGGGGTCGCGCCGGCGCAGGTGCTGGAGCACCTCCAGGCCATCCATTTCCGGCATCTTGATGTCGGTGACCGCCAGGTCGAAACTTCCGGCGGTGAAATCGGCCACCGCCTGCACCGGGTTGGTATAAGTCTTGACCAGGTAGCCCTGGTCGCGCAGCACGGCCTCCATCATTCGGCAAAGGCCGGCCTCGTTGTCGATCAGCATGAGACGGGCAGCAGGCATCAGAGGTCCTCTCTGGTCAGCGGCAACCGGACGGTCACTGTCGTCCCCTCGCCAGGGGAACTGGCAATGCGGATCGTTCCATGATGGAGTTCGATCAGCTGCTTGGTAATGGCCAGGCCGAGGCCGGTACCACGTTCCTTGGTGGTGAAGAATGGTTCGAAGATACGTGAGAGATCTTCTTCCGTGATGCCGCAGCCGGTGTCGGCAACGGTCAGCACGGCGAAGCCCTCCTCACGGGATGTGCTTACGGTGAGGACCCCTTTGCCGTTCATTGCCGAGCCGGCGTTGAGAATCAGGTTGATCGCCACCTGGCGGATCTGGTCGCCGTCAATCGGTGCCGGCGGCAGCTCCGGATCGAAATCGCGGATGATCTTCACGCCGAACAGGTCGGTGTGATTGGCGGCAAAGTCGACGATCTGGCCGAGCAGATGGTTGAGGTCGGTCGGCGCCAGTTCCGGCTGCGGCGTGCGCGCGTAGCTGAGCAGATCCTGAACAATCTTCTTGCAGCGCTTGCTCTCGCGCTTGATCTCATGGATGTAGTGGTAGTTGGGATCGTCCTCGGCAAGTTTCTTCTCCAGGTAGGCGGCGTAGCCAAGGATAACCCCGAGCGGGTTGTTGATTTCGTGCGCCACCCCCGAAGAGAGCACCCCGAGGGAAGCCATTTTCCCCTGCTGGGCGAGGTTGGCCTCAAGTTCGCGGTTGCGCTGCAGGATGCTGGTCATGCGGTTGAAGGCGGTGGCCAATTCGCCGAGCTCGTCGCGGCTGTCGACTTGCATCTGCCGATTGGTCTGTCCGCGCTTGATGGCGCGGATCGTCGCTGTCATATGCCGCAGCGGGTCGGACAGTACCTTGGCGGCCAGAAACACCAGCAGGGTGGCGAGCAGGCCGACGCCGAGGGAGATCCAGCCGAGGCTTTTGAAGATGCGTCCCTTGATCAGGTTGGTTTCGTGGTAGAACTCGTCTTCGTAGGAACCGACCGCCACGATCCAGTCCCACGGTTTGTAATACAGGTAGCGCACGATTTTGCGCCGCGGACTGGCTTCTCCGGGATTCTGCCAGGGGTAGTGGATCCATCCTTCGCGCTGTTCGCACATCTGCTGAATGAATGGGGTGCCGTCGCTGTCACGGGAAGCGTAGATGTTATGGCCTTCCGCCTCGGGGTGAATGGTCAGCGTCCCCTTGCGGTCCATGGCATAGATGTAGCCGGTCTTCCCGACCTTCTTTGCCTTGAGTCGTTCTTTCAGCGCGGCAAAGGCCTTGGCTTCGACGGCCGGGTCGTCATAGGTTTCATCAATGTAGCTGCCGGCGGCGACGATCCAGTCCCACGGGGCAAAGTAACGGTAAGCTACCATTTTCGGGCGGGCTTTGACGTCGAGTTCCGGGTTGCGCCACGGGTAGATGATGGTGAGCACCTGCCCGGGGGCCGCGGTCTTGGCCGCCTGGCACATGGCCCGAATGAAGTACTGGCCGTCTTCGGCGCGCTGGTCGTAGACATTCTCCCCCTCGCGGGCGATGTGTACCTTCAGGTCGCCGCGGGTGGTCATGGCATAGATATAACCGGTCTCGCCGACCTGAACCCGTTTCAGGGTCCGGCGGGCGACATCCTGGGCGCTGTCCTGGTAGATCAGCCCCGCCTGCTGCTGGCGGTACTGATTTTCGACCAGGTTGTAGGCAAGGTTGGAAAGCGTGGCCAGTTCCTTCTGGATGGTCTGCTTCTTGTCTTCGCGGTAGACCTCGAACTGGCGGCGATGGGAATCGAACAGGTCAACGGTAAAATAGGCAAGATGGTCGAGGTCGGCCATGCTTGCCTGGGTAATGCCGAGCTGTGCCTGGCGGTAGGCGATCCAGCCGACGACCGAGCCGACCACAAACAGCGGAATGAGCACCAGCGGCAGGACGACCACTAGCAGCTTCCAGCGGATCTGCAGGTTATTGACGAATCGGAACAGGTGCCGGCTCATGACGCTCCGAGAAGATGAAAAAGTTCCAAATTATGCGATTAGTCCGGCGCAAAAGCAAGGAGATGCAGAGGTTGATCAGTAGAGTTCATATTTCAGCAGGCGGCATTCAAGCGGCCCGTTCCATAACGGGATGCGCCGGGTGGCCTTCAGGCCGATACGCTTGGCGGCATCGAGGTTGCCGGTAAGGAGCCAGGCGGTCCAACCGGTCCAACGCTGTTTGAGGGTGTCGCCCATGCTCCGGTAAAGGGTGTCGAGCGCGCCGTCGTCTTTAAGCCGTTCACCGTAAGGGGGGTTGCAGAACAGTACGCCGGGAGCGGGAGGCGGTGTCAGCCTGGAGAAGTCGCTGCGGTCCCAGATGATGCCGCCGGCCGCCTGCTGCCGCGAGGCGTTGTCGCGGGCGGCAACCAGGGCGCGTGGATCACGGTCGGCGCCGACGATCATTGCGGCGGCCGGGCGGCGCAACTGATGGGCTTCGTCGCGCAAGGCCTGCCAGGCACGGGCGTCGAACCCCGGCCATTTCTGGAAGGCAAATGTGCGTGCGAGCCCCGGCGCGGTTCTGGTTGCCAGCAACGCAGCCTCGATCGGTAGCGTGCCGGAGCCGCACATCGGGTCGACGAACGGGGTCGAACCATCCCAGTCGCTGAGCAACAGCAGGCCGGCGGCAAGGGTTTCACGCAGTGGCGCAGCGGTACGTTCCAGGCGGTAGCCGCGACGGTGCAGCCCCTCGCCGGCCAGATCGAGGCTGACTGTGCAATGATTTTTATGAATGTGCAGGTTGACCGGGAGATCGGGGGCGACGGTGTCGATGTCGGGGCGTTGCCCGTAATGGTCGCGCAGGCGGTCGACAATGGCATCTTTCCCCTTGAGGGCCGCAAAGCGGGAGTGGGTCAGGACCGAATCGCGGACACTGGCATCCAGGGCGAGGGTCATCCCGGGGTTGAGGAATTCTTCCCAGGGACAGCTGCGAACCCCCTCGTAGAGCTGCTCGGCCGAATGACACGGAAAGGTGGCCACGGGCTGCAGGACGCGGTTGGCAGTGCGCAGCCAGAGGCAGGCGCGGTAGCCGTCGGCGCGACCGCCCCGGAAGTGTACACCGCCGGATACCGGCGCAACCTCATCGGTACCCAGGGCGCGCAACTCCCCGGCCAGAACCTCTTCCAGACCTTTGGCGGCGGTGGCGAAATAAGTGAAATCAGTCACGGGATAATGGCTGCATGGCCGGGGCATTGACTCCCCGGGGGGTGATCGCTAACGTAACTCAAGAGACGATGGTCCTGTCAAACTGCTTGTAGATACTCGGCAAAATCAAGGATAATTGATAATTTACCGAGTAGCAAGGAACTTTGTGTGCTGAGTTTTGACCTTTACCGCCAGCCATCCGCCCCCGGTGTCTACCTGATGAAGGATACCGCGGGGACGGTCCTTTATGTCGGCAAGGCCAAGGATCTGCGCAAGCGTCTGCGCAGCTACCTGCAGGCCGGGGGCGACGGCCGGGCGCAGATCCGCTTCCTGCTCGAGCGGGCGGACCGTGTCGAAACCATCGTCACCGATACCGAGAAAGAAGCCCTGCTCCTCGAAAATACCCTGATCAAGGAGCATCGCCCGCGCTACAACATCGAGCTGCGCGACGACAAAACCTTCATCTCCCTGCGCCTTGACCTGAACGAAGAATTTCCGGCGTTCGAGATGGTCCGCCGGGTGCGGGCGGATGGCGCCCGTTATTTCGGACCGTTCACCTCGGCGTCGGCGGTGCGCGACACGCTCAAGGAGATCCACCGGGTCTTTCCGTTGCGGCGCTACCCGATGGCGCGCTGTCGCCGCCGGTCGCGGCCCTGCCTGTTTCACCAGGTCGGTCAGTGCAGTGCCCCATGTCATGGCCTGATCAGCCGCGCAGGCTATCGCGCTCTGGTCGATGGCGCCATCGCCCTGCTCGAGGGGCGCGAGGCCGAAGTGGTCGGCCTGCTGCGCCGGCGCATGGCGGAGGAGTCCGCCGCTCTTCATTATGAAGCGGCCGCCCGTTTGCGCGACCAGGTGCGGGCGATCGAACAGACCGTCGAGCGGCAGAAGGCGATACGTTACGGGGCAGCCGATCAGGATGTGATCGGTCTGCATCGTGTCGGCGGCGAGGTCGAGATTGCCGTGCTGTTCTTCCGCCAGGGGCGGCTGGCCGGGCGGCGCAGCTACAACCTCGATTGGCTGGTCGAGGAAGACCGGCTGTTGGAAGAGTTTCTGCTGCGCTACTACGGGCGTGACGTGCCGGTCCCGGACGAGGTGCTGCTGCCGCTGCCGATTGAAGGGGCGGCGGCGCTGACCGACTGGCTGAGCGAGCGGCGCGGCCGTCGGGTTCGGCTTCTGGCGCCGCGCCGCGGCGAACGGGTCGAACTGCTTGCCCTGGCGGCACGCAATGCCGAGGAATCCTGGCGGGAGCGCGGGAGCCGGAGCGAGGCGCGTGAAGAACTGCTGGAAGATCTGCGCCGGCGTCTGCACTTGTCCCGCCTCCCCCGGCGCATGGAATGTTTCGACATCTCCACGCTGCAAGGCCGGTCGACGGTCGGGAGCATGACCGTGATCGTAAACGGCGAGCCGGCAACGGCGGAATACCGGCACTTTCGGCTGCGGACCATCGCCGGTACGGATGATTACGCAGCCTTGCGCGAAGTATTGGGGCGGCGGCTCAAGCGAGGAGTGGCGGAGCAGTCCCTCCCCGATTTCATCCTGATCGACGGCGGTCGTGGCCAACTCGGGGTGCTTGGCGCTCTGTTGGAGGAACTGGGGCTGGCGGGGGCGATCGATGCTGCCGGGATTGCCAAGAGCCGGGTCAGGGCCAACGTCCGCGGCAAGGTCGTGGAGCGGAGCGAAGAGCGGTTCTTCCTGCCGGGACGCAGCAACCCGGTGCTCCTGCCGCACGGCTCGCCGGCGCTTTTTCTGCTGGAGCGGCTGCGTGACGAGGCCCACCGCTTTGCCGTCGCTTACCACCGCAAGCTACGCGGCCGTGATCAGGAGGCTTCGGCGCTGACCGCCATCCCCGGTGTCGGACCCCAGCGCCGCAAGGCCCTGTTGCGCCATTTCGGCAGCATCGGCCGGTTGCGGGCGGCAACCTTCGAGGAACTGCGGGCAACGCCGGGGCTGCCCGAGGTCGTGGCGCAACAGCTTTACCGCCATTTCCATGATACCGCTGGTGCAGATGTGCCGAAGGCCTGACGGTAGCGGTTATTGCTTGGAGGAGTCTGCCGCCGCCAGTTCGATGAGGGTCAGCTCCGGTGGGGCAAAGAGTCGCATCGGCGGTCCCCAACTGCCGGTGCCGCGGCTGGTGTAAAGCCAGTTGCCGCCGGCCAGCCGGTAGAGGCCATCCTGCATCGGATAGGCCAGGCCGGTGATGAAGTTGAAGGGGAAGATCTGGCCGCGGTGGGCATGCCCGGAGAGCTGCAGGATGAAGCGGTCGACAGCCGCCGGTTCGACCCAGGGTCGATGTTTGAGCAGAATGGTCGGGCGCGCCGGGTCGGCAGCCTTCAAAACTTCGGCGTCACCCTTCTGTTCGCCCCAGGCCGGATCGGGAACCCCTGCGAGCTGAATCCCTCCGACTGCGACCACTTCGTTGATGAGCACCCGAAAACCCGCAGCCTCCAGATACTCCAGGGAGTTGCTGCGTCCGGCATAGACTTCGTGATTGCCCACCACGGCAAATTTACCGAGCGGTGGTGACAGTTCCCGCCAGGGATCGGTCAGCCCTTCCAGGTGATTGCGCTGGGCATCGAGCAGATCGCCGGTCACCACCAGCAGGTCGGGGTGGAGCTGACGCACCTGGTCGACAACCCTGCCGAGCAGGTCGCCGCGATTGATCAACCCGAGATGCAGATCGGAGATCTGGACGATCCGCACCCTCGGCCGTTCCGCGGGGAGGTTGGCAACCGTCAGTTGGACCCGCTCGACTCGCGGCTGGGCGGCCTCGAAAAATGCCCAGGTGCCGGCAAGGGCGACGACCGACAGGGAGAACAGTGCCGGGCGGGGGCCGACCAGCAGCCACCCCCGCAGTCCGGGTCGAAACCGGCCTACGATCCGCACCATCCCGTTCCACGCGCCCTGGGCGGTAAACAGCGCGAAGGCCAGCCAGAGGAAGCCCATCCACAGATAGCCGATCCAGGCCATGGCGCGGGCGCCCGTCTCGAAGTCGGCGCGCTCGAGCAGTCGCGTCAGTACCGGGGCCACGATCATCATGGCGCCAAAGACAGCCAGGCCGATGCGGAGCCGGCGGTCGGCGGGGATGAGCGACCGCACGCCCAGCCACACCATCAGGTGCATGAGGGCGTAGATCAGGAGAAAGCTGATGGCAAACAGAGTCATGACGCCATCCCGGCTGCGGAACAAAAAGGCCCCCGGATTTTCTCCGGGGGCCTCGATCTGGCAATAGGCCGTTGTTATTCCTTGGCGACCTGTGCGTCCTCGATGATGACGTCGTACTGGTAGCCGTAACCGAAGTCCTTGGCAACCGTCAGTTTGCCGCTGACCACCACGGTGTCGCCGACCTTGGCCACCGAACTGGTGTTGACGGTCAGGTCATTGGTGCCATCCTTGCCGCTGCCATCCTGGATGTGCAGCCAGTTCTTGCCCATGATTTCCGGGCTGAACTTGACCACCTTGCCGCGAATCTTCACCGGTTTGCCGGCCAGCGCGGTTTTCTGGGCAAAGATGTCGGCTACGGTCTGCTCGGCTTTCTTGATCCCCTTGAGATCGATGTCAGCCGGTGCGGTGACCTTGGGGGCGCCCGTCGCGCCGGGCATCCCCGGCATCCCGGCCGGCATCCCGGCGGTCGGCGGATGCCCTTCCGGCATGGCGCCGGCAGCGCCCGCCGGAGCGGCGCCGTTCACCAGAAGGGAGGGGACGAAGTAAACCAGGTCAAATTTGCGGTTGAGAGTCTTGCTTTCGTAGTTCGGCATCGGCATCCCTTCCGGAACCGCGACGCTGTCGCCAACCTTGACCTGAACCTGGGGGGCGGCGGCCCAGAACTTCTCCTTGCCGGTGTCGACCTGTACGTAGGTGTAGCCGGCAGCGTTCATCGTTTCCGTCACCTTGCCGGTTTTTCCGGGCGAGGCGGCCGGTGCTGCGGCGGGAGTTGCAGCAGGAGCGGGCTGGGCCGAGGGTTTGGTCACTTCGGGAGCTTTTTCCTGGCCACCGCAGGCGGTCAGCAGGGAGAGGGTCAGACAGACAATACTCAACAGGGCGAACAGTCGTTTCACAGGATGTTCCTCCATCTTCTGCGGGAAAAGATCCCGACGGGTGAGTTGTAGGTGTTGCGACACCAATTTGAATTTATAGCATAGCCTCATGGAAGCCGGCAAGGGGGAGCTTCTCAAGGCTGTCGTCCGGCTGATTTCGGGCGGCAGCGGCCATAGGTCGCCGTCAGGATATGCAGCCGTTCAGCCAGTTCCGGCGGCAATTGGCCGGGCGTGAGCCGCCAGGACCAGTTGCCGCCGGCTTGTCCCGGACGGTTGAAGCGGGCGGTATCGCCAAGCCCGAGCAGGTCCTGACAGGGGAGAATGCACAACCGGGCAACGCTGGCCATTGCCAGTCGCACCAGATCCCAGGGGATGTCGGCGGGAGAATGGCCAAGGTAATCCTCGACAGGCGCGCGCTGTTCAGGGTTGAGCTGCTCCCACCAGCCGAGCGTGGTGGCGTTGTCGTGGGTGCCGGTATAAACCGCGCAATCGGCCTCGTAATTGTGTGGCAAATAAGGGTTGTCCGCTCCGGAGTCGAATGCGAACTGCAGGATCTTCATGCCGGGGAACCCGAATTCGCGGCGCAGTGCTTCAACCTGCGGGGTAATCACGCCAAGATCCTCGGCGATGATCGGCAAGTCGGCGGCGCCGGAGCGTAACGCATGGAACAGGGCGCGCCCCGGCGATACTTCCCAGCGGCCGTTGACCGCGGTCGGCTCTGTCGCGGGGATGACCCAGCACGCCTGAAACCCGCGGAAATGATCGATCCTCACCAGATCTGCGCGCTGCAATTCGGCCCGGAAACGCCGCAGCCACCAGGCAAAGCCTTCCGCCTCATGGGCGTCCCAGCGGTAGAGGGGATTCCCCCAGCGCTGACCGGTGACGCTGAAATAATCCGGAGGGACGCCGGCTACCTCCATCGGGCGGCCTTCAGGGTCGAGCCGGAACAGGCGCTGATTGGCCCAGACGTCGGCGGAGTCGAGCGCTACGAAGATCGGCAGGTCGCCGAAGAACCGGACGTCCCGCTGGTTGGCATAACTCTTGAGGCTGTCCCATTGGGTGGCGAAGGCGTATTGGCGGTACTGTTCGGCGGCAATCGCCGTGCCCAGGCGCAACCGCCATTCCTCGAGCGCGGCCGGGTCGCGTCGTCGCAGCGATGCCGGCCATTCCTGCCAGGATTGACCGTCAAAATGGCCGCGGATGGCGACGAACAGTGCATAGTCGTCAAGCCAGAAGGCCTGTTCACGGCAATAGGCGGCGAAGGCCTGGCGTCGACCGGCGTCGGCCCGGGCGAAAAAATTGGCCGCGGCGCGGCCGAGCCGTTCTTCCTTGAAGCGACGCACGGCGGGGAAGTCGACCCGGCCGACAGTGCTACGCTCTTCCGACAGTTCCGGGGGGTCCAGGTCGCCCCAGGCCGCCAGGGTCGGCAGATCGATCAGCAGCGGGTTGCCGGCAAACGCCGAGAGCGCGTTGTACGGCGAGTCGCCCAAACCGGTTGGCCCGAGCGGCAGCGTTTGCCAGATGCTCTGCCCGGCAGCGGCCAGAAAATCGATGAAACCCCTGGCTTCAGCGCCGAGCGCACCGATGCCGTGGGCTCCGGGGAGCGCCGTGGGGTGGAGGAGAACGCCGCTGGAGCGCGGAATATCCATGGTTGGAAAGGTCCTGATCGTAAGACGAGATTTGCCTGCAGGGCATTATGCCACAACGGCAGGAAGGGGCAACCCGAGAACGTCAGCCTGGAATTAAATGGTTCAACATCGGCAAGAATTGGATTACTATATTTCGGTTTTCACTTTTATGGGGGATGCTCATGCTTCGGATCCCGTTTCTCAGGAATCTGTTGTTGCTCGTGCTGGTGATGGTTGCCTGCATGCCGCTCTATGCCCTCTTGATTCTGCATCCCGCCTATCATGAACAGCTGGTCCATGAGACCGAAGATGAATCGACCCGCTTTGCCACCAATCTGGTAAAAGTCCTGCATCTTGAAGGTATCCGTCTCGAGCGTGACACCCTGCCGGTGGCTCTCGCGGAGCAGGTCAAGGCGATCAGAGATGACCGCCATCTGATCAAGCTGCGCGTTTTCTCGCCGGATGGGGAGATTATTTTTTCAACCGATTCGACCGAGGTCGGCAAGGCCAACAGCAGCGATTACTTCCGCAATATCGTGGCCAAGGGGAAGGTTTTTTCCAAGGTCGTCGAAAAGGATCACCAGACTGCCGATGGTGTGATCACAAAGCTCGATGTGGTTGAAACCTATGTGCCGTTCATGGCGGCGGGACGGTTTGGCGGGGCGATCGAGGTTTACTACGATATCACCAAGCGGGTTGCCAAGTTCAATGCCCTGACCGTGCGCACCACGATGATCCTGGTGTTGCTCTCGCTCGGCTTTCTGGTGCTGATGGTGTTCGCACTCAACAAGGCCAAGGTTTCCCTCGAGGAGCGAAGCCGGGCGGAAACGGCGCTGCGGCAGGTCAACGACGAACTGGAAACGCGGGTCGTCGAGCGCACCGCCGAACTATCTGCCGCCAACGCACACCTGACCAGTGAAATTGCCGAGCGGACCTTGGCACAGATGGCGCTCAGCCAGGCCCTCGAGGATTCCCGGCGCGACCGGGAAAAGCTCGACGGCATCCTGCGTTCCGTCGGTGACGGGCTGGTCGTCGCCGACCATCAGCTCGCCGTGCTGCACATGAATTCGGTGGCGGAGAAGCTGCTCGGCGTACCGTTTGAAAAGGCCCTCGGCCAGCCGCTCGATCGCCTGGGGGGAATGGCAAGCCTCCCGGAGAAGGTCCGCGGCATGCTGGTCGGCACCAGCACGACCGCCTCCTTCGATTTTGAATTGCCCGGTGTGGATCCCAAGCATCCTCGTGTCTACCAGACCCGCATTTCACGCCTGGAATCCGACGCGGAGCAGTCGGGTGCCGTGTTGCTGATCCAGGATGTGACCAGGGAGCGCGAACTGGATCGAATGAAAAATGCCTTCCTCGGTATGGCGGCCCACGAACTGAATACCCCGTTGGCGGCCATCCTCGGGTTCAGTGAGCTTCTCGCGTTCGAGGACGACGCGCGTCCGGTTACGCCGGAACAGCAGGGAGAATATGCGAAGCTGATCCACAACAAGGCCCTGGAACTGTCCCGCCTGGTCGACGATCTGCTTGATATCAGCCGGGTCGAGGCCGGACAACCGCTGATCCTTGATTATGAGCCGGTGCGGTTGGACGAGGTGTTGCGCGAAGTGATCCGTCCCTATCAGGAAAAGAGCCAGCGCCATCGTTTCGAACTGCACTTTTCCTCGGCGCAAACGCAGATTGCGGCGGACATAGGGCGCATCCGGCAGGTGTTCAACAACCTGATCAGCAATGCCGTCAAGTATTCGCCGCAAGGCGGCCTGATCAAGGTAACTCTGGGGAACGGCGGCGGACGCTGCCGACTGAGCGTTGCCGATCAGGGGATCGGCATGACCGCCGACCAGGTCGAACATATGTTCGACAAGTTCTACCGGGCTGATTCATCGAATACGGCGGTGCACGGTGTCGGCCTGGGGATGAGCATTGTCCGCCATATCATCCTGGCCCATCAGGGTGAGATCCGGGTCGAGAGCCAGCCCGGCATCGGCACGACCATTCATGTCGATCTGCCGCTGACCCCCTCGGTCTAGTCTTTGCTCTGACCGCGCGGGACCCTGGCAAGCTGCTGCGTCATTGACCATGCCGGCCGGTTTCGTTTACTATTTGTTCAAAGCGGGCTGTCTCAGCCCGTTTTCTTTTGCAGCACACCACGTTAAAGGCAGGTTACCCCTTTGGATCGACAGTTTCTCGACGAAATCAAACGTCGTCGTACCTTCGGCATTATCAGCCATCCGGATGCCGGCAAGACCACCCTCACGGAAAAGCTGCTGCTCTTCGGCGGCGCCATCCAGATGGCCGGAGCGATCAAGGCGCGCAAGGCGGCGCGTCACGCGACCAGCGACTGGCTGAAGGTCGAGCAGGAGCGCGGCATTTCGGTGACCACCTCGGTCATGAAGTTCGGTCACCGCGACTGCGAAATCAATCTGCTCGACACCCCGGGGCACCAGGACTTCTCCGAAGATACCTACCGGGTGCTGACCGCCGTCGACAGTGCGCTGATGGTCATCGACAGCGCCAAGGGGGTCGAGACCCAGACCGAAAAGCTGATGGCGGTCTGCCGGATGCGCAATACCCCGGTGATCACCTTCATCAACAAGCTTGACCGCGAGGGGCGCGAGCCGCTCGACCTGCTGCACGATGTCGAGGAAAAGCTGCAGATCGAGTGTGCGCCGATGTCGTGGCCGATCGGCATGGGCAAGCGCTTCAAAGGGGTCTACAACCTCTACCGCAAGGAGATCAGGCTGTTCACCCCCGGCGGCGGCACCCGCCAGAGCGATGCGGTGGTCATCAACGACCTGAACGATCCGCAACTTGACGAACTCCTCGGCAGCCAGGCCGACGAGCTGCGCGCGGACATCGAACTGCTCGAAGGGGCGGCCAACCCCTTTGAACTGACCGAATACCTGAAGGGGAACCAGACGCCGGTTTTCTTCGGCAGCGCCGTCAACAACTTCGGTATCGAGGAACTGCTCGACGCTCTCGCCGACCTGGCCCCGGCCCCCGGCCCGCGCGCCACCCAGACCCGCGAGGTGGCGCCCGAGGAGGAAGCCTTTTCCGGTTTCGTCTTCAAAATCCAGGCGAACATGGACCCTATGCACCGTGATCGCATCGCTTTTCTGCGCATCTGTTCGGGGAAATTCACCCGCGGCATGAAGGTGCGCCATCACCGCATCGGCAAAGACGTCAGCCTGTCCAATGCCACCATCTTCATGGCCCAGGACCGGGCGCATGTCGAGGAGGCCTACCCGGGCGACATCATCGGCCTGCACAATCACGGCACCATCAAGGTCGGCGATACTTTCAGCGACAAGGAGCCACTGAAATTCACCGGCATTCCCAGCTTCGCCGCCGAGCATTTCCGCCGGGTGCGGTTGAAGAACCCGCTGAAATCGAAGCAGTTGGAGAAAGGGCTGACCCAGCTGGCCGAGGAGGGGGCAATCCAGGTGTTCCGGCCGTTGCTCGGCAACGACTACATCGTCGGTGCGGTCGGGGTGCTGCAGTTCGACGTGACCATGGACCGGCTGCGCACCGAATACGGCGTCGATGCCATTTACGAATCGGTTGACTATGCCACGGCCCGCTGGGTGGGCTGCAATGACCCGAAAAAATTTGCCGAATTCGAACGCAAGAACCAGGCCCACCTGGCCCGTGACGCGGATGGCGGGCTGGCGTTTCTGGCGCCGAGCGAATGGCGCCTTGGCTACGTCGCGGAGCAGTGGCCGGAGATCGTCTTCGCCAAGACCCGCGAGCATCAATAGCCGGCCCGGTCACGACACGGAGGGAAAAGGCCATGGCTCAGGCAGACAACCCGGTTTCCTGGCGACAAAACCGCCCGCGCATCCGTGAAATTCTGCATTCGGAGCAGCCGCGGGGGGACGTCGTGGCCGAAGGGTGGGTGCGCACGGTGCGGCAGGGCAAGGGGGTGGCGTTCCTGGCGGTCAACGACGGGTCATGCCTGGCCAGCCTGCAGGTCGTGGTCGACGCGGCCGCCCCGGCTAGCGCCGCCTTGCCGCGGGTCGGCACCGGAGCCTGCGTGCGGGCGCGCGGCAAGCTGATCGCTTCGCCCGGAACCGGGCAGCGGTGGGAGCTGATTGCTGACGAACTGGTCGTGCTTGGCCCGGTCGACGAGACCTATCCACTGCAGAAAAAACGTCACGGCCCCGAGTTCCTGCGGGAGATCGCCCACCTGCGCCCGCGCACCAACCTGTTCGGAGCCGTCTTCCGGGTGCGCAGCCGGCTGGCCTTCGCGGTTCACCGCTTTTTTCAGGAACGCGGCTTTCTTTATGTGCATACGCCGATCATCACCGCCAACGACTGCGAAGGGGCTGGGGAGATGTTCCGCGTTACCACCCTCGATCCGTTCCACCCGCCGGGCACCGGCGGGCAAGTCGCCTGGCGTGAGGATTTCTTTGGCGAGAAGACCGGGCTGACGGTCAGCGGACAGCTGGAAGGGGAGCTGTTCGCCATGGCCTTTGCCGACATCTACACCTTTGGCCCGACCTTCCGCGCCGAAAACTCCAATACCAGCCGCCATGCCGCCGAATTCTGGATGATCGAACCGGAAATGGCCTTTGCCGACCTGACGGCGGACTGCGACCTGGCCGAGGAGTTTTTCCGCTACCTGGTCAAGGTTGCCCTGCGGGAATGCGCCGAGGAACTGGCTTTCTTCGAGGAATATGTGTCACCGGGACTGACGGCCCGACTCGAAGCGGTCGCCGCCGCCGATTTCGGGCGGATGACCTATGGCGAGGCCATCGAACAGCTGCAGCGCAGCGGTCGGACGTTCGCCTTCCCGGTGCAATGGGGGAGCGACCTGCAGTCGGAACATGAGCGGTTCCTTACCGAGCAGGTGGTCAACGGGCCGTTGTTTGTCACCGATTACCCGGCGGAACTAAAGGCGTTCTACATGCGGCTGAATGATGACGGGCAGACGGTGGCCGCCATGGATCTGCTGGTACCGCGGGTCGGGGAGATCATCGGCGGCAGCCAGCGCGAGGAGCGGCTGCCCCTGCTGGAGCGGCGGATGCGTGCCCGCGGGGTGGCGCCGGAGAGCTTGAACTGGTATCTCGATACGCGCCGCTGGGGAAGTTGTCCGCATGCCGGTTTCGGCCTGGGGTTCGAGCGGTTCCTGATGTACGTGACCGGGGTGGAGAATATCCGCGACGTCATCCCGTTTCCGCGCACGCCGGGCAATGCGCGCTTTTAAATGGGGATGCGCTTCTTCTGGCAGTAGGCGCGGATCACGACCTCCGCCTGGTTCATGCGCGTCAGCTTCATGTTGCGCGCCTTGAGGGCCATGATGTCGTCGAGCGGGATCTGCTCCGAACGGATTTCGCGGGTGACCAGGGCGAGGTTGGCGAGCACGATCTTGATGTCGGCCGGGGTATAGGTGCGCAGCATCGGCGGGGAAAACATCAGGAAACCGTCAGCGACGTCCTGGGCCATCTTCTTGGGACTGCCGGCTATCGCCATGGTTCACCTGTCCGATCCAAAGGGAAAATTATTGACAGTTGGTAGGCCGGGATAAGGCGCCAGCCGTTCCCGGCGGACATTCGCCGGAAACGCTATGCTTATTCCGGCCTACATTCATAGGACCAGGATTTGCCATGCTCATCTACAAAGTCGTCGAAATCCCGATTGTCACCGACGAAGCGATCGAAGCTGTGCTCAACCAGTGGATCGGGCAGGGGTGGCAGTTCGACAGTCTGCAGTTCGTGGTGCGCGAGGCGAGCAAGCGGCCGTCGATGGCCTTCGTCTTTTTTACGCGAAGCGATCAGCCGCCGGCCTGACAGCTAGACACTGCGCGGCCGTTCCTCATCCCGATAGCCGACCGTGTGTTTCGGGTCGCTGGAGGGTGAGGCACCGCAGCGCGGACAGGTCGGTTCTCCCGCCTCGTCTTCGCCCGCGTCCACGACCACCAGCTCCCGCGCTTTTCCGGTGCAGGTGCAGAACCAGGTACGTTCGACAATCATGGCGACCTCCTCGTCCGTTCCCTTCCCTTGTTGCCTATTTCAACAGCTGGCTGAAATCCGAGAGTCTGCAATCGATTATGACAGGCGATTGCCTGACGGCAACCCTCAATAAGCCAAGCCGGTCTTCTTGCGCACCTTCTGCAGGGTTTTCGCACCGGCATGGCGGGCTTTGGCCGCCCCCTGGGCGAGAATCCGGCGCAACCCGTCCGGATCGGCCAGCAGTTCCTTGCGCCGTGCCGCATGCGGGGCAAAATGGTCGCGCACGATTTCGAACAGCTCCTGCTTGACCGCGCCGTAGGCCAGGCCACCAGCCAGATAGCGCTTCCGCAGCGCCTCGTCCCGGGCCTTGTCCAGGAACAGCCGGTAAATTTTATAGACGTTGCATTTGTCCGGATCCTTTGGCTCCTCCACCGGCGTCGGGTCGGTGACGATACGCATCACCTGCTTGCGCAGGGCATTGTCCTCGGCGAACAGGTCGATGGTGTTGCCGTAGCTCTTGCTCATCTTCTGGCCGTCGAGGCCGGGGACGGTGGCGACCTCCTCGTCGATCTCCGGCTCGGGGATGGTGAAGATCTCCCCGTACTCGTTGTTGAACTTGATGGCGATGTCGCGCGCCACCTCGACGTGCTGTTTCTGGTCCTTGCCGACCGGCACCTTGTTGCTCTGGAAGAGGAGGATGTCGGCGGCCATCAGTACCGGGTAGGCAAAGAGGCCGTGATTGGCGGCGATCCCCTTGGTGACCTTGTCCTTGTAGCTGTGGCAGCGCTCCAGAAGGCCCATCGGCGTGAAGTTGGAGAGGACCCAGGTCAGCTCCTGCACCTCGACGACGTCCGACTGTACCCAGAAGGTACTCTTCTCAGGATCCATGCCAAGGGCGAGGAAGTTGGCCGCCGCTTCCAAGGTTCCTTTAGCCAGGGCCTTGCCGTCGGAGAGCGAGGTCTGGGCATGGTAGTTGGCGATGAAGCAGAAGAGATCCTCGTGTTCCTGGTACTCGATCATCTTTTTCATCATGCCGAAGTAGTTGCCGAGGTGCAGGGAACCCGAAGGCTGGATGCCGGACAGAATGCGCATGGGACTGTTTCCTTTGGATAATCAAATTGGGACAGGGTCCCTTCTAGCAGAAATGGGGACAGAATTCAATTCTGTCCCCATTTCTGCTAGTTCCGACAGGGTTCGCCCCGTGGTCTACTTGCGCCGGCCTTTCGGCTTGTCGCCGAACGCCACCCGGTAGACCTCGGGATAGGTGGCGGCGAAGTGGACGGTCAGCCCTTCCTTGAGATAATCCGGCAGTTCCTCGAAGTCCTTGCGGTTGTCCTCGGGGAAGATCAGTGTCTTCAGGCCGGCCCGGCGGGAGGCGATGATCTTCTCCTTGACGCCGCCGATCGGCAGGACATGCCCGGTCAGGGTCAGTTCGCCGGTCATGCCGAGTTTTTTCGCCACTGATTTGCCGAGGATCATGGAGAGCAGGGCGGTGGTCATGGTTACCCCGGCCGAGGGGCCGTCCTTCGGGGTGGCCCCGGCCGGGACGTGCAAGTGGACGAAGTGCTTGTCGAAGAAGTCCTCGGCGGCACCGTAATCCTTGAGGTGGGCCATGACGTAGGAGTAGGCGATCTCCGAGCTTTCGACCATGACGTTGCCGAGTTGGCCGGTCTGCTTGAACCCCTTGGCCTGGCTCGGCATGGCGGTGGCCTCGATCTGCAGGGTGGCGCCGCCCATGCTGGTCCAGGCCAGCCCGGTGACCACTCCGGGGGTTCCCTCGAAAATTTCTTCGGCGGTGAACACCGGCTTCTCCAGGAACGTTTCGACCTCTTTGGGGCCGATGACGATCCGCTCCGTCTGGCCGTTTTCCGCAAACGCCATGGCGGCGCGGCGCATGATCTTCTTGATCTGGTTTTCCAGGTTGCGCACCCCGGCCTCGCGGGCATAGCCATCGATGATCTTGACCAGCGCGGCTTTGTGGATAGCCACCTGGCTGTGCTTCAGGCCGTGGTTCTTGAGGGCCTTGGGGATCAGGTAGCGGCGGGCGATCTCCAGCTTCTCCTCGAGGATGTAGCCGGAGAGGAAGATCACCTCCATGCGGTCGAGCAGGGGCCGCGGAATGGTGTCGAGCTGGTTGGCCGTGGCGATGAACATCACGTTGGAGAGATCGAACGGCACATCGAGATAGTGGTCGCGGAAACTGAAGTTCTGCTCGGGATCGAGCACCTCGAGCAGGGCCGAAGCCGGATCCCCCTGGAAGGAGGCGCCAATCTTGTCGATCTCGTCGAGCATCAGCACCGGGTTGGCGGTGCCGGCGGTCTTCAGCGCTTGGATGAACTTGCCGGGCATGGCGCCGATGTAGGTGCGGCGGTGCCCCTTGATTTCGGCCTCGTCGCGCATCCCTCCCAGCGAGAAGCGGAAGAAGCGCCGATTCAGGGCGGCGGCAATGCTGTGGCCGACGGAAGTTTTGCCGACCCCCGGCGGACCGACCAGGCAGAGGATCGAGCCGGAGATGTCCCCCTTCATCTTGCCGACGGCGATGAACTCGAGGATCCGTTCCTTGACGTCCTTGAGCCCGTAGTGGTCGCGGTCGAGGATGCGCCGGGCGCGGGGGAGATTGTAGCTGTCGCGGCTGTACACCCCCCATGGCACGCTGGTCAGCCAGTCGAGGTAGTTGCGGCTGACCGTGTATTCCGGCGAGTGCGGTTCGATCAGCGACAGCTTCTCCATCTCGTCGTCAACCGCCTTCTGCGCCTCGGGGTTGAGCTTGAGCTTTTTCAGCCGCTTCTCGTATTTCTCCAGCTCGGTATCCTTCCCCTCCTTCTCCAGGCCGAGCTCCTTCTTGATCGCCTTGAGCTGCTCGCGCAGGAAGAACTCACGCTGCTGGGCGGAGACCTTCTCCTCGATGCTCTTGGAGATCTTGCTCTGCAGGCGCGACACTTCCAGCTCCTTCTTCAGGAGCACCAGCACCATGTCGATGCGCTTGCGCACATCGAAGGTTTCGAGGATGCGCTGCAGCTCAAGGCCGTCGGCGGAGGTCAGGTTGGCGGCGAAGTCGGCCAGGCGCCCGGGGTCGTCCATGCTCGAGCGATTGAGGAACAGCTTGATCTCCTCGGAGTAGAGCGGGTTGATCTGCACCAGTTCCTTGAGGGTGGCGATGATCGCGATCGAATAGGCCTTGAGCTCCGGGTTGACCGACAACTCCGGCGTGTACTGGTAGCGTACCCGGGCCGCCAGCATCCGCCGGCTGGGGATCACTTCCTCGATGACGAAGCGCTCCAGACAGTTGACCATGACGTGGATGCTCTCGTCGTCGGTATGCAGCACCTTGAGGATTTTGGCGGCAACGCCGACGGCATGGAGATTGTCCGGGGTGTCCTTGGCGTCGACGGCGCGCACCATGACCAGGCCGATGGCCCGCGAAGGGCGCTCGGCAGCCTGGCGCACCGCCGCCATCTGCTGCGGACCGTTGGCGGCCAGCGGCACCAGTAGGGAAGGGAAGCACGGACGGGGCCGCAGCGGGATGATCGGCAGCTGGTTCGGCAGGACATCGGCGGCCAGCACCAAACCCTCGGCGGTTTCGGCCGGCTGCGCCACCTCGTCCTGTTCCACGGTCACTTCCGGTTCGACGATTTTCTCGCTGTCATCTGGCATCTATGGGGGCTCCCGGGTTCCTGTTCAAGAGGATTTGCCAAAACAATCCGCACGCTTAGTGGCAAGGGTCAAGCGTATACCGAAAGCTAATCATCTTGCCCCGTGCTTGTCAACCGTCGCGGGGGTTGGCCAGGTTTGTCGGCTGTGATATTTGTGACGGACCAATCCACGGGCAGGATTCAACTCCGGCTCCTTGCCAGTCATGACCAGACGAGGCCTTTTTGCATGTCCGACACGCCCCAGCGACTCTTTCTGATCGACGGTTCCGGCTACATCTACCGGGCCTATTTCGCCATCCGTCACCTCTCCAACTCCAAGGGGGTGGCGACCAATGCGGTCTACGGCTTCGTCAACATGCTCCTCAAGGTGGTGCGTGAGCAGCAGCCCGATCACCTCGCCGTGATCTTCGACAGCAAGGGCCCGACCTTCCGCCACCAGCTCTACCCGCAGTACAAGGCCAACCGTGCCGCCATGCACGATGACCTGGTGCCGCAGGTGCCGGTGATCAAGGACGTAGTGCGCGCCTTCAACATGCCGGCCATCGAGCTGCCCGGGTTCGAAGCCGACGACATTATCGCCACGCTGGCGAAGCGCTTTGCCGCCGAAGGGATGGAGGTCACGGTCGTCACCGGCGACAAGGATCTGATGCAGGTCGTTTCCGAGCGGGTCCGCCTGCTCGATACCATGAAGGATCAGACCTCCGGGCTGGAGGAGGTTGCCGCGCGCTTCGGCGGCACCCCGGCGCAGGTCATCGAGGTGCAGGCCCTTTCCGGCGACAGTTCGGACAACGTCCCCGGCGTGCCGGGGATCGGCGAGAAGACCGCGGTGGAGCTGATTCGCGAGTTCGGCAGCGTCGAGAATCTGCTGGCCAACCTCGACCGGGTCAAGGGAAAGCGCCGCGAGAATCTCGAAGCCTTTGCCGACCAGGCGCGCCTCTCCTGGCAGTTGGTCAAACTGCACGACGACGTGTCGCTCGATCTCGATTACACGAGTTTCGCCCTCTCCCCCCCCGACCGCGCGGCACTGACGGCGCTCTTCAAGGAGTTGGAGTTTCACAAGCTGCTGCAGGAATTCTCCAGCGAACAGCAGGCCAGCGGCGAAGGGTATCGCTGCGTGCTGACGCGCGAGGAGCTGGCCGCCCTGGTCGAGGCGCTTCAGGCGGCCGGCCGCTTTGCCTTCGACACCGAAACCACCGGTCTCGATCCGCTGCGCGCCGAGATGGTCGGTCTCTCCTTTGCGGTCAAGGCCGGCGAGGGGTGGTATCTCCCCGTCGGGCACCATTATCTCGGCGTCCCCGCGCAGCTGCCGCGCCAGTTGGTGATCGACACCCTGCGGCCGCTGCTGGAAAATCCACAACTCAAGAAGATCGGCCAGAACATCAAGTTCGACGCCCTGGTGCTGGCCCATGCCGGCATCGAACTGCAGGGGATCGAGACCGACACCATGATCGCCAGCTACCTGGCCCAGCCGGCCGCCAAGTCGCACGGCATGGATGCCCTGGCCAGCGAGCTGCTCGGCTACCGAGCCATCAGCTACGCGGAGGTGACCGGCAGCGGCAAGCACCAGGTCACCTTCGACCAGGTCGCGATCGAGAAGGCCACGGTTTATGCCGCCGAGGATGCCGACATCACCCTGCGCCTGGCGGAAAAGCTGTTGCCGATGGTGGCCGCGACCGGCCAGGAGCGACTGTTCCATGATGTGGAGATGCCGCTGGTGGCGATCCTGACCGCCATGGAACGCACCGGAGTCCGGGTCGACCCGGTTTTTCTCGGCGGGCTCTCCAAGGAGATGGAAGGGAAGCTTGCCGCTCTCGAGCAAGAGATCCATCGGCTTGCCGGCGGGCCGTTCAATATCGCTTCCCCCAAACAGCTCGGCGAAGTACTGTTCGAGCGGCTGAAGCTGTCGCGCGGACGCAAGACCAAGACCGGCTGGTCGACGGACAGCGAGGTGCTGGCCAGCCTCGCCGACGAGCATCCGGTGGCCGCCCTGATCCTCGACCACCGCTCGCTGGCCAAGCTCAAAGGGACCTACACCGACGCCCTGCCGAAGCTGATCAACCCCGCCACCGGGCGCATTCACACCTCCTTCAACCAGGCGGTGACCGCTACCGGACGGCTCTCCTCCTCCGATCCCAACCTGCAGAACATCCCGATCCGTTCCGAGGAGGGGCGGCGCATCCGCGAAGGGTTCATCCCCGCCGACGGCTGTGTCCTGCTGTCGGCGGACTATTCCCAGGTGGAACTGCGCATCCTCGCCCATCTGGCCGACGTGCCGGCGCTCAAGGAGGCGTTCGCCCGTGGCGAGGATATCCACCGGCGCACCGCCAGCGAGGTCTTCGGCGTCTTCCCGGAGATGGTTTCGGATGAGCAGCGCCGCCAGGCCAAGACCATCAACTTCGGGGTGATCTACGGGATGAGTGCCTTCGGGCTGGCGAAGCAGCTCACGATCGGCCGGCGTGAGGCGCAGGCCTTCATCGACGCCTACTTTGCCCACTACCCCGGCATTCAGGCGTTCATGGACGCGAAAATTGCCGAGGCCCGCGAGAAGCTGTATGTCACCACGATCCTCGGCCGGCGCTGCGCGGTCCCCGAAATCCACAGCCAGAACGGTGCGATCCGCGGCTATGCCGAGCGCAACGCCATCAACTACCCGATGCAGGGTTCGGCGGCCGACATCATCAAGGTGGCCATGGTCAATATCCAGCGGCGGCTGTTTGATGAGCGGCTGACTTCGAAAATGGTGCTGCAGGTCCATGACGAACTGGTTTTCGAGGTGCCGGAGGCGGAGGTTGACGTGATGCGTGAAGTGGTCCGTGACGGCATGGAAGGGGCGGTTGAGCTGTCGGTGCCGCTGGCGGTGGAGATCGGGGTCGGCAAGAACTGGCGCGAGGCGCACTAGTGTCCAGTGCGGTTAGTTCCCTGCACAAATTGTGAGGGCTTTCGGTTTCTGGCAAGACGCGGTGACGCAGGCATAGTGGGACTACGCCGAGGAGCCGCAACGTAGCCAGAGGCCGAAAGAACCACGATTTGAAAGGATAGAATTAGCCGCACGGGACACTAACAGGCTACCACCAGACAAAAGACCGGACTGAAGATTCAGTCCGGTCTTTTTTTTATTGAGTCCGGTTGTTGGTTTACAGGGTCTCGGCCACGATTTCCTCGTCATCTTCGCCGTCGTCGAGCTGGATCAGGCCGGGGAGTTCGAGGCGGGCGAGTAGCCCCGCGCAGTTTTTGATGCCGGCGCGACAGCTGTCGACCAGGCGCGTGGACCACGCCTGAACCGCGCCGTAGGCCGATGCGGGTTTGCGGGTTCGGGCCACCGCCTTGGCGACGCTCGCCTGGCGGCCGCTGCGGAGCAGCGCATGGATATGCGGATTGTCGGTGCGGTTGCGCAGTTCCCTGGCCAGAGCTTTGTCGGCCACGAAACTGGCTGCCGCAACCCGGTCCGGGTGCTGTTCAAGCAGATCGATCAGGGTGTGGTTGGCCTGGCCGATGGCGATGACCACGGCGCGGCCGATGCCGAGCTGCTTCAGCAAGGCGACGACCTGATGGCTGCCGCTGTCAGCCGCAATCAACGAGACCACCACCCGCAGATTCGACGCGACCAGGGGGGAGCAATCCCGGAACAGGGCCGCCTGTTTTGCCGGGTCGTCGTGGAGGAAGAGGACCGTCGGTCCCGTGCCGCCCTGGTCGAAATGAAGGTCATTCCCCTGGATATGTGCAGTCATATGAGAAATCCTTTCGATGGGAGAAGATGGCATTTGTTCAAGCAAAGGCTATACCAATGTTTTAAAATATTCGGACATGAAATTTATATCTTTAGTTTCGGTTACTTGGGATTTTGCTCCACCATCAGGCCGACACAGGTCTTTTGCATTATTGCAAAAAACGTGAGCCGGTTGGCGTGGAAGTGATATGGTGCTGCGCAAAAAACATACTTTAGATTGGCATGTTGCGGGAGGTGACAGGTTTCGAGAAGGCGTTTTGCATTTATGCAACAACGGTTGAAGACAATTTGACGCAAAAGTTCATGCGGTGCCGCTGACACAGCGGACGGATTGTTGCGCAGCCGACTTGCTCTCGGGCTTCGGCCGTGGCATGATGCGCGCCACTTTCGTTCGGGGTAAAGGCAATGGTCAACGACCAGGACTACGTCGCCATCTTTCATTCGATCCACCGCGTGCTGCGCGCGGAGCAGTTGCTCAAGCAGCACAAGGCGGCCTTCCTGCTGATCCCGGTGCCGCGCAAGCTGACCTCGGACTGCGGGCTGGCCCTGCGCATCGCCCCGGAACACCTGGCGGCGGTCTATGTCCTCCTCGCCGAGGCCGGCCTGCTCCCCCCGGAACTCTACCAGCTGCGCACCGGAGAATACGTTGCGATCGATCCCGCAACGGTCGGCATCGCCTGAATTCCCCTTGTTTTCTCTTGACATTCCTTGACCTGCTTCACTAAAGTGCTCCTTCTGTCAAGGAGCCGCTTTATTCCGCCATGTTCGATACCCTGAGCGAAAAACTCGACGCGGTTTTCAAGAAGCTGCGCGGGCGCGGGCGGCTGACCGAGGAAGACGTCCAGGTGGCGATGCGCGAGGTGCGCCTCGCGCTGCTCGAAGCCGACGTCAACTTCAAGGTCGTCAAGGATTTCGTCGCCGCGGTGCGCGAGCGGGCCGTCGGCCAGGATGTGCTGCAAAGCCTCACTCCCGGCCAGCAGGTGATCCGCGTGGTGCGCGACGAGCTGGCGCTGCTCATGGGTACCGGGGAGGAGAACCGCCTCGACCTGGCCGCGCGGCCGCCGGTGGGGATCATGCTCTGCGGCCTGCAGGGCGCCGGCAAGACCACCACCTGCGGCAAGCTGGCGCTCAAGCTGCGCAAGGAGAAGCGCTCACCGTTGCTGGTCCCGGCCGACGTCTACCGGCCGGCGGCGATCGAGCAGCTCAAGGTGCTCGGCCGTCAGCTTGACATCCCGGTTTATGACAGCCGCGTCGATCAGGATCCGGTAGCGATCTGCCGGGACGCGCACGCATTCGCCGACCGCAACGGCTACGATACACTGATCCTTGATACCGCCGGCCGCCTGCACATCGACGATGCGCTGATGCAGGAGCTGGAGCGGATCAAGGAGGTCGTCGAGCCGCGCGAGATTTTGCTGGTGGCCGACGCCATGACCGGCCAGGACGCGGTCAATGTCGCCACCGCCTTCAACGAACGGCTCGGGTTGACCGGGGTGATCCTCACCAAGCTTGACGGTGATGCCCGCGGCGGCGCGGCACTGTCGATCCGTTCGGTGACCGGCAAGCCGATCAAGCTGGTCGGCGTTGGCGAAAAACTCGATGCCCTGGAAGCGTTCCATCCCGAGCGGATGGCCCAGCGCATCCTCGGCATGGGCGATGTCCTGTCGCTGATCGAGAAGGCCGAAGCCACCTTCGATCGCGACCAGGCCGCCGAAATGGCCCAGCAGCTGCGCAAGGAAGGGTTCACGCTGGAGACCTTCCGCGATCAGCTCAAGGCAATCAAGAAGATGGGCTCCATGGAATCGCTGCTCGGCATGATCCCCGGCGCCGGCAAGGCGCTCAAGCAGATGCAGGGGATGCAGATGCCGGAGAAGGAGTTCCAGCGGATCGAGGCGATCATCAGCTCGATGACCCCCCAGGAGCGGCGCGACCACCGGCTGATCAACGGCTCGCGGCGCTTGCGCATCGCCAAGGGGAGCGGCACCCGCGTCCAGGACGTGAACCAGCTGCTCAAGCAGTTCACCGAGGCGCAGACCATGATGAAACGGATGCAGAAGCTCGGGCCCAAGGGGCTGCGCGGGCTGATGGGGAAGGGCGGCGGTCTGCCGTTCTAGAACTAGTCCGCAGATAACGTTGCAAGAGATCGCGCCCGGATTTGCGCTAGGTTTGTCTGGGCCGATTGAGCCAAACCGCAGGCGTAGCAGAGCTACGTTGAGGATTTGGTGATTGAGGCACGGGCAAAGATGGCGTGAAGACGGAATGCGAGATCGCAAGGGTTATTTGCGAACTAGTTCTTATCAACCGGGGCGACCCGATCAAGCGTCAAGCACATAGAACGAAGGAGCAACGATTATGGCAGTGAAAATCAGGCTGGCCCGTGGCGGCGCCAAGAAGAAACCCTTCTACCAGGTGGTGGTTGCCGACGAGCGCTATCCCCGCGACGGCCGCTTCATCGAAAACCTCGGCCAGTATGACCCGAAACAGAACCCGCCGATGGTCAACCTCAAGGAAGAGCTGACCCTCGAGTGGCTGAAGAAGGGTGCCCAGCCGACCGCGACGGTCCGTAACCTGTTGCGCGACAAAGGGATCCTGGCCAAGCTCCAGCAGGCCTGATCCGGCCGCGTCGACTGCGCGGCGGAACCTTCATATGACGCATCCGGCACCCGCTGATTTGATGGCGGTGGGAGTGGTTGCCGGCACTCACGGGCTGCGTGGTGATCTGAAGCTTCGAGCACTGCCAACCGCCGCGCCGGCACTGCCACATCTGTGCGAGCTGTATCTGCAGGCGCCGGACGGCAGTCTCACGCTGCACCGCATCCTGCAAAGCAAGCCGCACAAACAACATCAGCTGGTCCGCCTGGCCGGCCTGGAGAGTCTGGATGCCGTCCAGCCCCTGGTCGGCCAGACTGCGTTGGCGCGCTGCCAGGATCTTCCCGCTCATCCTCCCGGCACGAATTACTGGTTCGAACTCGAAGGGTTAACCGTGATCGACAAGCGTCGCGGTCCACTCGGTCGCGTCATCGGTCTTTTTGCCACCGGCGCCCACGACATCCTCACCGTCGAGGGCGAGTACGGCGAAGTCCTGATCCCCTTCATTCCGCAATTTGTGCTGAAGACCGACCTCGCCGCCAGGGAGCTGCAGGTCGATCTCCCCGACGGTTTGGTCCCCGGCGACGATGCGCTTTGACGTCCTGACCCTCTTCCCTGCCATGCTCCAGGCGCCACTGGCCGAGAGCATTCTCGGCAAGGCCCAGGGCGCCGGGCTGATCGAGGTCGGTGTCCATTACCTGCGCGACTGGGCCGAGGGTCGGCACCAGGTGACCGACGATACCCCCTGCGGTGGCGGCGACGGCATGGTCATGAAGGTCGACCCGATTGCGCGTGCCCTGCATGAGTTGCGCGAGCGCAATCCGGGGGCGCGGGTATTGCTGATGTCGCCGCAGGGCAAAACCTTCCGCCAGGCCGATGCCGTGCGGCTGAGCCGCGAGCCGGGACTGGTTTTCGTCTGCGGACGTTATGAGGGGTTCGACGAGCGGGTGCGCACCCTGGTCGACGAGGAGTTGTCCCTCGGCGACTTCATCCTGACCGGCGGCGAGCCGGCGGCGCTGACGATGATCGACGCCATCGCCCGGCTGCTGCCGGGGGTTCTGGGCGCCGCCGGCAGTGCCGAGCACGACAGCTTCAGCGACGGCCTGCTTGAGTATCCGCAGTACACCCGGCCGGTCGAGTTCGAGGAGATGCGGGTGCCCGACGTACTCCTTTCCGGCAATCACAAGGCGATTGCCGACTGGCGCCGCCGCGAGCAGCTGCGCCGCACCTTGCAGCGCCGCCCCGACCTGCTGGAGCATGCCGCACTGAGCAAGGCCGATCTGAAGGTGTTGGAGGAGTTGCGAGGTGAGTTGGAGGCTGAGGTTTAGCCGGGGGTTGCAGGCAGCGGGTCCGTCGATTTGGCGGACAAAAACTCGCTGCGCTCAGACAGTTTGTCCGCTTGCATCGCCGCACCCGCTGCCTGCCACTTGGCTGGTCGGGGTTCCCTCTCAGCTCTTGACCAGTATGCCGGGCGGGGTGCCCCCGCATTTTCCCCTTGACTTGACTTGTCTACTGTTGTAAGTAAGCAATTCGCCGAATTTGAGGAGGAACTACGATGAACATCGTCGATCGTATTGGTATGGAGCAGATGCGCAAGGACATCCCCGTCTTCAAGGCCGGAGATACCCTGAAGGTTCACGTGCGCATCACCGAAGGTGACAAACAACGCATCCAGCTGTTCCAGGGGGTCTGCATCGCCCGCCACAACAAGGGCGCCGGTTCCTCGTTCATGGTTCGCAAGGTTTCCAACGGTGTCGGCGTCGAGCGCGTTTTCCCGCTGCATGCCCCGACCGTCGAGAAGATCGAAGTGCTGACCATCGGCCGCGTTCGTCGCGCCAAGCTCTACTACCTGCGCAACCTGCAGGGGAAAGCCGCCCGCATCCGCGAGCTGCGCAAGAAGTAATTTACCACCAGCGAAACGTTCAAAGCCCCGGCATCCGCCGGGGCTTTTTGCTTTGGCGTTGCCTCAAAACGGTGGCATAATCGCCGTCGCCATGGCCGCCCAGTCTGAACTCTTCACCAGCGAACCCCTCTCGACGCTGCACTTCGAGCAGCAGGCGCGCTCGCGCGGCTTCCGCGCCGTGGCCGGGGTCGACGAGGCCGGGCGCGGGCCGCTGGCCGGTCCGGTGGTGGCCGCCGCCGTCATCCTCCCCGATGAATTCGATCTTCCCGGGCTGACCGATTCCAAGCAGCTCAGTCAAAAGGCCCGCGAGCGGCTCTACCCGCTGATCCGCGCCCAGGCTCTGGCGGTGGGGATCGGCGTGGCCCGCGCCGAGGAGATCGACCGGATCAACATTCTCCAGGCCACCCTGCTCGGCATGCAGCGCGCGGTCGGCCGACTCAATCTCCCTCCCGACTTTCTGCTGATCGACGGCAATGTGCCGGTGCCGCTCCCCCTGCCGCAGCAGACGCTGGTCAAGGGCGACTCCCGTTCCCTGTCGATCGCCGCCGCCTCGGTGGTGGCCAAGGTGGTACGCGATCGGATCATGTGTTCCCTCGATCGCCTGCATCCCGGCTATGGTCTCGCCGGCCACAAGGGGTACGGCAGCGCTGCCCATCTCGCCGCCATCGCCAGCCTCGGCCCTTCGCCCTGCCACCGCCGCACCTTCGGCGGGGTGCGCGAGCATTGCCCGTGACCCAGGCGCGGCTGAGTCTCGGCAAACAGGGGGAGGAAGTGGCCGCCCGCCATCTCGAACAGCGCGGCTTCACGATCCTCGCCCGCAACTACCGGACGCCGGTCGGCGAGCTCGACATCGTGGCCCGCGACCGGCGGTTTCTGCTCTTCGTCGAGGTCAAGACCCGGCGCGGCACGGCCTTCGGCGCCCCGGCCGAAGCGGTCGGCGCGCATAAACAAAGGCAGATCCTGCGGACGGCCCAGTGGTATCTCGGTTCCCATCGCCATCCCGAGCTGCAGCCGCGTTTCGACGTGATTTCGGTCCTCGTCGACCAGGGTGAACCGACCATCGCCCACATCCCGAATGCCTTTGGACTCTAACCTTCCGCGTTTGTTTGCCTTTTTGCGTTTCCCGCCGTACAATTAAAACCCATTTGAATTTGCAGACGGAGGAGGTCAAGGTGTCCGTTTCCTTGCGGAGCCTGGGGATGCTGCGGGTGGCCGCCGTTACCCCCGAACTGAAGGTTGCCGACGTTGCCTTCAATGCGGCGGCCATCGAGACCGCCGCCGCGCAGGCGGCGAAGGATGGGGTGCGCCTGGCAGTCTTCCCCGAACTGGCCGTCACCGGCTACAGTTGCGGCGACCTGTTCGGCCAGCCATTGCTGCTGGCGCAGGCCGAAGCCGCCATCTTGCGGCTAGCCGCGGCCAGCGGCCGGCTCGGCGTCGCCCTGGTGGTCGGCGCGCCGCTGCGCCAGGGCGGGCGCCTGTTCAATGCGGCCTTCGTGCTGAGCGGCGGGCAGATCTGCGGCATCGTGCCGAAAACCTTCCTCCCCAACAGCCAGGAATTCTACGAACGGCGCTGGTTCGCTCCGGCTGACGAGGCCACGGCGGATCATGTGCATTTTGCCGGCAGGGAGGTGCCGTTCGGCACCGACCTGCTCTTTCCCGCCATCGACTTCCCCGAATGCGTGCTCGGCATCGAAGTCTGCGAGGATGCCTGGGTGGCCAACCCGCCGAGCGGCGATCTGGCCGTGGCCGGGGCGACGCTGCTGATTAACCTCTCCGCCAGCCCGGAAATCCTCGGCAAGTGCGCCTACCGCCGTGCCCTGGTCGAGGCGCAGTCGGCGCGTTGCCTGGCCGCCTATCTCTACGCCTCGGCCGGTCCCGGCGAATCGAGCACCGACCTGGTCTTCTCAGGCCATTCGCTGATCGCCGAGTACGGACAGGTACTGGCCGAGACCGAACGTTTCCGCTTCGAATCATCCCTGGCCGTCGCCGATCTCGACCTGCAGCGCCTGATGGTCGAACGCCAGCGGCAGAGCAGCTTCGCGGCCAGTCGGCCGCGACGGCAGTACCGGTCGGTGCCGATCGCGGTGGGCGACACCACGACGGCAAGGCTCCAGCGCCCGGTTCCGCGCACGCCGTTCGTCCCTGCCCGGACCGATGAGCGCGAAGCCCGCTGTCGGGAAATCTTCGCCATTCAGACCACCGGGCTGATGACCAGGCTGCGCCACACCGGCAGTCGCCAGGTGGTGCTCGGCATCTCCGGGGGGCTCGATTCAACCCTGGCCCTGCTGGTCACGGTCAAGGCCTTCGACCGGCTTGGCTTGGCGCGCGCCGGGATTCAGGCGGTGACCATGCCCGGCTTCGGCACCACCACCCGCACCCGCGGCAACGCCGAGGCGCTGGCCGAAGAGTTGGGCGTCACCCTGCGCACCATCGCCATTGATGCCGCGGTCAACCAGCACTTCCGCGATATCGGCCACGATCCCGCGCGGCACGACATCACCTTCGAGAATGCCCAGGCTCGCGAGCGCACCCAGATCCTGATGGATGTCGCCAACCAGGTGCGGGGGCTGGTAATCGGCACCGGCGACCTTTCGGAGCTGGCCCTCGGCTGGTGCACCTATAACGGCGACCACATGTCGATGTACGCGGTCAACGCGGCGGTGCCGAAGACGCTGGTGCGCTACCTGATCGACTGGTGCGCGGAAGCCGAGTTCAGCGGCAGGACGGCGACGGTTCTGCACGACGTCTGCGCCACGCCGGTCTCCCCCGAATTGCTGCCGCCGCACCCCGACGGCAGCATCAGCCAGCAGACCGAGGACCATGTCGGTCCCTACGAACTCCACGACTTCTTTCTTTACCAGGTGGTGCGCTGCCACTTCGCGCCGCGCAAGGTGCTGCAACTGGCCCGTCAGGCATTCGGCGGCGACTATGCCGACGAGGAACTGTGCCGCTGGCTGAAGCTCTTCCTGCAGCGCTTCTTCGCCCAGCAGTTCAAACGCTCCTGTCTGCCGGACGGGCCGAAGGTCGGCAGCGTGGCGCTGTCGCCGCGCGGCGACTGGCGCATGCCGAGCGATGCCAGCGTTGCCTTGTGGCTGGCGGATCTGGAACAGGAAACGTAGGGGCGGACGGCGTCCGCCCTGGGCGCATGCCATGCGCCCCTACAAAACCTAACTACAACTGTTTCTTGTGGAAAATATGCCCGGTACCCTTTACGTCGTTGCCACGCCGATCGGCAATCTCGAGGACATCACCGCCCGTGCCCTGCGCATCCTGCGCGAGGTGTCCCTGATCGCCGCCGAGGACACCCGGCACAGCCGCAAGCTGCTCAACCACTTCGGCATTCGCACGCCGCTGGTTTCCTATCACGAGCATAACGAGCAGCAGCGCCAGGAGAAGCTGCTCGGCCGGCTGTCGGGCGGCGAGAGTATCGCCCTGATCAGCGACGCCGGCACGCCGGCGATTGCCGATCCCGGCTATCGGCTGGTGCGCGCCTGCCACGCGGCAGGTGTGCCGGTCTCGCCGGTGCCGGGGGCATCAGCCCTGCTGGCCGCCCTGAGCGCTGCCGGTGAACCGACCGACCGCTTTGTCTTCGAAGGGTTCCTGCCAACCCGGGCGGCCGCACGGGAGGAGTCCTTGCGCGCGATACGCGACGAGCCGCGCACAGTGGTCTGCTATGAAACCCCGCACCGGCTGCTGGCCACCCTGGCGGCAATCGCCGCAGTCTGGGGGGGCGACCGGCCGCTGGTGGTGGCGCGTGAACTGACCAAGCTGCACGAAGAGCTGTTCCGGGGGACGGTCGGGCAGGCACAAGAGCATTTCGGCACGGAACGGGTGCGCGGCGAACTGGTGCTGGTGCTGCCGCCGTTTGCCGCGATTGCGCCGGAGCGCGACCTGACGATGGTCCTTGGCGAACTCATGGGAGTCCGGCGGCTGTCGCGCAAGGAGGCGGTCAAACAGGTGGCGAAGGAGTTTGGCGTGCCGCGCAGCGAGGTTTACCGGATCAGTCTGGAGATCGATCGAAGCGAGGGGGAGAAGGAGTCGGAATGACGACAAAGGCAAAAATCCTGCTGATTGATGATCATCGCACGGTGCTGCGGCTGCTGGAGGCGATCCTCAAGCTGAAGGGATATGAGCTGCTGTATGCGGAGAACGGGCAGCTGGGGATGGCCATGGCACGCCAGGAGCAGCCCGACCTGATCCTGCTCGATGTGATGATGCCGGAAATCGACGGCTTCAAGGTCTGCCAGTATCTCAAGGGGCAGCCGGAGACGGCCAGGATTCCAGTCGTTTTTCTGACCGCGCGCGGTGCCGAGGACGATCTGGAGACCGGTCGAAAGGTCGGTGCCGAGGGGTTCATGACCAAGCCGTTCCTGGCTCGGGAGGTCCTCGATACAGTTGAGCGACTGCTGGCGGATGCCGGCAAGGGTCAGTGACGGGTCGCGAACCCGCTGCACTCCGCCGGCCCGTCCAGCCACTCGACTGCAACCGCATCGACCGCCGCCCGTGGCGGCCCCTGCCGGCACCAGGCGATGGCCTGCTCGATCGCCGTCCGCTCTCCTTCGAACAGGGCCTCGACGCTACCGTCGGGCAGGTTGCGCACCCAGCCGCTGAGACCGAGCGGTCCCACCATCTCCACGGTCGACTGGCGGTAGAAGACCCCCTGTACCCGGCCGGTCACCCTGATACGTGCTCGCTTTAGTTCGTGATTAGCCATTTAACAACCTTGATAAATTTCTTTTCGCTGAGAAAAGTTTTTTCTTCGCCGTTTCGTAACTCACCTCAGCTTCGGAAACTTGTTTTAGCGCTTCGGCTACCATGGTCCCTTCTAGCCAAGACAACACAATGGCTGCTTCGCTCTCGTTCCCGCTTGTGATGGATGAGATGTCGCCATGTAGTATTTCAAGGCGATGTTTGCACAACTGACCATGCTCTCCAGCAGCACAAGTGCAGCTTGAGGTGATTCCTTGGTCCTTTTTCTTAAATGTAATTTCATAGCAATTGCAACTGGCCGATGTGATCGCGAATTTTAAAGTTTTCATTGCCGATGACCCCATTTTTTAAAAAGTTCACAAACTCAGTTTGTGAGACATTATAACAGGCAATAGCATCAAGCTTGTTGTCATTGCTATTGCATTTGTATAGTATAAACTTCACATATCCGTTTATCTTTATATCTTTAGTTGTATTACTATTTTTTTGTTGAGCTATAGGTTGATCTGGCTTGGCTTCTATTATTTGGCAAGCGTAGTTGATTTTTTCTAATCCAGTGCGCCAGCTGTCATATGCAAATTTGCTATCATAAATAATTTGGCCTGTTGAGAAACTGTAGTAAGTCCCTTGTGTCCATTCATAACTGACTATCTTGTTTTTAACCCTTGGTGTGTATTTAATATCCAATTCACTTTTAAAACATTCCTTCACCTGCATAAACCAGTCTATTGCAAAACCATCTGCAAAATCGGTTATTAGCCTATTTGCTCGTCGTAAATTAATTTTTTCCATAAAGAATCTCTTTAGTTATTTCATCCCATTCGGTTTCAGTTAATATTTTGATATTCATTTCTTGAGCACGTTTAAGTTTAGAACCAGGATCTGTGCCTGCGATAAGAAAGTCGGTTTTGGAAGATACTTCGCTTGCTATTTTTGCTCCAAGCCGCTCTGCCTCTATTTTTGCGGCTTTTCTGCTCTTGTTGGATAATGTTCCTGTGAAAACCACCGTTTTCCCGCTAAATATCGAGGTGAATGTTTTTTTGCTCTCGTAACTTTCTATGCTTATTAAACTAAGAAGATCTGACAACGCGTTTATGTTGTGATCTTCATTTATAAAACAAACAAGCTCTTCGACGATTGTTTCACCTATTCCATTTATGTTCTTCAGTATATTGAATTCATCTGTGGCTTTGTTTTGTGCTTTTTTTAAGCTGTTTATAAAATTATCAATTGTAATATAGTGTTCTGACAATAGTTTAGCAGTATTTTCCCCTATCTGTGGTATCCCAATAGCATAAATAAATCTGTTTATACTTATATGACGTCTTGCATTTATTGCTTCGAATAATTTCCTCGCTGAGACTTTCCCCCAGCCATCCCATTTCGACAATGGTTCAAAATCATAATTATTTCCCCATAATGTGTCTTCTGAAAGAAGCCGTTCTAGCTTGAAAATGTCAGCAGGTGTTTTTATCAAGCCTTTGTTGAAAAATAACTCAATGTTTTTTTCTCCGAGGCCTTCTATGTTGAAAGCATCTCTGGAAACAAAATGTTTGAGTCTTTCAAGCGCTTGAGCAGGACAGGTTAATCCTCCGGAGCATTTTGTTGCAGCTTCTCTTTCGCTTCTGACAGCTTTGCTCCCACATTCTGGGCAGTGTTTTGGGAAAATGTATGGCTTACAGTGCAAGGCTCTTTTTTCTATAACCACAGAAACTACCTGTGGAATGACATCTCCTGCTCTTTGAACGATTACTGTGTCACCTTCTCGGAAATCTTTGCATTCAATTTCGTCTTGATTATGAAGGGTTGCGTTTGAAATGGTCGCTTCGCGAAATTTTACCGGTTTTAGTTCGGCAACCGGTGTGAGGGTGCCTGTGCGGCCAACAGAAATGGTTATTCGTTCTAAGACAGTTTCGTGTTGCTCGGGGGGGAACTTTTGGGCTGCTGCCCAACCTGGGGCGCGGGCCGTAGTCCCTATTCTTCCTTGTAAGTCAAAGCTGTTAACTTTGAAAACAACTCCATCAAGAGAGAAATTCAGTTTGTCCCTATATTTTTTTATTCGCTCATAATAAGAAACTAGTTTTGCTTCAGATGATAATAGTGCTGCAGGCTTTGTGATGGGAATCCCCCATGACTTAAGTTTTTTTCTAGCTTCCCATTGAGTGGTGGCGATGCTTTCAGATGTTTCTCCTAATGCGTAGGCAGCAAAATGAAGAGGTCGTTCTGCTGTAATCTTGGGGTCGAGTTGTCTAAGGCTCCCCGCAGCTGCATTCCGTGCACTTTCAAAGGGGCGTTCGCCCTTTTCGCGTTGTTTTTGGCGGATGGATTCAAAGTCGTGAGTTTTCATATAGACCTCTCCCCGTACTTCAAGAACTGATGGAGAATCAGGGGGGAGTGTTTTTGGTATTTCTGAAATTGTCATCACGTTTTGAGTGATATCTTCACCTACAAAACCGTCGCCTCTCGTAGCTCCTCTAACTAACTTCCGATTTTCATAACGTATAGAGCATGAAAGTCCATCTATTTTAGGCTCTGCTACAATTTCTGGAATTGTATTTTTGTAATGTATGAAACTCTTTCTTATTTCTGAAATAAGCTTAGATGGGGTTTTTGTGTCTATAGACAACATAGGAATAGCATGTTCAATCTTCTGAAATTTATCTAGAGTCTGACTGCCAACTGTCTGACTAGGAGAGTCGAGGGTTGCGAGTTCAGGGTTTTCATTTTCAAGACGGATTAATTCTTTGAATAGTTCATCATATTCAAAGTCGGTTATTTCATGTGTCGAGAGGGTGTAGTAGAGGTAGTTATGGTGTTTAATCTGGTCGCACAGCGCAGCGTGGCGTTGGCGGATGGCGGCATCGACCATGAGGTGAAACTCCAGACAGGACGGTGGTTGCAGTAAATATACTTATATATCATATGGAATCGTGGCCGTAAATGTAGTGTTCGGGCGGATTGCCAAGCTGGCGACTCTCCGGTACAATCCCCATGGTTTCAATAATTTCTGGGGTTTTTAGGGGCAACAATGCAGCTTGGTGCGGAACATTGGTGGCACATCGCGGGACTGGTCTGCCTGTTCATGGTGGCGGCGTTTTTCTCCGCGGCCGAAACGGCCCTGATGTCCATCGACCGGCTGCGGGTCCGCTACCTGGCTGACAAGGAGCGTCCCGGCGCCCGCCAGCTGCAGGCGCTGCTCTCCCATCCGGAAAGGCTGCTCAGCGCCATTCTGCTCGGCAACAACCTGGCCAACATCGCTGCTTCGGTCTTTACCACGGCGCTGTTTTTCGAACTGTTCGGACCGCGCGGCGAGCTGCTGATCGTGCTGATCCTGACCCCGCTGCTGGTGGTCTTCACCGAAGCGTGGCCGAAGACCTACGCCGCCCGCTACCCGGAAAAGATGTGCTTTCTGCTCCTGCACCCGATGCGCCTGATCATGTGGCTGCTGCAGCCGTTCACCTGGGCATTGGCCGGGATTTCCTCCTTGTTGAACCGATTTCTGCGCGGTGAAGAGCATCGTCCGCTGATCTCCGAGGACGAACTGCGCTCGTTCATCGAATTCGGCGAGCATGCCGGGGTGGTCGCCAAGGACAAGCGCAAGATGCTGCACGGGGTGTTCGACCTCGGCGAGATCCGCGTCCGCGATGTCATGGTGCCACGCAACGAGGTCGTCGGCATCGAAGCCGATACGCCCTTTGCCGAAGTCTTGAAGGTCGTCGCCGAAACCCATCATTCACGCTTCCCGGTTTACGAGGGGGATCTCGACCGGGTGGTGGGGGTCATCCACACCAAGGAGATTCTCGACTGTCTTGATTCTCCGGAAGAATTCTCGCTGCGCCGACTGGCCAGGCCGCCGCTGTTCGTGCCCGAAGCCAAGCCGATCGAGGCTCTGCTGCAGACCTTCCGCCGTCGGCATTTGCACCTGGCCATGGTTGTCGACGAATATGGCGGTGTGGAGGGGATCGTCACCCTGGAGGATATCTTCGAGGTGATCGTCGGTGAAATTCAGGACGAGTACGACGAGGAGGAGGCGCTGATCCGGCCGTTGGGGCCGAATCGCTTCATGGTCGACGGCAGTGCCACCCTGCGGGCCGTCAACCACCGCTTTGCCCTCGAGCTTTCCGAAGAGCATGTCACGACCCTGGCCGGCTTCCTGATGAATGCCCTGGGGAGGATCCCGGTCGAGGGCGATGTCTGCGAAGCCGAAGGGGTCCGTTTTACCGTGCGCCGCATGGCGGACCGGCGCATCGACGAGATCGAAGTCGAGTTGCCGACCCTCCCCGGCGAGTCATCAGCGACCCGTTGACGGGCTCCCCGCAGGCTCTCTTTAACCCCCGAAAAATAAGAATTTTTTCTTGACACCTCGACGACCCGTCGCTATATTCTGCCCAAGTGGTGGTGAATAGTGTATTTTGCGGCCAAAGAGGGCCAAAATGGGTTTCCAGGGTGTCTATTACAACTCGATTGACGCCAAGGGGCGCGCCAGTGTCCCGGCGCGTTTCCGGGAGTTGCTCAACGGCGACGACGCTCTGGTCGTAACCCAGGACCGGGGCGGGATCGTGGCCTACCCGGTTGCCGAGTGGGCGAAGTTCATGCAGAACTTTGCCGCTCTCCCCTACGACGAATTCCGCGAAGCCCTCTATTTCGCCACGGTCACGCCCGCGACCCACTGTTCGTTCGACAAACAGGGGCGCATCCAGATTCCCCAATCCCTACGGGAAAATTGCCAGCTCGATACCGATGGCGAGCGCGACGTGGTCATTGTCGGCGCCGACCGTTCGATCCAGATCTGGAACAAGGCCAAGTACGCGACGATGTTGGCCGAGGCCGAGCAACGGCTGGCTCAGGCACGTTCGCGGCGGCTCGAGCTCGGTTTGTAGGCCCCGATGAATGACGCCTTCCGGCATCTGTCGGTCATGCCCGGAGAGGTGCTCGAACTGCTCGCCCCGCGGTCGGGCGGCATCTATCTGGACGGCACGGTTGGCGGTGGCGGGCATGCCCGCCTGATTCTGGAAGCAAGCAGCCCGGATGGCCGGCTGATCGGTTTCGACCGCGATCCGGCGGCCCTGTCCTCGGCCGCCGCGGCACTGGCGAGTTTCGGCGAGCGAGTGACGCTCTGCCACGGCAGCTTCGCCGGACTTGATAGTCAACTCGCAACCCTTGGTATCGATCAGGTGGATGGGATTCTGTTCGATCTCGGGGTTTCCTCGCATCAGTTGGATACGCCGGAGCGGGGCTTCTCGTTTCGGGAGGATGGGCCGCTGGATATGCGCATGGACCCGGCCCACCCGGCCAGTGCGGCCGACCTCCTCGCCCGTGCCGATGCCGAGGAGTTGAAGCGGATTTTTCGCGAGTACGGGGAAGAGCGATGGGCCGGGCGGATTGCCCGCGAAATCGTGCGCGTCCGGGGCGAGGCGCCGCTGTGCACTACCCGCCAGTTAGCCGAACTGGTCTGTCGGGCCGTTCCGGGAGGGTATGTGCCGCAGCGCATCCACCCGGCGACCCGCGTCTTCCAGGCCCTGCGCATCGCCGTCAATGGCGAGCTCGAAGCACTGGAGACGGGATTGACGGCAGCCTTGCACAGTTTGCGGCCCGGCGGCCGGCTGGCGGTCATCAGTTTTCATTCGCTGGAAGACCGCCTGGTCAAGCAGGGGTTCCGGGCAGCGGCCAATCCGTGCAGCTGTCCCCCGCGCCTGCCGGTCTGCGTCTGCGGCCGGAAGGCGGAAGTCAAGATCCTGACCCCGCGCGGGCTACGCCCCGCCGAGGCTGAAATCATGGCCAACCCTCGCTCTCGCAGCGCCGTGCTGCGGGGGGTCGAGAAGCTGGCTGCCTGAGGAGGCGAAGATGACCGAAACCACCATTGGCGCATTGCCCAAGATCAACGGCTTTGCCCTGCGCCGGCCGCGTCTGCTGCCGACCTTCGGCTTTATTGCACTGCTGAGTGTCCTGTCGCTGCTCTTCGTGTGGTGTCGGGTCCAGGCCACCGGCATGGAATACGAGATCTCCAGCCTGGAGAGCGCGGTGCGCAAAGCCAATCAGGAGACCGTGGAACTGCGTCTCGAGGTGGCGACGCTCGGCACGCCGCAACGACTGGAACAGGTAGCCCTCAAGGATCTTGGCCTGCGCTTCCCGACCCCCGCACAGGTGAACACGGTCGACTAAGGCGATGGCAACCCTGGAGCGCGGCGTTACCCTCCGCATCCGCCTGCTCGGGCTGGCCTTCATCGTGGCCTTTGCCCTGGTTGGCTGGCGGGCCTTCAGTCTCCAGGTTCTGCAGGAACGCGATTGGGTTGCCCGTGCCGAGCGCCAGCATCAGAAAAGCATCCCGCTGATTCCCCAACGGGGGACGATTTTCGACCGGACCGGTGAAGCGCTGGCCCTCAGCATGGAGGTCGACTCGATCTATGCCGAGCCGCGCAAACTGGAAAACCGCGACCATGCGGCGCGTCTCCTGGCGCCGATTCTCGATCTGCCGCTGGCCACGGTGCGTGCCAAGCTGAGCGGCGACAAAGGGTTCATCTGGCTCAAGCGCCAGGTTCCGCCGGCCCTGAGCCAACGGATCCGCAACCTCAACCTGGAAGCTGTCGGCACCATCAAGGAGCATCAGCGCTTCTATCCCAACTCGACGATCGGCGCGCAGGTCCTCGGCTTTACCGGGCTTGATCCGAAGGGATTGGCGGGGATCGAGGCGGCCTACGACAAGAGGCTTTTGGGCCGCGGCGGTTATCTGGTCATGGAGCGTGACGCGCTCGGTCGCGGCATCGGTTCCGGCGAGCCGGTGATCGAAGGAGCGACCCGCGGGCATGACCTGCACCTGACCATCGACGAAAACCTGCAGTATATCGCCGAGCGGGAGCTGGCCGCCGGGGTCAAGGAATTCAACGCGCAGGCCGGGGCGGTAATCGTCCTCGAACCTGACAGCGGCCGGATCCTGGCCATGGCTAACCAGCCCGACTACAATCCGAACGCCTTTTCCCGCTACAAGCCCCAGGATTGGCGCAACCGGGCGATCAGTGATACCTTCGAGCCAGGGTCGACCATGAAGGTGTTCGTGATGGCCTCGGCGCTCAACGAAGGGGTGGTTTCACCGAATCAGCTGATCCATTGCGAAAACGGCTCCTGGCGGGTCGGTGGGCGAACCATCCATGACAGCCATCCGCACGGCATCCTGACCGCGGAAGAAGTCCTCAAGGTCAGTTCCAACATCGGTTCGGCCAAGATCGGCAAGATGCTCGAGCGCAAGCGCCTGCACAGCTACCTGCGCGATTTCGGCTTCGGTGCGAAAAGCGGTCTCGAACTTCCCGGTGAGGAGAACGGTCTTCTGCGCGATCCGAGCCGCTGGTTCGAGATCGACCTGGCTACCATCTCCTTCGGGCAGGGGGTGAGCATCACGCCGCTGCAGTTGGCGGCGGCGACTGGTGCCATCGCCAACGGCGGCTACCTGATGGAGCCGTATCTGGTCGAGAAGGTGACCGATAGCGAAGGCCAGGTGATCGAGGAGCGGCAGCCGAAGGTCGTGCGCCAGGTGGTGAAACCCGAAGTGGCCGCCCGGGTAGCGCGGATGATGGAAACCGTTACCGCCGAGGATGGCGGGACGGGGACCAAGGCGCGGGTTCCCGGCTACCGGGTCGCCGGCAAGACCGGCACCGCCCAGAAGGTCGATCCGGTCACCGGCGGCTACTCCGCGGACAAGCGCATTGCCTCGTTCGTTGGTTTCGTCCCCGCAGAAAACCCGCGGATGGTGGTCGTGGTCATGATCGACGAGCCGCGCGGACAGGTCTACGGCGGGCTGGTGGCAGCGCCGGTCTTCTCGCGCATATCGACGCAGGCGCTGCAATATCTCAAGGTTGCGCCGACCGAGCCGCTTTCCCCGGGCGAGACGCTGCCGTCGATGGAAGAAATCCTCGCCCAGGCCAAGAAAGAGCAGGAAGCCGCGGCCAAGGATGCCAAGAAGGCAGCGGAGGCCGAAACGGCCGAGGCGCCGGCCGAGCGCTCGAATCCTGCCGAAATCGAGGATGTGATTGCGGAGAGCAGCGCGGCGCCTGCCGTCCCGATGGGGCCGCAGATGCCCGATTTCAAGGGGATGAGCTACCGCCAGGTGATAGAGATCATGCAGTCCCGCGGGATCAATGTGAGCCTGCGCGGCCATGGCCGGGTTATCGAACAGTCGCCCGCGCCCGGGGCGGCGATCCCTTACGGAGCGCCGGTCTGGGTGCGCCTTGCCCCGCCCGGACAGGTGGAGACCGCCAGCCTCGGCGGGTCGAAAGGATGAGCATGCATCTCGCCGAACTGCTCCAGCAGGTGCCGGTTCTTCGGCAGCTCGGTCCGATCGATGTCACTGTCGCCGGGTTGCGCTATGATTCGCGCCGGGTTCAGCCGGGCGATGTTTTTTTCGCCTGGCGCGGCCAGGCGCAGGACGGTCACCGCTTCCTTGCCGATGCCGTGGCGCGCGGTGCCGCGGTGCTGGTGGTCGAAGATCTACCGGAGCAGGCATTCGCTGCAACCATTGTCCAGGTGGCCGACTCCCGCCGTACCATGGCCGCCATGGCGCAAGCCTTCCACGGCGATCCGACCCGGGAGATGGCGGTGATCGGCGTCACCGGCACCAACGGCAAGACCACCACGACCTATCTGCTCGAGGCCGTCCTGGCCGAGGCTCGTCTGGCGCCGGCGGTGGTCGGCACGGTCAACTATCGGTTCGGTCAAGAGACGCACAATGCGCCGCATACCACCCCCGAGGCGGTCGAACTCCTCGAGCAGGTTGCGCAGTTCCGCGCGGCCGGTGCCCGTTCCCTGGTCATGGAGGTTTCCTCGCATGCCCTCGACCAGTATCGTGCCGATGGCATTCGCTTCCAGGTCGGGATCTTCACCAATCTGACCCCGGAGCACCTCGACTATCATGGGGACATGGACCGCTACTTCGCCAGCAAGCTGCGGCTCTTTCAGGAGTTGCTGCCCTTGAACAACGGCCGGGCGGTCATCAACGTCGATGACGCTTACGGCCGCCGGCTGGCAGAACTGCTGCCTGATGCGCTGACCTGCGGGCGCGCGGCACAGGCCATGGTCCGCCCCGAACAGCTGACGGTGACGCTGGAGGGCATTCAGGGCCGGATCGCTACGCCGGCCGGACCGGTCACCCTGAACAGTCCGCTGCTGGGCGAGTACAACGTCGAGAACCTGCTCGGCGCCATCGGCGGCGCGGTCGCCCTCGGCCTGCCGGTTGCGGTGATCGAGCGCGGGCTGGCCCGCGCCGCGGCTGTGCCGGGACGTCTTGAGCGGGTCGACAACCGACGCGGGGCGGTGGCCTTGGTCGATTATGCCCATACCGGCGATGCCCTCGACCGGGTCCTGCAGGCGCTGCAGGCGCTCAAGCCCGCCAGAATCATTACCGTGTTCGGCTGCGGCGGCGACCGCGACCCGCGCAAGCGTCCGGTCATGGGCGAAGTGACGGCGCGCCGTTCCGACATCGCGGTGGTGACCTCCGACAATCCCCGTACCGAGGATCCGCTGCAGATCATCGCCCGGATCCGCGAAGGGGTCGCCGCGGTCCATGCGCGGGAATGGTCGCGGGAGGAAGCGGCCGCCGGTCGCGGCCGCGGCTACGTGGTCATCCCCGACCGACGCGAGGCCATCCGTTTTGCCGTAAGCCTGCTGCGCAAGGACGATATCCTGCTGGTGGCCGGCAAGGGCCATGAGGACTACCAGATTCTCGGCACCACACGCATTCACTTTGACGATCGCGAAGAGTTGCGCAATGCTTTCGCGACAGGGGACGGCGCATGATCCGCTTCGACGTGCGCACGGTGGCGGCGGTGACCGGCGGCCAGATTCTGCAAAACGGCGCCGATGTGGTCATTCAGGGATTCTCCACCGACAGCCGCTCGCTGCAGGCGGGAGACCTGTTCATCCCGCTGCGCGGCGAACGTTTCGATGGCCACGATTACCTGGCTCAGGCGGTTCGTCACGGTGCCGCGGCCAGCCTCAGTGAAGAGGTGGTGGTCGGACTGAACATCCCGGTGGTGCAGGTCCGCGATACCCTGCAGGCCCTCGGCGACCTGGCTCATGCGGTGCGCCAGCGCTTTGCCGGGCCGGTGGTCGGCATTACCGGGACCTCCGGCAAGACCACGACCAAGGAGATGCTGGCGGCGATCCTCGCGCGCACCGGCCCGGGGCTGAAGTCGGCCGGGAACTTCAACAATCTGGTCGGGGTGCCGCTGACCCTGTTCGGTTTCCAGCCGGAACATCAATGGGCGGTCATCGAGATGGGGATGAGCGCCCGTGGCGAGATCGCCCGGCTGGCGCAGATCGCCGCGCCGCGGATCGGCATCATCACCAACGTCGGCGCCGGCCACCTCCAGCAGCTTGGCGGGATTTCCGGCGTAGCGCGGGCCAAGGGGGAACTGTTCATCCACCTGCCCGCCGGCGGTGTCGCGGTGGTCAATGCCGACGACCCGCAGGTCTGCCAGCTGCCGTTGGCCAACGGTGTTCGCCGCGTGCTCTTCGGCATGGCGGCCGAGGCACAGGTGCGGGCGGCGGATATCGTCGTCAACGAGGGGTTGGTCGGGTTCACCCTGCAGCTGCCCGACGCCCGGGTTCCCGTGCAACTGCCCCTGCCCGGGCGGCACAATGTCCAGAATGCGCTGGCGGCTGCGGCCGCGGCCTGGATGCTCGAGGTGCCGGCCGTCGACATCGCCGCGGGGCTTGCCGAATTTAAATCGTGCCCGGGCCGGATGGACCTGGTCGAGCTGCCCGGTGACCTGCTGCTGCTCGAAGACAGCTACAACGCCAACCCGCTGTCGATGCGGGCGGCGCTGGATACCTTGTACGACCTCGGCCGCCCGGGACGGAGGATCGCGGTGCTCGGCGACATGCTCGAGCTCGGCCAGGCGGCACACGACCTGCATCGGGAAGTGGGGGTGCTGGTCGCCGAACGGGCCGACTGGCTGTTCACCCTGGGCGACCTGGCCAGGGAGATTGCCGCCGGTGCCGCCGGGCACGGCCTGCCCGGTGAGCGGATCGTCTCCGCCGACACGGTCGAGGAACTGCTTGCCCGGCTGCGTCCTATCCTGAAACCGGGCGATCGTCTGTTGATCAAGGGCTCCCGCGGCATGCGCATGGAACGGATCAGCGCGCAGCTGGGCGGGGCCGAACCGGCCCGAGCACACTGAGGACGGACCGATATGCTCTATCATCTGCTCTATCCGCTCTCCGCCAAGTTCTCGGTGCTGAATGTCTTCAAGTACATCACCTTCCGCACCATCTATGCGACCATCACCGCCCTGGTGATCAGCTTCCTGCTCGGGCCGTGGATGATCGCGAAGCTGCAGCAGCTGCAGATGGGGCAGAGCATCCGCAAGCTCGGACCGGAGTCGCACTTCAAGAAGGAGGGGACGCCGACGATGGGCGGGGCGCTGATTCTGACTGCCATCGTGATCCCCACCCTGCTCTGGGCCGACCTCACCAACCTCTACATCTGGCTGACCCTGCTGGTGATCGTCGGCTACGGGATCATCGGCTTCACCGACGACCTGCTCAAGGTCCGCAAGAAGAACAGCGACGGGCTGTCGGCGCGGCAAAAAATGTTCTGGCAGCTGCTGATCGCCTGCGGCGTCGGCCTGGTCCTGTGCCGCTATCCCGGTTTCCAGACCACCCTGACCGTACCGTTCTTCTAGACGCTGCGCCCCGATCTCGGCTGGGTCTACGTGCCGTTTGCCATGCTGGTCATCGTCGGGGCGAGCAACGCCGTCAACCTGACCGACGGCCTCGACGGCCTGGCCATCGGCCCGGTGATTATCGCCGCCGTGACCTACCTGCTCTTCGCTTACCTGGCCGGACATGCCAACCTGGCCAACTACCTGCAGATCACCGGCGTCCCCGGTGCCGGCGAACTGGCGATCCTGTGCGGGGCGATGGCCGGCGCGGGCCTCGGGTTCCTCTGGATCAACAGCTATCCGGCCCAGGTGTTCATGGGCGACGTCGGCAGCCTGGCGCTGGGCGGGGCGATCGGCACCAT
>VEPG01000085.1 GCA_012026975.1 Desulfuromonas sp. | reverse complement strand
AATCCTCTCGACCTCCGGGGCTGCCTCGCCTTCCACCGGGGGAAGCCACTATGCCAACTCGGAGATATCGGCTTTCGCCGCCATTTTCAACAGGCGTGCGGTCAGCGCCAGATAATCTTCGCGGTCGAGCGAATTCCCGCGGCCGCAGCCACCGACCAGAATCCAGGGAGCGGCAAACCTGGCGTTGCTTTGCAGGGCAAGCCGTTCGCCAATCCTGCCGGACAATTCCCCGGCGACCAGCATGCGGCTCAGGGCACCGTCCAGGCGCCAGTCGACCACGGCCACCGGCCCGTCGAGGGTACGCCGGTCTTCGAACAGCGGCACGACCAGCGCATCACCCGGCAAACGGTCGGCCGGCAGGTCGACGATTTCAAGCGCCGTCATAGGCGAGCATGCCGGGCGACCTGGTCGAGAATCCCGTTGATGAAGGCCGGAGTCTCCTTAGTCACGAAGCATTTGCCGAATTCGATCGACTCGTTGATAACGACGCTGGGGGGGACATCCTGGGAGCAGAGCAGTTCATAGGTCGCCATGCGCAGCAACGCCAGATCGACGCGCGCCATGCGATCGAGCGACCAGTTGCTGGCGTGCGTTTCGATCATCCGGTCGACACGCTCAAGCTGTTCGGACACCCCGGCAACCAGTTCTTCCGCGAAGCGCCGCGACTGGGGCGACAGCTCCTCGTCCTGACCGCCGTCGCCATCGGCGGGGAGATCGCTCTTGCGGTGGAAATTCCGCCAGAAATCGGCAAAAACCTCCTCCAGTGCCCCACCCTCATGGTCCGGCAGGCTGTACAGGATTTTCAAGGCCAGTTCACGGCCCTGGCGGCGGATTCCCTTGGCCATCCGCTCAGATGACCTTGTACAGGTTGGCCATCTCGATGGCCGCTACCGCCGCATCAAAACCCTTGTTGCCGGCCTTGCTTCCGGCCCGTTCAATCGCCTGCTCAAGGGTGTCGGTGGTCAGCACGCCAAAGGTGACCGGGATCCCCGCCTCCATCGATACGGCGGCAATCCCCTTGGAGACTTCGGCACTGACGTAATCGAAGTGGGGGGTGGCTCCGCGGATGACGGCGCCGAGGCAGACCAGGGCATCATAGCGACCCGATGCCGCCACCTGCTTGGCCACGGGCGGGATTTCGAAAGCACCCGGAACCCTGATGACCGCCAGGTTCTCCTTCTCGGCGCCATGACGCAGCAGGGCATCGATCGCCCCCTCGACCAGACGATCGCCGATGAAGCTGTTGAAGCGGCTGACCAGAATGCCGATTTTCAACCCCTGTGCATTCAGGCGTCCTTCAATGATCTTGGGCATGGGCTTCTCCTTGGCGGCGGCTCTTGCAGCCGGCATCACAGATTTTCAAAAAGGTGGCCGAGCTTCTCCTGCTTGGCCTTGAGATAGCGAATGTTGTCCTGGGTCGCCGGGATCTGGATCGGGGCGCGTTCGACGATTTCCAACCGATACCCCTCCAGGCCGATGATCTTGCGCGGATTGTTGGTCAGCAGGCGGATCTTGCGAACTCCCAGTTCACTCAGAATCTGGGCGCCGATGCCGTAGTCGCGCAGGTCAGCCTTGAAGCCCAGGGCCTCGTTGGCCTCCACGGTATCGCGACCTTCATCCTGCAGGGTGTAGGCGCGCAGCTTGTTGATCAGGCCGATGCCGCGTCCTTCCTGGCGCATGTACAGCACCACGCCACAGCCTTCCTCGGCAATCATGCGCATGGCGGCATGCAGCTGTTCGCCGCAGTCACAGCGCTGGGAGCCGAACACATCGCCGGTCAGGCATTCGGAATGCACCCGGACAAGTACCGGTTTCGCGGGGTCGATCTCGCCCATGACCAGGGCCATGTGCTGGGCCTGATCGACATCGTTTTCATAGACGACCGCCTTGAACTCGCCGAAGGCGGTGGGCAGCCTGGTCTCCGCGGCACGCCGTACCAACAGCTCGGTGCGCATCCGGTAGGCCACCAGGTCGGCAATGGTCACGATCAGCAGACCGTGCCGTTCGGCGAACTGCCGCAGCTGCGGCATGCGCGACATGGTGCCGTCGTCGTTCATGATCTCGCAGATGACCCCGGCCGGCCTGAGTCCGGCCAGGCGGGCCAGATCGACCGAACCCTCGGTTTGACCGGCACGTACCAGGACTCCGCCATTGCGGGCACGCAGCGGAAAGACATGGCCGGGGCGCGCCAGATCACGGGCCGTCGTCTCATCGGCAATCGCCACCTGAAAGGTGTGAGCCCGGTCGGCAGCGGAAATGCCGGTGGTCACGCCGCGCCGGGCCTCGAACGAAAAGGTGAACGCCGTGCCGAACGAAGAGCTGTTCTCCCTGACCATCAGGGGGAGATCGAGTTCATCGGCCCGCTCTTCGGTCAACGACAGGCAGATCAAACCACGGCCCTCGCGCGCCATGAAATTGATCGCTTCGGGGGTGACTTTCTCGGCCGCAAGGCAAAGGTCGCCTTCGTTTTCGCGGTCCTCGTCATCGACCAGGATGACCATCCGCCCCTGGCGAACCTGTTCGAGTGCTTCTTCGATACGTGCTAACGGCATGGCTGCTCCGGAGTTGATAAGACTTTATAATTTCTCACAGAAAGCCGGACTTGGCAAGCAGATCCAGCGTCACGCCGCGCGGCTGGCTGCCGGAGTCGCCGAGCAGTCTGGCCACGTACTTGCCGATCAGATCAGTCTCGATATTCATCTGCCCGCCGACCTGATGGCCGGCAAGGTTGGTCTGCTCCAGCGTATGCGGGATGACCATGACTGCGAAGCGGTCGTCGTGAACCTCGTTGACCGTGAGGCTGATACCGTCGACCGCCACCGAGCCCTTGGCGACGATCTGGCGAGCCATTGCCGGATCGCACTGAAAGCCAAACCGCCAGGCATTCCCCTGCCGCGCCCGTTCGATGATGCGCGCCTGGCCATCGACATGGCCGGTCACCAGGTGACCGCCGAGTCGATCGGAGAGTCGCAGCGCTCGTTCCAGATTGACCCGCGAACCCCGTTGCAGAGACGTCAGGGTGGTCTTCTCCAGCGTTTCGGGAGAAACGTCGGCGGTGAACCGGCCGTCGCCGAAAACCGTCACCGTCAGGCAGGCGCCGTTGACGGCAATGCTTTCACCGAGCCGCAATTCCGCCATCGGCAGAGCGGTGGCAATCGTGATCGTGGCGGCATCGCCGCCGCGGCGCAACTCAACCAGGGTGCCGAGATCTTCAATCAGTCCGGTGAACATGAAACGACCTCCCCTTCGAGCAGCAGATCCTCACCGACCCGGCTGACCTGCAGGCCGTTCAGACGCAACGCATCAGCAAGGCGAACGACGCCGTTCCCCGCAAACAACGGCTTGCCATTGCTGCCGCCAAGGAGCAGCGGCGCCACGAACAGCCTGACGCGATCGACCAGCTCGGCCCGCAGCAGAGCGCCGGTGAGCCCCCCGCCCCCTTCGACCATCTGGCAGTGCAGGCCACATCCACCCAGGGCGGTCATGACCGCGGCAAGGTCGAGATGTTCCCCACGGCGGGGGACGGTGAGGACCTCGACCCCCTGGCCGGCAAACGGCCCTGGTCGGTCGCTGTCCGGATCGGCCGCCGTCACCAACAGCCGGCGACCGGCCGCCTCAGCCGAGTAGACCCTGGCGTCAGGTGACGTCTTCAGCGCGCTGTCCAGGACAACGCGCGCCGGATTTCGACCGCCGTCGGGGAGACGCACGGTCAGCTGGGGGTTGTCGGCCAGGACGGTACCGGAGCCGGTCAGGATGCCATCGACCCGATCACGCCAGCGATGTACCAGCTCGCGGCTTGCTTCCCCGGAGATCCAGCGTGATTCGCCGCTGGAAGTGGCCAGTTGACCGTCAATGGTCATGGCCGCCTTGAGAATGACATAGGGCCGACCGGTGGTGGCGTGCTTGGCAAACGGGGCAATCAAGCGGCGGCACTCGTCGGCCAGCGGCCCGGCCGTCACCTCGATGCCGGACTTTTGGAGAAACTCCGCCCCCCGACCGGAAACCCGGGGGTTGGGATCGACCGCCCCGTAGAAGACGCGCCGCACCCCGCCGGCAATCAATGCTTCCGTGCAGGGTCCGGTGCGGCCGTGATGACAACAGGGTTCAAGGGTGACATAGAGGTCGGCGCCGCAGGCCTGTTCGCCGGCGGCCCGCAGGGCGAAAATTTCCGCATGCGGTTCGCCGGCCGCCGGGTGCCACCCCTCGCCGACGATATTGCCGTCCTTGACCAGCACCGCGCCGACCGGAGGGTTCGGAGCGGTGCGTCCCTCACCTTTGCGGGCCAGTTCGATGGCCAGCGCCATGTACCGCTCGATGTCAGCCGTGTTTTGATGATCTGCGCACATGGCGGGAACGTTATCGGCAGGGCTGACCCGTCACGCCTTGGCGGGACCGCGGGCGAGGATTTCCGTCAGTTCCGACATAAACTCGTTGATATCGCGGAATTCACGATAAACCGAGGCAAAACGCACATAGGCCACCTGATCGATCTCATGCAGCGCGGCCATGACCGCTTCGCCGATCCGGTTGGACGGAACTTCCTTCTCGCCGCTCTCCTGGAGCGACTGCTCCAGGCGATCGACAAACTGTTCGATGGCCGCAATCGATACCGGGCGCTTCTCGCAGGCCCGCTGCATGCCGGCAACGATTTTCTGACGATCGAAAACCTCCCGGCGCCCATCCTTCTTGACCACCAGCGGCAGCGTTTCCTCGACCCGCTCATAGGTGGTAAAGCGCTTGCTGCACTTTTCGCATTCACGCCGACGGCGGATATTGTTCCCTTCACGACCCAGACGGGAATCGACGACGCGGGTATCGGCATGGCTGCAGAACGGACAGTTCATCATTCACCTCCGGCAGGCGTTGAGGCGAGATCACGAAACAGCGCAACCTCGATCATGGCTTCATGCAGCATGTCCATGGAAAGCGTATCCGGATAGCCGTCGAGGTAAACGACCCGACGGATCCCGGCGTTGATCAGCATTTTCGTGCAGATGATGCACGGTGAGTTGGTGCAGTAGAGGATGGCGCCGGAAATGTTCACGCCGTGGCGGGCGGCCTGGATGATGGCATTCTGCTCGGCATGCAGACCGCGGCAGAGCTCGTGGCGCTCGCCCGAAGGAACCTTGAGATGCTCGCGCAGACAGCCGGTTTCCGCACAATGGGCAATTCCGCTGGGGGTGCCGTTGTAACCGGTCGCCAGGATGTTTTTCTCCTTGACCATGACCGCTCCGACCTGGCGGCGCAGGCAGGTCGAGCGCCGCGCCACCAGTCGGGCGATGTCCATGAAGTATTCATCCCAGGAGGGGCGTTCCATAAAATCCCGGCAATTATCTCCGATTTCAGATCAATCGGTGAGCATAGAGCGGAAACTGCTGGCAGAGTTCCCGCACTTCATTGCGTATTTTCGCCAGTTCATCATGGTTGTCGACATTCCGCAGCGCCCGGTCGATCCAGACGGCGACCTGGCTCATCTCCGCCTCCCTGAGGCCGCGGGTGGTGGCAGCCGGGGTGCCGATGCGGATGCCGCTGGTTACGAACGGGGAACGGGTATCGAAGGGAACCGCATTCTTGTTGACGGTGATGCCGGCATGCTCGAGAGTGGCCTCGGCGACCTTGCCGGTCAGCTCAAGGCCTGAGAAATCGACCAGCATCAGGTGGTTGTCGGTCCCGCCGGATACCAGTTGGTAACCCTTTTCGACCAGTTCCGCCGCAAGGGTCCTGGCATTATTGACAACCTGCCGGGCATAGGTCTTGAATTCGGGTTGCAGCGCTTCCTTGAAGGCCACGGCCTTGGCGGCGATGACGTGCATCAGCGGCCCGCCCTGAATGCCGGGGAAGATATTGCTGTTGAGCGTCTTGGCAAACTCCTCCCGGCACAGGATCATGCCGCCGCGCGGCCCGCGCAGCGTCTTGTGCGTCGTGGTCGTGACGAATTCGGCATGCGGCACCGGCGACGGGTGAATTCCGGCGGCAACCAGGCCGGCAAAATGCGCCATATCGACCATGACCGGTGCGCCGACCTTGTCGGCCACCCGGCGGAACGCCTCGAAATCGATGATCCGCGGATAGGCGCTGGCGCCGACGACAATCAGTTTCGGCCGGTGTTCCAGGGCCAGTCTTTCGACCTCGTCATAATCGATCCGGCCGGTCTCGCGACCGACTCCGTAAGGAACGATATTGAACAGTTTGCCGGAGAAGTTGACGGGAGAGCCGTGCGTCAGATGGCCGCCATGAGCCAGGTTCATGCCGAGAATGGTGTCGCCGGGCTGGCAGACGGAGAAATAGACCGCCATATTGGCCTGGGACCCGGAATGCGGCTGGACATTGGCATGGTCGGCACCGAACAGCGCCTTGGCGCGGTCGATCGCCAGCTGCTCGGCGACATCGACGAATTCGCAACCGCCGTAATACCGCTTGCCGGGATAGCCTTCGGCGTACTTGTTGGTCAGTACCGACCCCTGGGCTTCAAGGACCCTTTCACTGACGAAGTTTTCCGAGGCGATGAATTCGAGACTGTACTCCTGTCGCTCGGTTTCGCGGCGGATGGACATGGCGATCTCGGGATCGAACTGGGCCAGCAGTTGGCTCATGGCATGACTCCTTGATGACTTTCTTTAATGCCTTTGCGGGTGTGAAACAAAACGGGCAGACCTCGGTCTGCCCGTTATCGATGCCGGTCAGATCCGCCCGGCTTTTACATCAGCTTCCAGTTGGGCAATCTTGTCGAGCCGCCGCTGGTGGCGACCGCCTTCGTAAACGGCATCGAGCCATACGCCGACGATGCGACAGGCCGTCATCGCCTCGAGGACACGGCCGCCCAGCACGAGCACATTGGCATTGTTGTGCTCCTTGGCCATGCGCGCCATGTATTCATCAGTGACCAGCGCCGCGCGGACCCCGGGGAACTTGTTGGCGACGATCGACATGCCGATGCCGGTACCGCAGATCAGTATGCCACTCCCGGCCTCGCCGCGCGAAACGGCGCCAGCTACCTTCTCGGCAAAGTCGGGATAATCGACCGAATCGCCGTTGTCGGTGCCAAGGTCCGTGATTTCCAGGCCGCGCTGGCGCAGGGCTTCGAACAGCACGGACTTGAGCTCGAGGCCCCCGTGATCACTGCCAATGACGATCATGGTCTCAAACCTTGCGGAAGAGCAGCGTGGCGTTGGTACCGCCGAAACCGAAAGAATTCGACATGGAGATCTTCACCTCGGTCTGACGGGCCTGGTTTGGCACGTAATCGAGATCGCATTCGGGATCAGGCTCGACGTAGTTGATGGTCGGCGGCACCGCCCCACGATCCATGGCAAGCAGGCAGAAAACGGCCTCCCCGCCGCCGGCGGCACCGAGCAGATGCCCGGTCATGCTCTTGGTAGAGCTGACCATGATCTTTTTCGCCTGGTCACCGAAGACATTCTTGATCGCCATGGTTTCATAGAGATCGTTGAACGGTGTCGAGGTCCCATGGGCGTTGATATAGTCGACAGCTTCCGGATTAACCCCAGCCGTCTGCAGAGCCATGCGCATGCAGCGCGTCGCCCCCTCCCCGCCGGGAGCCGGCGTGGTAAGATGATAGGCATCACCGGTCAGACCGTAGCCCAATACTTCGCCGTAAATCCTGGCGCCGCGTTTTTTGGCGCTCTCATACTCTTCGAGAATGACAATGCCGGCGCCTTCGGAGAGGACAAATCCGTCGCGGTTTTTCTCGAAGGGGCGACTGGCGGTCTGCGGGCTGTCGTTCCGGTCGGACAGTGCCTTCATGACCGCGAAGCCGCCAATTCCCAACGGACAGACGGTCGATTCGCAGCCGCCGGCAATCACCGCATCGGCGTCACCGCGCTGAATCATGCGGAACGCGTCGCCGATGGCGTGGGTACCGGTGGCGCAGGCCGAAACCGGGGAAAGATTGGGCCCCTTGGCCCCGGTCTTGATGGAGATTTGACCCGGTGCCAGGTTGATGATCGACATCGGAATAAAGAAGGGGCCGATCTTGCGATAGCTTCCTTCCATCAGCGCCGTATGATAGCGCTCGATCGCCGGCAATCCACCCATCCCGGAGCCCACCACCACGCCGACACGTTCGGCGTTGTCGGCAGTGATCTGCAGCCCGGAATCAGCCATGGCCATATCGGCGGCGGCCAAGGCATAGTGAATGAAAAGGTCCATTTTCTTGGCTTCTTTTTTGTCGACTTACTGCTAGACATCGAAGCCCTTGACCTCGCCGGCAAACTTGACCGGAAAATCGGATGCATCGAAACGGGTAATCGGACCGATCCCCGACTGCCCGGCCATCAGTGCGTTCCAGTTCTGCTCAACCCCGATACCGAGCGGTGATACGACACCGACCCCGGTCGCAACAACTCTGCGCATGAGGGTAAAGTCCTCCTTCCGGTTCCACCCCGCGGCTGACGCCCGGCGGCAGTCACCGGTTGATTGTGCCACAGGAGGAGTCACCTCCCCCCGCGACAGTGCTTAGGAATTCTCAGTGATGTAGTCGATGGCATCCTGAACGGTCTGGATCTTCTCGGCGTCTTCGTCGGGAATCTCGATGTCGAATTCCTCCTCGAGAGCCATGACCAGTTCCACGGTATCCAGCGAATCGGCGCCCAGATCGTCCATGAAGGACGCTTCGGTCGTAACCTGGTCCTCATCGACGCCAAGCTGTTCAGCCACAATCTGTTTCACGCGTTCTGCAATCGAAGCCATTTGTATTCCTCCTTGCGGTGTTTGACCCGATCAGCGATCGGCTCATAGGGTGATGGTTATGCTGCTCCCATAAAATTGGTTTGCCAGTTACATGTACATGCCGCCATTGACCGCCAGCACCTGGCCGGTAATGTAGGCGGACGCATCCGTTGCCAAAAAGACCACGGCGTTGGCGATATCGTCGGCGGTACCGAAACGTTCGAGCGGGATCTGCGCGGCCATCTCCTGCTTGACCTTGTCGGGGAGCGCTTCCGTCATGTCCGAGACGATGAAGCCCGGGGCGACGGCATTGACAGTGATATTGCGCTTGGCCAGTTCACGGGCATTGGAGCGGGTCAGCCCCATGAGGCCGGCCTTGCTGGCGCAGTAGTTGGCCTGACCGGCATTGCCCATCTGGCCGACGACCGAAGCAATGTTGATGATCCGGCCGAAACGCTGCTTGGTCATGACCTTGGAGGCGGCACGGGTGCAAAGGAAGGCTCCCTTGAGATTGACGGTCAGTACGGCGTCCCAGTCCTCGTCCTTCATGCGCATCAGCAGACCGTCACGGGTAATGCCGGCATTGTTCACCAGGATATCGACCCGACCGTAGGCGGCGACAGCCTTCTCTATCATAGTTTCGGTATCGGCCGTGACGGTAACGTTCCCCTCCACGGCAATTCCTTCACTACCAAGCGACTTGATTTCAGCGAGCAGTTCATCCATCCCCTTGAGGGTGACGTCGACTGCCACGATTTTCGCCCCTTGGCGAGCCAGGGCGAGGGAGATACTCTTGCCGATCCCTCTGGATGCCCCCGTGACCACAGCCACTTTGTCCTTGAGCATGCTGCTTCTCCTTGTGTCAACTGGCGCCGCTGCGGCGCAATCCAAAATTCAGCGCAAACCGTCGAGGCCGGCGGAATTTTCGACGTTGGCAATCTCCGCTTCCTTGACGATGCGCTTGACCAGGCCGGCCAACACCTTGCCCGGGCCGATTTCAACATAGCGAGTCACGCCGAGCTCGGCCATTGTCCGCACCGATTCTTCCCAGCGCACCGGTGCGCACACCTGACGCACCAGCAGTTCGCGCACCCGGGCGGCATCCTGATTCGGCATTGCTTCGACGTTGCTGACCACCGGCAGCGCCATCACCCCCGTGGTGATCCCGTCAAGCACAGCCTGCAGACGTTCAGCCGCCGGCCGCATCAGGGCGCAATGGAATGGCGCGCTTACCGGCAGCAGCATCGCTTTGCGATAGCCGCGCCCCTTGGCAACTTCAATGGCCCGCGCCACGGCGCCGGCGTGCCCGGCAATGACGATCTGCCCTGAAGAATTGAAGTTTGCGGGGGAAATCACTTCACCCTGAGCAGCTTCGGCACAGATCGACTCGAGTTCGGCCCGTTCGATGCCGAGCATGGCCGCCATCGCCCCCGTGCCGACCGGCACCGCTTCCTGCATAAATGTACCACGCTGGCGCACCGTGCGCACGGCATCGGCAAAAGCCAGGGCGCCGGCACAGACCAGTGCCGAATACTCTCCCAGCGAATGCCCGGCGGCAACGCCCGGCCGCAGACCGGTTTCGGCCTGTAAAACCCGCAGCGTGGCGATGCTCATGGTGAGGATCGCCGGCTGGGTATTGGCGGTCAGCTTGAGCTCTTCCTCGGGCCCCTCGAAGCAGAGTCGGGAAAGATCGAAACCGAGAGCGTCATTGGCTTCAGTAAAGACCTGGCGGGCAACCGGAAAGTTGTCGGCAAGCTCCTTGCCCATTCCGGCAAATTGCGAACCCTGGCCAGGAAAAATAAATGCCAGCATCCTCTCCCCCTTACCAGCGCACCAGCGCCGAAGCCCAGGTGAATCCGCCGCCAAAGGCATCCAGCAACAGGATATCGCCAGCCTTGAGGCGCCCGGCGCGATTGACCTCGTCGAGGGCAATTGGAATGGTCGCGGCGGATGTGTTGCCGTAACGGTCGACATTGACATAGACCTGGTCATCCCGCAGGCCGATGCGCTTGGCCGCTGCATCGAGGATGCGGATATTGGCCTGGTGCGGGATGAACAGATCGACATCTTCGGTGGTCATGCCGTTGGCATCCAGGGCAATCTTCGCAACTTCCGCCATGGAACGCACCGCCACCTTGAATACTTCGTTCCCCTGCATCTTCACATAATGATCGCCACGGGCAATCCCCTCGACCGAGGGGGTTATCCTGGTAGCGAAACCCGGCTGGTAAAGCAGTTCCAGTTGTGTTCCGTCCGCGTACAGGTGGGTCGACAGGATTCCATGATCGCCCTCGCTGGCCTCGAGGACCACCGCACCGGCACCGTCGCCAAACAGCACGCAGGTGTTGCGGTCGGTCCAGTCGACGACCCGGGAGAATACTTCGGCACCGATGACCAGCACCTTGCGGGCATTGCCGGCGGCAATCCGGTCGCAGCCCATGGCAAGGGCATATAAAAAACCACTGCAGGCTGCCGACAGGTCAAAGGCACCGGCATTGGTCGCGCCGAGATTGCTCTGTACGATGCAGGCGGTCGCCGGCCAGGGGTAGTCGCCGGTGATGGTACCGACGATGATCAGATCGAGATCGGTCGGCGCAACTCCGGCCATTTCCAGGGCCCGCTCGGCAGCCTTGGTCGCCAGATCGGACGTGTTTTCCCCTTCGACAACCAGGTGGCGTTCGACAATCCCGGTACGGGTGCGAATCCATTCATCATTGGTATCGAGAGTTTTTTCAAGATCAAAATTAGTGACAACCTTTGCCGGGGCAAACGACCCGGTTCCAGTAATGCGCGCACGTATCACGATAAAGCTCCTTGCCGCAGATCCTCTGCGACGCCAGTGCTCCCGGTCGATTGAGAGGGATTCAAATCGGAGATTTCGGCCAGCCGCCTGATCAACTGCTCGTTGACCTGCCGGGCTTCGAAGTCGTGGGCCAGGCGAATGGCATTCATGACGGCGCGGGCATTCGACTTGCCGTGACAAATCATGCCGGTGCCCTGAATCCCATGCAGTGGTGCGCCGCCATATTCGGCGTAATCTACTTTTTTACGAAACCCCTGAAAAGCCGGTTTAGCCAGAAGATACCCGAGTTTTGAGAGCAGGCGGCTGCCGAATTCGGCCTTGAGCATTTTACCCATGGCATCGGCCAACCCTTCGGAAACCTTGAGCACCACGTTACCGACAAAGCCGTCGCAGACCACGACGTCGACCGTTCCATTGTAGATGTCACGCCCCTCGACATAACCCAGGTAGTTCAGCGGCGATTGGGAAAGGATCTTGTGGGTCTCCCGGGTCAGGTCATTCCCCTTGCTCTCCTCTTCTCCGTTGGAAAGCACCCCCACCCGGGGCCGTTCCTTGCCGAACATCTGGCGCATGTAGACGCTCCCCATGAGAGCGAATTGGGCTAGATGCAGCGCTTTGCAGTCGACGTTGCCGCCGACATCCAGAACGAGAGTCTGATCCTTGAGATTCGGCACGACCGTGGCGATGGCCGGACGATCGATTCCGGGAATCCGTTTGAGCACGAACATGCCGGCAGCCATCGTTGCCCCCGAGTTGCCGGTGCTGACAACGGCCGAGGCCTCTCCGTCCCTGACCAGATCGAAAGCGACCCGGATTGAGGAATCCCTCTTCTTGCGGACTGCATCCGAAGCGGAATCGTGCATGCCGACCACTTCGCTGGCATGCCGGATGGAAATATCCAACCCGTCGCAGCGATGAGTGGCAAGCTCAGCCTCGATGCGTTCCTGCTGACCAACCAGAATGACCGGAATATGCCGCTCGCGCGCAGCCATGACGGCACCGGCAACTTCCGGACCCGGGGCGTGGTCGCCCCCCATGGCGTCGACGGCGACGACGATGCGTCTGTTCAACCGGAGCGTCCCTTACTTGTCCGTCGGGCGGACTTCCTTGCCCTTGTAGGTACCACAGGCAGGACAGGCACGATGTGGCTGTTTGGGTTCTTTGCACTGCGGGCAGATCGACATGCCCGGCGCCTGCAAAGAATCATGGGCGCGACGCATATCACGTTTCGACTTGGAAGTTTTCTTCTTGGGAACTGCCATGACCGTCCATTCTCCCTGGGCCGGTTCCAGACCGGCTATGTATTTTGATCGTGCTGCATGGAGACAAGCCCCACATCTAATCTTTGGTGATCTTCAACCCTTTGAGCACCGCTAGGCCGCCGTGAAATATCGGCGGAGTACAATTGCAACGGTTGCGGTTCAGATCGGCACCGCAAACCGGGCAAAGCCCTGCACAGTCATCGGCACAGAGCGGATGCTGCGGAAGCCCCATCAGCAGTTCCTGCTCAAGCGTGGAACGCAGATCGATGGTATCACCCTCGAACGGGATCAGACCAACTTCCTCCTCGCTCAGTTCCCGTTCTTCGCTCGCGCCCGCATGAGGGACAACCTGCCGGCTGAACGAGAGAGCAATCTGCAGTTCAAGCGGCTGCTCCACGGGCTGCAGACACCTGCTGCAGGGGAGAACCACCGTGCCGGACAGACTTCCCTCGACCTCGACCAGCGACCCCACCAGCGTGACAACCACATCCGTACTGATGTTACCACGAAACTGAACTTCCCCGCGCTCCGCCAGTTCACGGAGAAACAGGAAGGACTCAACCGGCTCTGCAAAGACCAGCCTGCGCGGGCGAACCTTGAGGTTGTCGATCCGGATTTCCATATCGCGCGAGGCGCTCCTGCAACAGAATCGGCATGCGGTAATAGCCACTCCGAAAGGCTCTGTCAAGGGAAAACCGCAGACCCTGGGGCGCACCGAGAACCTTGTATTAGCCTATCGGCCGTAAATTTGCAAGACCATAATCTTCGTGCAATTTGCCCCGTTGCATTCGTAAAAAAGCTGCGGTAGAAGAGCCCATCAACCCTATTGGAGCACCTATATTCCATGCCCGGTCGCGACCCCTGTCAGACACTCAGTGAACTACTGGCCACGATGCACACCCTGCGGGCTCCGGGTGGTTGTCCCTGGGACGCCGAACAGACCCCCGAGAGCCTGGCGCCCTACCTCCTGGAAGAGGTCTGCGAGTCAATCGAAGCGATCGAAACCGGATCACCGGCAAGGATTGCCGACGAACTGGGCGACCTGCTGCTGCAGGTTGTCTTTCAGGCGGAAATTTTTGCCGAACGCGGGACCTTCGACTTTGCCGACGTCGCAGCGGGCATCAATGCAAAACTGATACGCCGGCATCCGCATGTCTTTGTCGAAAACGTTGTGAACGTGACAGCCGAGGAACTGGCCGCGCAATGGGAGCGCATCAAGCGCGAAGAGCAGCCCGTTCATCCGCTGTCACCCGTTCATCCGCTCGGCCAACTCCCCGGCAACCTGCCGGCCTTGCAGCGTGCCCAAAAGCTGATGGCCAGAGCCATGCGCAGCGACCTCGACAGGGAGCCACCCTTCCCGCAGTTGCCTGCCGGGGAAAAACTGACCGAGGAACAACTGGGAAACGCCCTCCTGCTTCTCGTCAAGCAGGCTGAACTCAGTGATCTGGATGCCGAACAGGTTTTGCGCAAAGTAGTCCGGAAAATCCTAGCTGCCACCACCACAAATCCCGTTCAGTGTGCCCAACAAAAGATAAGCGAAAACCAATGAGAAACCTGACGGCAAACCGTCAAAAAGCAAAAAAGTACGGTGTTTCAGCAACCTTCTCGCCTTGTCCACAAAATATGTGGACAAGTTGTGGAAAAATATGTTCACAATCTTTTTGACCAAGCGGCTTTCGACACCTTCAACAGACTGCCTATCTTTTAGGCATATAATATTTTCAATAATTACGATGTGTTACGTTAGCGAGCATCGGTAACGCCCGGGAAAACGCGATAAAGTGGCAATCTGACAAACATCTCACCCCAAACAACGAGGACACGTGTTCATAAGACGGCTGATTCTACTGATTTTGCAGCCGATTCTGGAACTGTACGTTCTCATCGAAAGCGGACGGCTGATTGGTGTCTGGCCAACCGTCCTGCTGGTAGTTTTGACCGGGATTACCGGAAGCTGGCTGCCAAGCCCCCGGGTTTTGTGATCCGCGGCAGGGGGTGAAGACAGTCACGACAGGCCTCCTCACCGACTCCGCGTTGTTCCCGCGCACACCCCCTACAAATTGACCTCAAAACGTCAGCAGAACACTTCCAGCCACAACATATTGTGCCAACACATTAATCCCCCACCACGGAATGTATATGCATTTTCTTGACAATATTGCATTTCGTGGTTGACTTGGCGAAAACCATTATGTTAGGGTCCGCGCCGATGTTGTTGCAGACCAGTTACACAAAATGCCGTCCCTTCGCGGGGTTACACCTCTGGCTAGCCGGATTCATCCTGATCTCGGGAATCCTGTTGGCCGGTTGCCAGCAGTCGTCCCCCCTCTCTCCATCCCAAGCATCGCCAGTCGCTTCGACAGCAATCGTCAAGGTCATTGAGCCGGACGATATCGAGACACTGCAGAAACATTTCAAATCGAACAGCTACAGCTGGGACAACCTTGATTACGGGGCGCCGCCGCTGATCGTCACCCGCTTCCCCGAGGACCTCGACCACCGCCTGCGCCCGGAAGAGATGAAGCGCACCTTCCTGCTCAGCCTGCTGCCGATGGTGCTCATGGCCAATCAGGCGATCGAAGCCGAGCGCCAGGAAATCGAGGTGCTGTTTACCCGGCACGACCACAAGGGACTCCTGTCGGCAGAGGAGCAGAAACGCCTTCAGGAAATGGCGGACTACTACAAGCTGCAGGGTGATCCGGTGACCGATCGCCGGGCCCGGGCCCTGTTGCTGCACCGGGTCGACATCCTGCCGCCGTCGCTGGTCCTGGCCCAGGCGGCCGCCGAATCCGGTTGGGGCACTTCGCGCTTTGCCCGCGAGGGGAACAACCTGTTCGGGCAGCGTACCTACCGCACCGGTAACGGCATCGTCCCGGCCAACCGCCCCACGGGGGAAACCCACGAAGTCAAGCGGTTCGGCAGCCTCTTTGAATCGGTGCGCAGTTATATGCGCAACCTCAACACCCACAATGCCTATCGCGAGTTCCGCGAACTGCGCGCCAAACTGCGGCGCAGCGATCGGCCGCTCAACGGCGCCATCCTCGCTTCCGGACTCGATGCCTATTCAACCCGCAACGGCGATTACATCAACGATGTACGGGCCATTATCCGCAGCAATGACCTGTCGCGCACCAATCAGGCAGTCCTGCGGGCAACCGACCCAACCTCCACTCCCGCCTTCATCCCGACCATGGCGGAACTTCTCGCCACCAAGGCCGAGGCCGCGGAATTTCCCACCAGGAAACCATCAACGCTTTGGGCGAACCCATAGCTGACTGTACCATCCCCAGTTCCCCTGGCGGTCGGTTGCCGTCAGCGTGTATTTGCTGCGCCGGTCCGTCAACGGCGCAACCGCTCTGATTTCATAGATGCCGGCAGCCGGATCGACGGCCGTCACCCGGGCGGGAGGCTGTCCCGGCACATAGCAGCGCAAAGTCCGGGGATCGATCCGGCCGATATCCAGCGCCACCCGCCAGACCGGCGGATTGGGTGCGTCGACCAGCGTGTCTGCCGGGGCCAGAACCTTCAGCGGCAGGGCTCGGAAACGGAGCCGGTCGCGAAATTCCCCAAGGGAACCGTAGCCACCGCCGGCAGGAAAGCGCGGCAAGGCAAACAGATCCTGACCGCGACCCATCACCCCCGACTGCTGTCCCACCGCGGCGACGAAGCCCAGTTCACGGACCACCTCGATCAATTCCCGGCTGAACTCACCATAGGGATAGGCGAACAGACGCGGGGCATGGCCAAGCCGGGCGGTCAAAACCTCTTGAGAATTGCGGATTTCGGCTTTGACCCGGGCGCGCCATGCCGCAACGCTTTCTCCCCCCCGCCGGTCGAGCATATAGCCGTGGGCGGCGGAGTGGCTGCCAATCTCGATGCCATCTTTCGCCAAGCCCGGCAAATCCCCCCAGGTCATGTAGTCCGGTCCGTCCATCTCCCCCGTATTGACAAACAGGGTCGCCGGATAGCCGTATTCTCGCAGCAACGGCACCGCGCCGCGCAGAAACGAGCGAAAGGCGTCATCCACGGTAATGGCAACGCAGCGCTCCGGCAGGGGAGCTCCGCTGCGCAGGCGGTCGACGATCTCGGAGAGCGGCAGCACCGTGTAGCCTCCCGTCCGAAGCGTGTTCAGGTGCGCACGGAAGTCCGCCAGGGAGGTATTGGTGCTGGGATAACGGGCATCGCCAAAGCGGTGATAGATGAAGACCGTGGCATGATCGGCGGCAGCAACGGCAGCCGGCAACAGCAGTAGAATCAGCAAGCCCAGGGCCGCAAGGCGAGACGTCATCTCAGTTGTCGTCCGAGAGCTTGCGGCCGGTGGTCTGACGAACCTTGCTGCGCAGATAGCGACGGATGTTGTTGCGGGCGCGTGGAGTGATGGCCCACTCCAGCCACTTGGGGAGAACCACCGGATGCTCGGCGGTTTCGATGGCGACCTGATCGCCATCCATCAAGCGCGCCTTGAGCTGGCGAATCTTGCCGTTGATGCGGGCGCGGGATGCGTACAGGCCAAGCTGTTCGTGGATGGTAAAGGCAAAATCCAGGGCACTGCTCCCTTCGGGAAGGGAGCGCACCTCCCCTTTCGGCGTATAAACCTGGATCGAAGCGGAGGCCAGCCGCAGGCTTTCGGTGTCGAAGGCGGACTCCCCTTCAACCAGCGAACGCATCAGTTCTTCGAAATTGGCCCGGCGGAATTCAAACCCCGGGGCAAGGACGCCGGCCTCATTGAAACGGGAAAGTTTGCGCGTGGTGATCTCGACGCGCAGGCGCAGCTCGCGGGCCTGCACCGTGGTCTTGAGCGCCTGGTAGCCGAACTGGGAGGGGGCATGGATATGATCGCGCAATTTCCCTGGAATCGGCGCATAAAGCCGGTGCAGCAGGCCGAGCGCGAGGTAGGCGTCCATGGTCCGGTCAACCAGGATATCGAGGGTATACAGCGAGGGGAGGCCCCTCGCTGTGGTACGGGCCGCGGCAATCGAAAAAGGCCGCCAGCGATCGACCACGGAGGCATTCAGCTTGTGGTGTTCGAGGATATTGTGGATTTCCGAGCGGATGCGGCCAAGACTCGCCTCGTATCGGCGGCGCATTTCGTCAACGACCGCCCGGTAGCGGCGGGCGCGGGTGGGGTAAAGGATGGTCAGGGAAAGCGCATCGAGGTCAATGGCTACCCTCCCCATCCCCAGATGCTGTGCCAGCGGCACGTAGATGGTGCGGGTCTCTTCGGCGATCAGCGATTGCTTGCGGGGGTTCAGGGCGCCGATGGTCTGCAGGTTGTCGATGCGATCCCAGAATTTCAGGCAGAGGACCCGGACATCCCTGACCGCCAGCAGCAGCTGCTTGCGATAGGTCTGTTCCTTGAGGGCCTCGCGGCTGAGCAGTTTGTCGTCGACCTTGGTCAGGCCGTCAACCAGCAGGCCGACCTCTGCGCCGAATTGTCCCCGAATTTCATCGAGGGTGGTCGGGGTATCCTCGACCACATCGTGCAGCAGGGCAGCCATGACCGAGGCGAAATCCATCCAGTGGCGTGCGGCCAGATGAGCGACCCGCAACGGATGGAAAAAGTAGGGTTCGCCGGATTTGCGCACCTGCTGGCGGTGTGCCTCGCGAGCAGTGGCGATGGCCCTCTGCAGATCGTCGATCGACCGATCGAGCATCTCCTCGCTGAGACTGCCGCCATGATGGGTGACGAGCAACTCCAGGATCTCGTTGATCAGCCGATGCTCCCGACGCTCATCGTAGAGCTCCGGCGCGGGCTGTCCGGAATCGGCTGATTTATCGGCAATGACCATAACGATGCTCGGTAGATTCAGAAAGATTGTCCAGTGTCATGCTCACAAGCGGGCTTACCCCGGCGGCCATCCCAGATCACGCCCTCCCAACAGGTGAAAGTGGATGTGCCAGACGGTCTGGCCGGCAGCCGGATTGCAGTTGTTGACCACGCGAAAACCATCCTCGGCAATTCCCAGGTCATGGGCTATGCGTCCCGCCACCTGAAACACATGACCGATCAGGGCATTATCGGCCGTGGTCAGATCGACAGTGGTACGGATGTGCTTGCGGGGTACTATGAGCAGATGAAAAGGGGCCTGGGGATTGATATCCTCGAGCACGACCACCTGTTCATCCTGATAAAAGAAGGTTCCGGGGATCTCCCCGGCGATGATCTTACAAAAGATGCAGTTGTCCGGCATCGTCGGCCACCTCTTTAACCACGGATTTTTCGGCTGCGAACATTTTCAGTTTGATGACCTGCCAGCGTTCGCGGACGCTCCGTCTGACCAATTCCTCGTCGCTGCTGGCCAGCAGCAGCTGATGATCGGCGGCAAACCGTTCCAGGTTGCGCAAGGCCGCCTGCTGGCGCTTTGCATCGAGGTGCACCGGCAGATCATCGACCGCCAGCGGCAGAGCCCCCCCGGCCATCTGGGCACAGGCCAGGCGGACAGCAAGGAGCAGGGCTTCATTGGTCCCCCGACTGCACGATGCGGGAGCAGCCCAACGGCCTGGTGCCGCCTCGAGCCGCAACTGCCCTTCCTCCAGCCTTACTTCGCGATGGCGGCCGGCAGTCAGATGCTCCAGATGCTGGCCAATCGCCTGAAGCCATTGTTTTTCCGTCCACGCTGGCCCTGCCAGCGACGATGCCATAGCATCCGCCGCCACATCCGCCGTGCCATTGCGCAGGGCCGCAAGGCGCGCTTCGCGACGGCGCAGGCTCTCGCCCAGTTCGGCCAGACGGGCCTCGGCCTCCGGCAGTTCATCCGGCTGCAGGTGTTTGTCCCCGCCCCTGTCGTTCCCGGCGGCGGGCGCCGCGCCCACTCCTGCCCCGAGCTGATCGCAGAGGGTGTAATAACGATTGAGCAGCTCTTCATTGCGGCGGCATAACTGCTGGAGCTTGACCATTTCTACCGGTGCCGACGGCAATCCGTAAGCCTCAAAATGCTCGGCCAGCTCAGTCTGCCGGGCCAGGGCGTCGGCGCGCCTGATCTCAACCGCCTGAAACTGCTGCTCCAACAGGTCC